>CAZQMY010000376.1:0-6153 GCA_964594405.1 uncultured Spirochaetaceae bacterium | reverse complement strand
TTCTCCATCAGCGTGTCCATGAAGTCGGGCAGCTTGAGGGTGGCCTGGGCCTCGTCGGCGGTGTTCTGATGGACGTTGTCGACGATGGCGCGGTGGATGTCCCAGCCGACGAGATCGATGGTGGCCAGCGGGGTCATGGCGCGGCCGGTGTAGGGCCCGATCAGCCGGTCCACGAGCACCGGGCCGAGCTGCTCGGCCAGCTGGGCTGCCTCGTTGAGCACCTTGAATCCGACGCGGTTGCCCGCAAAGGCCGGCGTGTCGTGTGTGCGCACCATCGTGCGACCGAGGCGCACGGTGCTGTAGGCCTCGATGAAGTCGACCAGCTCGGGGTCGGTGTCGCGGCCAGGAATCAGCTCGGTGCCGACGATCACGTTGGGCGGGTTGAAGAAGTGCAGGCCGAGGAAGTTCTTGCGGAACGAGTCGGTGCGGCCCTCGCAGAGCTGGTTGATGGACAGCCCCGAGGTGACCGTGCCCACGATCGAGTCTTCCCGGCGGCACTTCTCTACGCGATCGAACATCTCGCGCTTGATCTCGAAGTCCTCGGTGAGGGCCTCGAAGATCAGGTCGGCCTCGGCGACGCTGCGCTCGAGGTCGTCGTCGTAGCTGCCCGTGCTCGACACACTGGCGACGGTGGGCGAGCGGACCTGCTTGATGGCCGCGGCCAGGCCCTCGTCGGCCTTGTCCTTGGTGCGCGCGAGGAAGGTGACGTTCGGCACGGCGGTGGTGAAGAGCGCGGCGCTGCCGTAGCCCATGGTGCCGTTTGCGCCGAGAACGACGACGTTCTCGATCTTGCGGCTGGTCGCGAGCTTTCGCATTTGGGCCGCAGAAAGGGGCGTGCTTCCGGACATGATCTCTCCTCGAGTGGTCTTGGGCTCTGCCTGCGCTCGGCAGGGGTGTGAGGGCGTTTGGAGCGACCGCATCGACCATGCGACGACGGACACGGTCGGGGCGGGCGGGACGAAGCGGCTCGGCGCGTGCGCCGAGTCTCCTGCCGAGTCTCCTATGGAGTGGCCACCAGCCGGCCCCGAGTGACCCGCTGGAACGACCACATTGTGGGCTTCGGCCCGCTTGGCGCCGCCGGCTGCCGATCGGACGACGCCGCGTCGCGCGTCTGGATCGGCGCACGCGTTCGACTCCGGATGTACAGATTCGACGGCTGACCAGCGCCGATCCTGGAGAAGGGCGGGCGGGGGCCGGGGGTTGAAGATCCCGCGATTGGGGCAGGCAGTCAATACAAGCTCCCCAATTCGCTTCGGAACTCTCCGCTCTCCGGAAGTCTGCGAGGCGACCGCGTGTTGGGCTGGGAGTTGCTCCCGCGCTACACGTCGCGCTCCTCGTCAAGCTCGAAGACCGGGAGTCGTTTCGAGAGCCGTCCTCTCGAGCGCTGTCCTCGAGGGCTTGGCATCCCGGGCATCCGGGCGCTACCCGATGGCTGCGTGCCGGGCGGAAGACCACTCCCGCTGCGGCCTGCAGGTGGACCGGACGAGCGTCGTACAGCCGACACCGGGGGAGGAGTGCCAGGAGAATGGAGGGCAGAGAGGGGCTGACGCCCGCGGCGGACGTCTCCGAGGTCGCCTCGGTGGACCAAGCGCGTTCCGCCGATCGGAACGGCGCGGCCAGGATCTGGCTGGGCGCTGGCCAGGCGGTCAGCGTCGCCTTCGCCTTCGAGCTGGTGACGGCGCGCGTGAGCTCCGTGCCCCAGCGCCCCGCCGACGCCTCCATCGCGCTCTTCGGGCTCATCCTGATCAGCGCGCTGCCCGCCGCTGCCGCCACCTTCGTCGCCGCGCCGCGGCTACGCGCCATCGCCGCGACCGGGGCGGCGGCCGTGCCCGCGCTCTGGGTCGCGGGTCACTTCGAGGTCCAGACCGGCGGCGGGCAGGCGACGGCGGGTCCCGCGCTGCTGACGGCCTGCGCGGTGGGCGTGGCGGGCCTCTATCACGCTTCGAAGCGACTCGAGCCGCCGCCCGCGACGCTGCTCTCCTACAGCATGCTGGCGGGTGGGCTGCTCATCGTCTACGTCATGGGGCCGGCGCCGCCGGCCTCGATGGCACTCATCCTCCTGTGCCTCTCCGGCGTCTGCGCGCTGCTGGCGCATATCCCGTCGACCCTGCCGATGGCGCTGGTCACCAGCGTCGTGATCGCCGTCTGGCCCGCGTCGCCCCCGGCGCCGGTATGGTCCGGGACGCGCCCTGGAGCCGCCGGGCCGGACGTCCTCCTCTTGACGCTGGATGCGCTGCCCGAGGCGTCCGCCTCGAAGATGAAGAGCTTCGCGCGAATGGAGCAGATCGGACGGCGATTCTCGGGACTGGCGCTCGCGCCGGCCGCGGAGGGGGCGGGCGCGCTGCGGGGCTACCTCGGTGCGCTGCCTGGCGCCGAGTCCGGTCTGGCCGAGCAGCTGGCCGGGGCCGGCTACGACACGGCGGCGCTGGTCTACGATCCCCTCGGCGCGCTGGCGCGTGACCATGGACTCGCCCGCGGCTTCGACCTCTGGGACTCGCCGATGGCCGCTTCGCCCTTCGCGATGCCCAACGCGACGCCGCTCGGCGATGCGGCCCGGCCCGCGTTCGCCGCGGCCTACGGCGGTCCGCCGGCGGTGGTCGGGGATGCCCATCAGCTGATCATGAGGGCGACAGAGGTCCTGAGTCGCCGCCGGCATCGTCCCATCCTGCTCTGGCTGCACTTCGGCGACGCGCTGCCGCCCCATCGTTCCGCCGAGTCCGCCGACCTGTCGGAGCAGGCGCTCGATCAAGTGCGCACGCGCACGGGCGAGCAATTGCTCGTGGAGGACGCGACGGTCTGGCAGTCCGGAGCGGGCGCCGAGCTGCTCCATGCCGGCCACGCGCGGGGGCTCGACTACATCGATCGCGCGATCCTGAAGTTCATGGGGCACTACATGCGGCGTCCGGATCGCCGATCGACCCTCGTCATGCTGGCCGGGACCTCGGGGCGCGCGCTGCCCTTCGAGCCCGCGCCGGCGGGGGGCGCGCCCACAGGCGTGCCGTTGGCGCTCGCCTACCTCGGCGGGGGACCCGGGGCCGGGGAACGGTTGGACTCGCCCATCGACTTCTCGGACCTTCGCGCCACGCTGCTCGGGGCGGCGCTCGGGGAGGGCGCGCCGGGTGGCCGCTCGCTCCTGCAGGCCCCGCCGAGCGCGGGCGCTTTGAGCCCGGGCGCGGGGCGCGCTAAACCCGGCTCATGAGCTCGACGGAATCGCTCACGAAGCTTGCGCCCCGGCAGTTTGCGCTGCTGAACGCGGCGCTCAGCGGGGCGGCGCTGGCCTTCCTGGTCTGGCTGATCTACTTCCACGAAGGCCAGCCGAGCGGAGCGGGCTCCCGGCTGCTGCCCGCGCTCAGCGCGCTCTTCAATGCCTGCGCGGCGATCCTGCTGGCGTTCGGGCTGCGCGCCATCCGGCGGGGCGAGCGGCGGCGACACCAGCAGCTGATGATGGGCGCCTTCGGCGCGTCCGCGCTCTTCCTCATCAATTACATCTACTACCACTCGACGGCAGGCGACACGCCATTCCCCGGGCAGGGCCTGATCCGGCCGGTCTACTTCTTCATCCTGATCACGCACATCGTGCTCTCGGCAATCGTGCTGCCGATGATCTTCACATCCTTCTATCTGGCGCTCTCGGATCGCCTGCCCGCGCATCGGCGATTCTCCCGCTGGACCTGGGCGGGCTGGATGTACGTTTCGGTGACGGGCGTCTTGATCTTCTTCCTGCTCCACGTCATCGACTGGTCCTCTGCGGGCGCTTGAAAGCGCCTGCTTGCCAGCGCACACTCGGGTCTCGAACCGGGCCAGCGGGCTCGAGAGGAGGGCCGCGTGGAGGAGGGCGATCGCTGGCGTCGGTGCAGTGGGTGCAAGAAGGACATCGCCTTCGGCGCCGACCACTACGTGTGCAACGTCTCCACCTGCAATCGTCGCAACACGGCCTTCGTCTTCTGCTCGGTGTCGTGTTGGGATGGGCACCTCGGGATCGTGCGACATCGCGAATCGTGGGCGGTCGAGGCCAGAGCGCCCACGCGCGCCGAGTACGAGCGCCAGCAGGCAGCGCCGCAGGAGAGGCCGAAGCGCGCCACGACCCCTTCACCACCGGCCGAAGCGCGCAGGCCTGCGGAGCGATCCACGGTCATCGTGCGCAAGGGCGGCGGCTCGGCCTCGAGCGCCCCGGCGGCTGCGCCCGACGACGCCCTGCCGCAGGATACGCTGATCGTGGCGTCGAAGCTCAAGCAGTACGTGAAGGCGAAGGCCGGGCTCAACTGCTCGGACCGCGTGCTGGCGCCGCTCTCGGATGCGGTGCGGCGCCTGTGCGACGACGCGATCCGCAAGGCGACGGCCGACGAACGCAAGACCCTGTTGGAGCGTGACTTCGAATGAGCAGTCCCCCTTCCGATACGCTCCCGGTCTCGGTCGTCGGGTCTGCGGGCGCAGCACGGGTGCGCAGGGTCGGACCGGGGCTCGGACGATGGGAGAGGCTCGGATCGACGGCAGCGGACTCTGCGAGCGGGCGGACGCGGAGGCAATGGTGTGCGCCGCGCGACGCGACCCAGGGCCTCTTCGTCGAGATCCAGACGCTGCTGGACGAGGTGGGCGTGCTCGCCGACGACTCGTGGATGGAGGCGTCCGCGCCAGAGCAGGCTCGAGCGGCCCGCCGCGCGAATCTGAAGCTCCGCGAGTACGACCGCGACACGGAGTGAGGCGGCGTCGGTGAAGGCGAGCTCGGCGGACGCGCTCTACGTCGACGTCGACGACGTGCTCTCGGAGACCACGCGCGCCCTGGCGCGCCTGGCGCGAGAGCGATTCGGCAAGGTGGTGGACTTCGAGGCGATGCACAGCTTCGACCTGCGCGTCTCGATCGGCCTGTCGGACGAGGAGTGGCACGTGTTCATGGCCGAGGCCCACGAGGCCGCGCATCTCTCGTCCCTCGAGCCATTGGAGGGCGCGCGCGAGGCGCTGGTGCGAACGCGCGCCGCGGGCTGGGCCGTTCACGTGATCACCGGGCGCCCGCCGGACGTTCGGGAGATCACCGCCGCCTGGCTCGAGCGGCACGAGCTGCCTTTCGACGCGATCGAGATGGTGGACAAGTACGGCCGCTACGCGGGCCACGGCACCCTCTCCCGAGAGGCGCTGCTGGCCCGTGCCTACCCGGTGGTCGTCGAGGACTCGCTCGAGATCGCGGAGGCGCTGGTCACGGCCGGCACGCGCCGGGTGCTGCTGATGGACCGCCCGTGGAATCGTCGTCCGGTGCGCGCGTCCGCCGCCATCCGGCGCGTGTCCTCGTGGAGCGAGATCGAGGTGCATCTCGAGTCCCTGGAAGGCGGCGCCGACGGCGATGGCGAGGATGCCGGGGGAGCGAGCCACGAATGAATGTGCCTCTCACGCCCCTCGACTTTCTCGAGCGCGCCCGGCGACTCTATCCCGAGCGCGTCGGCGTCATCAGCGGTGAGCGTCGCTTCGGCTACGCGGAGTACGCGGCGCGCTGTCATCGCATGGCCCACGCGCTGACGCGGGAGCATGGGGTGGCTCCCGGCGATCGCGTGGCGTGGCTCGGCGGCAATCGGCATGAGCTCCTCGAGGCCTACTACGGCGTCCTGCTCGCCGGCGCGATCCTCGTGCCGCTCAACATCCGGCTGGCACGCCCCGAGCTCGAGACGATCCTCGCGGACTGCGCGCCGACGCTCCTGGTGCGCGAGGCCGAGCGCCCCGAGCCCGGCCATCCGGGCCGTACGGCGACGCTGGGGGCGGATTGGGAGGCGATGCTCGCGCGTCAGCCCGATGCGGAGCATCCGAGGCCGCAGATCGACGAGGACGAGACGGCGGAGATCTTCTACACCAGCGGCTCCACCGGCACACCGAAGGGCGCGATGCTCAGTCACCGCGGCCTCTATCTGCACGCCATCCACTCCGCGCTCACCAACGGGCTGAGTGGCGAGGACGTCGTGCTGCACACCATTCCGCTCTTCCACGTCAACGGCTGGGGCACACCACACTACGTCACGGCGCTCGGCGGCGTGCACGTGATGCTGCCGCGCTTCGACGCCGAGGAGGTGCTGCGGCTGATCGAAGTCGAGCGCGTGACGAGGCTCTTCCTGGTGCCGACGATGGCCAGTGCGCTGCTCTCGAGCCCGGGCCTGCGCGCGCGCGACCTCG
>CAZQMY010000375.1:0-6165 GCA_964594405.1 uncultured Spirochaetaceae bacterium | reverse complement strand
AGCCCGCATCAGCCAGATCGGCGGGATCCTGAACGTGATCGGCGACATCAACGACGAGACCAATCTGCTCTCGCTGAACGCGGCCATCATCGCCGCGCAGGCCGGCGAGCAGGGCAAGGCCTTCCTCGTGGTGGCCAACCACGTGAAGACACTGGCCAAGCGCACCGAGGCGAGCACCCGCGACATCGCCAAGCTGATCGCCGACGTCCAATCCGAATCCAACGACGCAGTGGAGGCGATGAACGCGGGGATCTCGGCCATCGACGCCGGCGTCAGCCGCTCCGAGGCCGCGGGCGCGGCGCTCGTCAACATCCAATCGGCGGCGCAAGAGGCCTTCGTGCGCGTCGAGGGCATCGCGCGGGCCACCGAGGAGCAGTCACGAAGCTCGCGGCTGGTGGCGGAGAGTGCGCAGGAGACCTCGACGCAGGTCCAGCAGATCTCGCATGCGATGTCGGAGCAATCGAAGGTCAGCGAGCAGATGCTCAAGCGCGCCGAGTCGGCGCTCGAGGCCTGCCGCCACGTCCACCGCTCCACCGACGAGCAGCGCGAGACCGGTCGCTACATCACCGAGAGCATCTCCTCCATCACCGACATGATCCGCTTGATCCGCGAGAACGCCGACAGCCACGCCCAGGCGAGCGACTCCGTGGGCGAGGCCGTGATGCGCCTGCTCGAGAACGCGCAGAAGAGCGGCGAGCAGGTGCCCGCCATCAATGTCATGCTCCGAGAGCTTCGCGACGGGGCCAACGAGATCATGGCCGAGCTCGCGCGCTTCGAATCAGACGCGGAGAGCGGCACCGCGGCCACCGCGAACACGCCCTAGCCCGCTCCCTGCTCGAGCGCCTGCACGCCGACCACGATGCCCGCGTACTCGCCGAGCTTGTCGCCGAGCTCCGCAGTGACGATCCGCATGTAGGGCGCCTGATGCGGCCAGGACTGCTCGGCCACCCGCTCGCGCAGCGGTACGAGACAGAGTTCCTCCCCGGCAGCGACGGCGATCGTGCCCAGCACGATCACCTCGGGCGCGAGGCTGAAGACGAGCTGCACGATCCCGCGGGCGAGGTAGTCGATCCAGCGCGAGAGCTCGCGCGCAGCGTCTGCGTCGCCCTGCCGAGCCGCCTCCACGGCGTGCTCCGGACGGAGCGCGTCGCGATCGCCCCCAGCCAGCGCCAGCGCCAGGCTGGCGCCGGGCAGCACCTCGCGAAGGTGTGCCTGCCAGGCCCGGCCGCCGGTATAGGCTTCGAGACAGCCCCGCAACCCGCATGCGCAGCGCTCGCCCGGCCACTCCACGGGGACGTGCCCGAGCTCGCCCGCCGATCCGATCCGTCCCCGATACAGCCGACCACCGAGAATCAAGCCGCCGCCGACGCCGGTGGACATGGTGAGGTAGACCATGTCGCTCGCGCCCTGCCCCGCGCCGAAGCGCCACTCCGCGAGGGCCGCCGCATTGGCGTCGTTCTCGAGATACACCGGGCAGCCCAGCCGCTCGCCCAGGATCTTCGAGGCGGGCACCTCTCCCCAGCCGCTCAGGTTGGGCGGGTGCATGAGCAGGCCAGCGTCGCGGTCGATGGGACCGGGAACGGAGAGCCCCACGGCCTCGAGCTCACCCGCCGCGATGCCGCGGGATCCGAGCAGGTCGAGGCATTGATCCGCGATGCGTTCGAGATCCGACCGTGCGTCGCCCGTGGCGGGGCTGGGGCGGCGCTCTGTGCCCAGGAGCACGCCGCTGCGGTCGGCCAGCGCACAGGCCACCTTCGTCCCGCCGATGTCGATGCCGAGAATCATGCTTCTCCAACGCCATCGCGAGCCGTGATGGCCATCACCGGGCAGCGACCGACTTGCCAGCCGCCCGGAATCCTTCCGCACGCAGCGGACGATATCACGAAGCGCTCAGGCCACGGCGTCCCCGGCCGATAGAAAGGTCAAAGCCAGCCAAGACCTGGGCCGCCTTCTGCCGCCGAAGAGCACGCGCGTGATGCGCGACACACGGCGCCGAGCGGCCTCACCGAAGTGGAGCATCCCATGCCCGGCAGCCTTCTTCGCGCCCTGATCGCCCTCTCCTTCGCCCTCGCCTTCGGCAGCCTCGGCTGCGCGTTCGGCGAGTTCCGGCCGGACGATCCGCTGGACCGCGAGCTCACCCTCGAGGAGCAGCAGCTGCTCTACTCCAACCAGGTCCGCTGGTCCAAGTTCGACGAGGCGGCCAAGTTCATGAAGTACGAGGAGCGGCAGGCCTTCATCGACCAGATGCCCGACTTCGACGAGGTCCGCTTCACCGACTGGGAGGCGGCGCCGTGGTCGATCGACGAGGCCAAGCGAAACGCCACCATCGAGGTGACCTACACCGGCTACGCGCTGAGTCGACCCTTCGAGATCGAGGTCTACGAGACCCAGGTCTGGACCCGAGAGGGCAAGGGCAACAACTGGAAGGTGAGCTCGACCTGGCGCGACCTGGCGAAGCTGACGGGCCGGCAGTAGCCGGGCCGGAGCCACGGCTTCGAGGATCCCATGACGCACGGCAAGTCCATCGTGGTGGTCGACGACGTCCCCATGTTCCGGGAGCTGGTCAGCCTCTTCCTGGCACGGACCGCCGAGGTGCGATGTGCGAGCAGCGCCGAGGAGGCCCTCGGTCTGATCGAGGCGCGCCGGCCCGACCTCGTCCTCGCCGATCTGCACATGCCCGGGATGGGCGGAGACGGGCTCTGTCGGAGGCTGCGTGACCGCCCCGATCTGGCGGACATCCCGCTGGTCATGCTGCTTCGCGCGGAGAGCGTGAGCGATCGGTCCTGCGCGATCCGGGCCGGCGCCAACGACGTGCTCACCAAGCCGCTGGCGCGCACAGAGCTGATCGACTCCGTCAACCACTTCCTCGAGGCCGGGCTCAGCTGCGGCCTGCCCCGAGTCCAGCTGGAGACGCCCGTCCAGCTGAGCAACGCGCTCATGAATACGTGGGGCACGGCGCGCAACATCTCCCGCGGTGGCATCGCGGTCGAGGCCGACTGCGAGCTCGAGCCGAAGACCACGATCCGCCTCGACCTCAACCTGCCCGACACAGGCATCGCCATCGATCCCACCGCCGAGGTGGTGTGGAGCCGCGAATCGCCCGACCTGCGCAGCCGCTCGCTCGGACTCCGATTCCTGCGCGTGAGCGAGGGGGCGATGCGGAGTATCGACGACTTCATCGCCGATCACCTGGATCACTGGGCACCCGGCCCCTCCGCCTGATCACGCACCCGCTCGGCGGCACGAGAGACGAGAGAAGGCGCCCCCTGCCCATGGCCGGAGGCGCCTTCGCCGCTCGAATGCGCGGCCCGCGCGCTCGAGGCCGGATTCGCCGGTTCGATCAGCTGTGCCGAGCGATGATGCTCCTCGGCTAGTAGGCCTCGTCTTCAGGCTGACCGGTGGCGGTGGTGCCGGTGTAGCTGCGGTGGTTCTTCTGGCCCTTCTGCACGCTGATCACGCGATCGCCCTGCTTGACGACCGTGATCGTCCGCGTCGCGTTGCTGTCGTCGGGCCGAACCCGCTTCTGCTCGATCACCACCGGCTCGCCCGAGGGAGCGCCGCCGACGGGAACCATCGTGGCGTTGCGTCCGAATCGCGAGCCGCCGGTCGAGATGGCGATCGGTGCGCCGGCTGGCGCGCCTGCTCCGCTGGCGGCAGTCGCTGCGGCCTCGGCCGCCGCCGCGCCGCGCACCTGGGCGAGTCGCTTCTGGAGGCGCTCGGCATAGGGCCGCTCGTCGGTGGAGGCATCGGCCGGCGTGTAGCGCTCGTAGCTCCGAAGGTCGCCGGTCGAGCTGCGCTCGGCCTGGTCCTTGTACTTCTTCGGGACCTTCTTGCTCTCGTCCGTGAAGGAGAGCGTGCCATCCTCCGTCTGCCAGCTGTAGACCGTGCCGGCCACCACCGGCGTGGCAATGGCGAGGCCGAGGACGAGGCCCAGCGCGATGCGTGCGGGCTTGATCTGCGTATTCGACTGGTGCATGAGGGGGGTCTCCTGTGCAGCCGGAGCGGGGCTGCTCTCCCCCCTACGTGGTCGGAAAGGGCCGAAAAGCGCAAAGATCCGTGGGGTTGGACCATCAGAGGTGTGCAACTCGAAACCCGAAAGCGAGCGTTGACAGCGCTTCTGAGCGTCTGTATTAATTGCAGCCCTTCAGGGCACCGCCCTTTCGTGGTGGGCGGACCCCACCCCGCTTTGCGGGTGGGATGCCGGTCGCCGGCCACGGCGCCGAGGCGTTCGCGCGACGCGCGAGTCACGACACAGAGACATCCATTGAGATCTATTGCGGGGTAGAGCAGTCAGGTAGCTCGTCGGGCTCATAACCCGGAGGTCGCAGGTTCGAATCCTGCCCCCGCTACCACCGAAGCGAACGCCCCGGAATCATTAGGGTTCCGGGGCGTTCTGCCGTACAGGGCCAGGTCGATGAAACCCTCCACCCGGTAGCCGTGGTCCGGGTCCGGATGCACCGCGAGACGCCGCTCGCCGAGGAGCATCCGCAGGGCACGACGGGCGCCCTCCCCTGCCTCAGCGAACCAATCGCGGAGCTGCCCGACCCGGCCCTCGGCGATCTCGAACAGCGCGCCCCGGTCGATCTCCGGCGCCTGCATCTCAGCGAGCCGGGCCTCGAGTCCGGCCCGCTCCTCCTCCCGCTCGCGGATCATCTTCGCGTAGACGCGGACCTCGCCGGTCTCGGCCGCGAGCCGGGCGAGGTTGCAGAGTTCCTTCTCGAGTTCCCGAATCCGGCTCCGGGCTGCGGCGGCCTGCTGGGGTGTGGCCTGAGATCGCCGCGTCACGGCGTCCGCGACTCGCTCCACGATGTATCGAGTGGTGTCCGGTGTGAGCACGTGGTCGCGGACCCCGGCAACGAAGGTCGCCTCGAGGTCGGCGGCCGTGACCACCAGATCGCTCGAGCACACCGCCGGCCCGCGGTCGCGCCGCCAGCCGCAGCCGTAACCGCTGTGCGAATTGCGAGTGAAGAATCCGCCCCCGCACTCCCCGCACTCGAGGAAGCCCGACAGCAGGCGCCGTGCCCGGGTTCGGTGGCCGCGCCCATGGCCGGCGAAGTGACCGGCACTCGTCCGTCGGTGGTGCCCCGCCCGCCGCGCGAGCTCGTGCTGCGCGGCGTGCCAGGCCGCCGGTTCGACGATCTCCCAAGACGGATCTTCCGCCCGAAGCCACTCTGATTCCGGGCGCTCGTGGCGCTTGCGCTTGCCCGTCTCGTGGTCCTTGACCCATTCGGACTTGTTCCAGACGTACTCGCCGCGATAGATCGGGTTCAGGATGAGTGCACGAAGCGCTGAGATAGCCCACCCCTTGGCGCGCGGGGACTCGATGCCATCGGCGTTCAGGCCGTGTGCGATCGCTCGGAGCGACTCTCCACTGTTGAACTCATCAAAGATGCGCCGGACGATGGGCGCCTGGGACTCATCCACCACCAAGCGCTTTCCGCCCTCTACATCCTCGGATCGGTAGCCGAATGGCCTCCCGCCCGCGTTGAGTCCACGCTCCGCCTTCCCCCGCAGCCCCCGGTGCGTGTCGAGGGCGAGCTTCTTCAGGTACTCCTGGCCCAGAATGCCCATCACCTGACTGCCGAGGTTCTCGAGATCGAGGCCGGTGCTCGACTCGACGGCTTGCCGCTTGTGGAGGTTCACGCGGTTGCGGAGCCAACCGAGATCCTCCGTGTTGCGCGAGATGCGCGACCAGTCGTAGGCCAGGAGCACATCCCACTCGTCGATGCGCGCCACGAGGTTCAAGAGGCCGGGCCGGTTGTGCCGCGAGGCGCCGGAGATGCCCGCGTCTTGAACGATCAGGTCGGGCACCACCGTCCAGCCTCGCGACTCGGCAAAGCGTTGACAATGCGCGATCTGGTCGGCGGGTGATGCCTCGGACTGCTTGTCAGTGCTCATGCGAGCGTAGATCGCAACCTTCATACCGGTCCCCCTTGATGGTCTCGGTCGCCCCGCTTCCGAATCTCACCGTCCCGCCGACTCATGATTCCCCCTCTCGTGTCGGGCTACTTCTTGCGGCGGGCCAGGTGGCGGACGATCAGTCTTCGGAGATACGTGCCAAGGGCCTCACCCTTTGCCGCGTCCTCCAGCTCCGCCAGCTCTGAGTCTGTCAACGATGCGACCACGCGATTCCTCTTCCTCGCGTGGGGCGCTACCGGCTTCCGG
>CAZQMY010000374.1:0-6168 GCA_964594405.1 uncultured Spirochaetaceae bacterium | reverse complement strand
CGACCGAGAGGAGCCTGAACGCGCGGAAGACGTGAGCGGCTTCACGTCGAGCGGAGCGCAGATGGAGGCTCCTCCTTCGAGCCCGCCACCGAGGCGGCTCGAAGGAGGGCCCGTCGTGCATCCCGGTCGACTCACTCGCCATTTCATCGCCACCGCGATCTCGGTCCTCCTCATCGGTGGACCAGCGCTGTCGCTGTCCATTCGTCATCTCGGAATCATCACGCCGATCGCGTGATCGGACACCTCAGGAGGTATCATCGACTCATGTCGACCCTGGACCTGAAGCGAAAGCAGGAGATTCTCGAGGGCGTCCCGCTCTTCGCGAATCTTCCCGAAGAGGACGTCGCTTCGATCGCCGAGGTGGCGACCACCCGAGCCCTGCGGCCCCGTGAGGCGCTCTTCGGAAAGGATGATCCGAGCGCGCAGATCTTCGTGGTCGTGAGCGGTCGGCTCAAGGTCGTCACCACGTCGGACGACGGCGACGACCTGATGTTCTGTGTCGTCGGCGCTGGCGAAGTGCTCGGCGAGGTCGGCGTGCTGGCCGGCCGGCTCCGGACGGCGACGGTGCTGGCGATGGAGAAGTGCGAGCTCCTCGTCATCGACTCGCGCGAGTTCCAGCCGCTGCTGCGCAAGCGTCCGGACATCGCAGTGGAGCTGCTCATCGTGCTCGCCGAGCGGCTGGCGCGGCTCAGCGAGTTCCTCGAAGACACGCACTTTCTCAACCTCCCGGTCCGACTCGCCAAGAAGCTGATCGACTTCGCCAACGAGCATGGCGTCGTGCAGGACGGTCCCGAGGGCGCCGAAGAAGTGCTGATCGACCTGAGGCTCTCCCAGGAAGAGTGGGGGGATCTGGTGGGAACGACGCGCGAGAGCATCAACAAGCAGTTCCGTGCCTGGGGGAAGGAGGGGTTGATCCGGGTCGAGAAGGGACGTGTCGTGATCGTGGAAGCGGAGGGGATCCAGGATCTCGCCAACTGCGTGGTGTTCTAGTGGCGGGGCGAGGCGGAGCCGGCGCAGCCTCCATGCCCATCGAAGCCTCTCCGCTTCGCACATCGATCGCAGTCGCCGTCGGGGTCGGCCTGCTCGTCGCCGCGATGCGTCTGCTCGGCATGCTCGAGCCCGCCGAGCTCTGGGCCTGGGACCAGCGCCTTCGTCTGGACGCGCGGGCTGCGGATCGCGACGTGCCGATCCGGCTGGTGCTCATCGGCGAGACGGAGATCCGCCGCTTCGGCCATCCGCTGCCGGATCGCGTGCTCGCGCGACTCCTCGAGCGGGTCCTGCGCGCCGACCCGACAGCGATTGGTGTCGATCTCTATCGCGACCTGCCGGTGCCGCGTGCCGCGGAAGCGAAGAGCCCCTTCGAGGCGCCCGGCTTCGCGCGCCTCGGCGCGCTGGTGAGGAGCGACCATCGCGTCGTGATGGCCACCAAGTTCCCCGACGCGCAGGGGGGTGGCGTGGAAGCGCCGCCCTTCCTCGAAGGCCCGCACCAGGCCGGTGCCGTCGATCTGGTGCTCGATCGGGACGGCACGGTCCGGCGCGCCCTCCTCTACCTCTGGAACGCGCAGGGCGACGCGATGGAGGCGATGGCTCTGCAGCTGGCCAAGCGCCATCTGGGACGAGCCGGGATCGCACCGGCGGCCTCGACCGAGAACGCCGATCATGTGGCTCTCGGCCCGACGAACCTCCCGCCCCTGCTCGGAGACTTCGGTCCCTATGTGCGCGCCGACGCGGGCGGCTATCAGATCCCCATGGACTACCGCTTCGGTCCGCACACCTTTCCGCGGATCGCGCTCGCCGACATCCTCGACGACGCCGTCAGCGATCAGCAGCTGAGCGGCGCCATCGTGTTGATCGGCACCGACGCCGAGTCGGTTCGTGATCACTTCCGCACGCCGCTGGCGAGCGACTCCGTGGAAGGGTCGGTGCCGGGCGTCGCGATCCACGCGAGCGTGGTGGAGCAGCTGCTGCGCCACGCGAAGGGCGAGTCGCCGCCGATCACGAGCTCGAGCACCGCCTCGACCTACGCCGCGATCGCGGTCTTCGCGCTCATCGGCGCGCTCCTCGCCGCCCTCGATTCACGGGGCTGGCTGCGAGCCCTCGGCGGGCTCGGTGCGCTCGCTGCGCTTGCCCTGGCCAGCGTGATCGGCGCGCGACACGCGCTCTGGGTGCCCGTCCTCGCCCCTTCGCTGGCGGGCGGTCTCGCCGCCTCAAGCGCCGCCTGGGTGATCGCCGCCCAGGAGAGGCGCGGGCGCCGGGCGGTCGCGAGTCTCTTCTCGAGGTTTCAGGGCCCAGCTGTCGCCCGCGAGCTCTGGCGCCAACGGGCCGCGTTCATCGGCGAGAGCGGGCGCCCGGTCAGCCGCCGGGTCACGCTGACGGTGTTGATGAGCGACATCGAGGGCTACACCGCCGCCTCCGAGAAGATGGAGCCGCAAGCGCTGCTCGAGTGGGTCAACGAGTACATGAACGCCATGGCGGACCTCGTCGAGGCGCACGGCGGCGCGGTCGACGACTACGCGGGCGACGGCATCAAGGCGAACTTCGGCTTCCCGGTGCCGAGCGAAGACGAGGCGTCCATCGACGCCGATGCCATCGCCGCCGTTCGCTGCGCCCTCGCCATGGGCGAGCGCATGGAGCAGCTCAACACCGAGTGGCGCGGCCGCGACCTCCCCACCGGCCGGTGCCGGATCGGCCTCTTCACCGGTCCGGCGGTCGTGGGCTGTATCGGCGGGGATCGGAGCCTGAAGTTCACCTCGGTGGGAGACACGGTCAACATCGCCGCGCGACTCGAGGGCTTCGACAAAGAGGGCTTCTCTCGAGCGGAGGCCGCGAGCGACTGGCGGGTGCTCATCGGCGAGGAGACCCGACGCCGGATCCGCGACGCCTTCGACATCGAGTCGCTCGGCGCGCACCCGCTCAAGGGCAAGGACGAGCCCGTACCGATCTATCGCGTCCGCAATTCGAGGCCTGCGGCACGCGGCCCGACCGTGCCTAGCGACGACTGAGCTCGAGTCCGACCTGCTCGACCAGGACGGCCTGCTCGCCGGACTCGGAGGCGGCGTCGAGGGCGTCGTACCAGAGACCCGCCCCCGCGAGCCTGCGAACGCGGGCTGCGGCATCGTTGGCGCCGTGCGCCTCCGCTGCCCCACCCTCGACCCGACGGATCGCGCCACGCGCCACGGCGTCCGCTGAGCGATCGGTCGGATTGGGGACGACGGCGACGAACCACTCGTATGATCGCCCCACCGGAAGGCGGACGCCGTGGTCGGCGAGATCGATGGCGTGGATGCCGGCCGCGAAGGGCCCCTTCAGCGTGACGTCCACCATCGGGTCCATGGCTTCGAGGTCGCTGAGCGTGAAGTTCACCGGGAAGCTCGTGCCCTTGGAGAGGTGCCAGTAGAGCACGGGCTGCTCGGACTGGCAGAGCGCAGCGTCGTCGAACTCGGGCACGAGCGCGCTCACGATCAGGTCGAGCGCCCCCTGGCGCGTCGCACCGCCCACCCGCCCGGCGGGTGCACCGCGGGATCGGGGCACGAAGACGGGCGGGGCGGTGGTCGCAGTGGCGCGCGCGCTCCTCGACACATCCCGGCCCGGCGGCGAGCTGCTCGCCTCCATCTCATCGGCCTGCTCCCGAGCGCCCTCGGTCGAGTCTTCGGCGCGAGCCGCGACCGCCCCGACGGCGATGATCGAGGCCACGCCGAGCGCGGCCAGTGCATACCTCGCGTGCCCTCTCCAGACGATCGGATCCTGCACTTCGACCTCTCTTCGGCAGACGTGGCCAATCCGCCGCCCGGCCCGGGCGTGTGTCGACGCCGGGGCCGACGCCGAATGCCGACGTACCGCCCTTCTGCTCAAGTATGACCCCGAATACCGGGCGCATCGACCCGGCCCGAGGGTCGCCGATGAGTCGCGGGCACATCCGTGGAGCCTGCCTCGGACGCCGCGCAGACATGATGTTCACCTGATGCTCGGGCGGGCGGCCGCCGAAGCGCGCCGGGCGGGGCACGCGGTATCCTCCGGGCCGAACCCCAGGGAGGCCCCGTCATGCTCGAGCTCTACCACAACGCCTTCTCCAGCTGCTCGCAGAAGGTGCGAATCGTCCTCGGGGAGAAGAAGCTCGAGTGGAAGGGGCACGCCATCGACCTCCAGGGCGGAGGGCAGCACGACCCGGAGTACGTGAAGCTGAACCCCAATCACGTGGTGCCGACCCTCGTCCACGATGGACGCGTGCTCATCGAGTCGACGCTGATCAACGAGTATCTGGACGACGCCTTCCCCGAGCGGCCCATGCGTCCCGCTGATCCGGTGGCGCGTCACGCCATGCGACTCTTCGTGAAGTCCATCGATGACGGCGTCCACCCGGCGGCGGGCGTCATCACCTACGGCATCGCGACCCGCCCGATGATCCTGGGCCGCCCGCTGGAAGAGCAGCGCGCGGCCTGGGAGAGCATCCCCGAGCCAGCGCGACGCGCCGCGCGCAGGAGCGTGATCGAGCACGGCGTTGCCGCGCCCGAGATGCGCGGCGCGCTCGAGGCCTTCATCGGCATGCTCGACCGGATGGAGGCGCTCCTCGCCGATCAGGCCTGGCTCGCCGGTGACGCGTTCAGCCTGGCCGATGCCTGCGCCCTGCCCTACGTGCTGCGCCTCGATCATCTGGCGCTCGGGCACCTCATCAGCGCGCGCCCGCTGACCTCGAAGTGGTTCGATCGCATCCAGGGGCTCGAATCCTACCCCGACATGATCTCGGAGACCCTGCCCGCGCCCATCGTGGCGATGTTCCGCAACAACGGCGAGGAAGTGCGAGCCGAGCTGGAAGCGCTGATCGCCTCGATCGCCGCCGGCTGATGGAGACGAAGGAGGTGCGTCAATGAGCGGAGCGCGAAGCGGCGAGCGGGAGCAGTGGGATGCCATCGTGATCGGATCGGGGCTCGGTGGCCTGACCACGGCCGCCTATCTCTGCGCGATGGGCAAGCGAACCCTGGTGCTCGAGGCCCACTATGTCGCCGGGGGAAACTCGCAGGTCTTCAGGCGCAAGCACAAGGGAAGGGAGTACGAGTTCGACGTCGGCATCCACTATATCGGCGAGTGTGGTCGCGATGGCATGATCACGCGCGCCTTCGAGGGCCTGGGGCTCGCGGAGCGCGTGCTCTTCCGCCCGCTGGACCCCGACGGCTACTCGACCCTGCACTTCCCCGACCTCAGCTTCAGGATCCCCTTCGGCTGGGACAACTACCGCGCACGTCTGAAGCAGACCTTTCCCGACGAGGCACGGGCCCTCGACGCGGTGCTCGACATCATGGAGGGCATCAGCGCCACCGGCGCGAGGCTGCGCCGCGGCGAGATCGGCATGGCAGAGGTCGCCAGCGAGGCTCCGGACTTCCTCGGCTGGGGCCTCCGCCCCATCACCGAGCTCTTCGCCGAGCACGCGCTCAGCGCCCGGGCCCAGGCGGTGCTGCTCGGCGAGCAGGGCTGCTACGCGGTGCGCCCTTCGGAGACCCCCGTCGTCATGGCCGCCGGGCTCACCGACCACTTCATGCACGGCGCCTACTACCCGGTGGGCGGCGGGCAGGTGCTCGCGGGCCGGTTGATCGAGGCGATCCGCGCGTACGGTGGCGAGGTCCGCACCCAATGCCCCGTCCACGAGGTGCGAATCGAGGGCGGAAGGGTCGAGGGGGTGGTCGCAGGCAAGAAGACGCGCGCAGCCGAGCTGATCGAGGCCCCTGTCGTCGTCTCCAACGCCGACCTGAAGCGCACCTTCACCGAGCTGGTGGGCGAAGCGCACTGGGCGCCCGAGACCATCGAGCGCGTTCGCTCGCTCAAGATGGCCGTGCCGCTCTTCTGCGCGTACATCGGTCTGGCCATCAGCCTCGCCGAGCGAGGCATGCCCAACAGCAACCACTTCATCTGGGGCGACTACGACATCGACGGCGTCTACGACGAGCTCGACGCGGGCCATATGACCTCGAAGGCCATGTGCTACCTCACCGCGGCCAGCCTCAAGGATCCCGACGCCATCCACCTCGCACCCGAGGGCTCCACGAACCTCCTGATCATGCCGCTGGCCCCGTTCGCCATGCGCGGCGTCATCTGGTACCAGGGCGAGTCCAACGGCAGCGAGGGCGAGAGCTACTACCACAAGAAGAAGGCGCTCGTCCACGGCTGGCGGGAACT
>CAZQMY010000373.1:0-6176 GCA_964594405.1 uncultured Spirochaetaceae bacterium | reverse complement strand
GCGGCGTCGGCGGGACAGGCTTCCTCACCGCGCAGCAGTTCATCGACACGTCCGACCCGCTTGGCCTGCCGAAGACCGGGCTCTCCGCCGAGCTCGACGCGCTCGCGGCGTACGCGGCGTCGCTGACCGACTTCCCCGACAGCCCCTACCGCAACCCGGACGGCTCGCTCACAGACGACGGCCGCCGCGGTCGACGGGTCTTCCACGAACGCGGCTGCGTCTCGTGCCATTCCGGTGACGCCTTCGCAGACGGCCTTCGACACGACGTCGGCACGATCCAGGCGTCGTCCGGCCAGGGGATCGGGCTCCCGCTCGCCGGGGTCGGGATCGAGACGCAGACACTCAAGGGCATCTGGTCGAAGCCGCCCTATCTCCACAATGGGCAGGCGCAGACACTCGAAGAGGTGCTCGACTCGTCGCTGCACGGGGCCACGGACGTCCTCGGCGCGAGCGAGCGCAATCGGCTGGCCAGCTATCTCCGCCAGCTCGAGGGCTCGGATCGTCCGCCGGTGGACGAGATCGATCTCAGCGGGCTCGCGCAGGGGGGCACTTTCGGCGTCACGATCGATGGCGTTTCGGTGCAGGTGACGACGATCCCGGGCGAGACAGCCGAGCAGGTGCTCGTGGCCCTCGAGATGGCGCTCAACGCCGAGCCGGGCCTGCCGGACATGGATGCATCCACGATCGACGGAAACCTACTGGTCTCCGCGCCGATCACTCTCGTCTCCGATGGGGATCCCGGCCTCTCGGTGAACGGCGGGCCCGCGCCCGTTCCGCTCCTCACGCCTCTGGGCCTGCTCTTCCTGCCCGTGCTGCTCGCCGGCGCGGGGACTTGCGCGGCGTCTTGCAGGCGACGCCGGTGAGAAGATCGCGCCGAGGCATGACTCAATCGCACTAAACTTTTGAGTGTATGATGCATGACGTTTCCAAGTGGATACGCCGCGCGTACTTCAGGCTACGAAACCTCACTCGGATGCGTCATCAGGAATCGCCGAATCAGATTCGCGGCTCACTTGAGGCTTGACGCACTGGGCGCGCACATTCGAGAATGCCGGGTGAGAGCCGCGTAGTCGAAGGACGGTTCGCACACTCGTCCGGAACGGAGGCTGCGCGTGGACTGGTACTTCGTTCGCCATGCTCGCCCGCGCTCTGGCGCAGGCGAGCCCGTCCCCGCTCGATCGCGGCGGCATCGGAGCCGTACGAAACGAGCGGATCATCATAGACCGAGATCCAACGGAAGATGAAGCTGCACAGCGTGAAGCTGCAGAGCTGAGAGGAAGCTGACATGAACTTCGATCGAATGCGCTTGATGGCGTCGGCCACGGCCTTCGCCGTCATCACGCTGGGCATGGGCCCGGCATTGGCGGCCGACCTCACCCTCTCGGGTGTGACGGTCTCCTTGAATCCCGCCCAGAACTCTGAGCTGGTCTCGGTCAACGAGATCGACCCGAACCCCGCCGACGACACGAACCCCCACGGCGATACGGGCGTGTTGGCCGGCGGCGGGACGATCACCAACGTCGTCGTCAACGACCAGATCGGCGCCAGCACGCGCTACACGGCGGCAGACTCGATCGGCGCCAACTCGACCGCGAACTCCACGTACTCCTACAACGTGACCTTCGACGTCAGCGCCGACCCCGGCGTCATCTACGACGTCGACGTCTCGCACGACCTCGAGGGCTCCCTCGAGACGGTCGCCATCTTCGGCTGCCAGGCCTGCAAGTCGCAGGTCTCGGACGTCACGGCCACGATCGTGAGCGGTCCTGTGGCCGGCGGTCAGCTCATCCAGGCAGCGGCCACGAACGCCGGTCCCCAGAGCGACGAGCAGGACATCGGCATCCAGGTCTCCCGCGCCGATGCGGCGATCATCACGTTCACGGGTCTGAGCGGCTCGCACACCATCAGCATCGACTTCGTGTGGACCGGCTTCCTGGAGTCGAGCACCCTCGATTCGGCCTCGATGCGCTTCGGTCTGCAGCCCGGCTCGGCGGGCTACGGAAGCCCCGGTCAGTCCGGTGGCGGTGACGGTCACTTCGTGGACATCACCGCGACCGTCACCACCGCCTCGCAGCCGGTCTGCGGCGATGGCAACCTGGACGCCGGTGAGGAGTGCGACGACGGCAATCTCGTCGACGGCGACGGCTGCGACGCGGCGTGCGTGATCGAGTTCTGCGGCGACGGCATCACCCAGGCCGGCATCGGCGAGCAGTGCGACGACGGCGGAACGCTGCCCGGCGACGGCTGCGACGAGCTCTGCCAGCTGGAGGTCCCCGAGTGCGGCGATGGCAACATCGACCCCGGAGAGCAGTGTGACGACGGCAACCTGGTCAACGAGGATGGCTGCTCGAGCAGCTGCCAGCTCGAGGTCTGCGGAGACGGCGTCGTTCAGGTGGCGCTCGGTGAGCAGTGCGACGACGGCAACACCAACTCCGACGACGGCTGCGACGCCTTCTGCCAGGACGAGTTCTGCGGAGACGGCATCACGCAGGGTGGCCTCGGCGAGACCTGCGACGACGGCAACCTGATCGACGAGGACGGCTGCTCGTCGACCTGCCAGGCCGAGATCTGCGTCGACGGCATCATCCTGGCTGGACTGGGCGAGTAGTTCGACGACTCCAACACCTTTCCCGAGGATGGCTGCAGCGATGTCTGCGTCGTGGAGTTCTGCGGCGACGGCATCGTCCAGACCGGGCTTGGTGAGGCCTGCGACGACGGGAACTCGGATCCCTTCGACGCCTGCGGCAACACCTGCCAGTTCTTCGTGCCTGTACCGAGCATCGCGCCCATGGGCATCACGGCCATGGCCGCCGCGCTCGGACTCACGGGTGCACTGGCGAGCCTGGGCTACCGGCGCCGCTCGAGCCGATAGCGCCCCAGCCGCGCCGGGCCCTCCCGGCGCGGTGCAAGATCGACGACGGGCCCCGGCCAGCCCAGCTGACCGGGGCCCGGCCGGGTATAGGGCCCCGCCCCCGCCCGAGCCGCCGCGGCCCCCCCCCCCCCCGCCCCCCCCGGGCCCCCCCCCCCCCCCCCGCCGCCCCCCCCCCCCCCCCCGCCCCGGGGCCCCGTCCGGTTCTCGGGCACCGCCCGCGACCGAGCAGCCGCGGGCCGCCACCGCGCGCGGCGCGACTGGCCGCGCTCAGCCTGCGCGATCGAGCGGTGCCCACAGCGAGTCCCCGAGACGTGACCGCGAGGGCCGCTCGGCGTGAGCGACCCACTCCGCGTAGGCCTCGGCGATGCAGGCGGAGAGCTGCTGGTGCAGGCCCGCCTCGGCCCAGGCGCCGACGATGCTCAGGTGGATCTCACCGCAGTAGCGAAACGCGGCGATGGAGCAGTGCTGGCGCGCGAAGATCGGCGCGAGCGCCACCACCTGCTCGAGCTCGGCTCCGGCGAATCGCAGCGGCGCGCTGGGCCCGCGCACATGCGTGGTCGTCAGGTTGAACGTGCGGAGCCAGCCCGCGATGCTGAGCAGGCTGCTCGGGATGAGCGGCGGTAGCCAGTCACACACGCGTGTCAGCAGCCCCACGGCGCGCTCCTGGCCGCGCCCCCGCGCGCGGGCGGTGGCCTCGCGAACCGCGGCGATGCGCGCTCTCGCCGATCCTGGAAAGAGCGGCAGGTCTACGAGCCATGCGCCCAGGCGATTGCCGAAGCGCGTGAACTCACCCGGGCCGCGCAGGTCGACGGGCACGAGTGCCCGGACCTGGCGGCCGGCCGATCCTGCCTTCGGCAGACAGCGGCGCAGTCCGTCCGCGACGAGGGCCAGGACGGCATCGTTCAGGGTGCCCGAGGTACCGGATGCCGCTGCACGCAATACGGACTCGTCGAGCGTCAGGATCTCCACCTGCCGAGCCGGCGCGGTCGGTCCGTTCAGCGGGCTGGCGCCCATCGGTCGCGGCAGGCAGAGCGCCAGGTCCAGGAGCCCGCGCAGGGCCCGGTGCCAACGTGGCCGGTAGGGCTGGGAAGGAGGGCGGGCCTCCAGCAGCGGGATGTCGTCGCACAGCCCGCCCAGCATTCCGATCAGCGAGGTGCCGTCCGCCAGGGCGTGGTGCACCTTGAAGAAGACCGCCGCGCGGCGGTCGTCGTCGAGGCCCGTGAGCAGCCAGGCCTCCCAGAGAGGCCCCGAAGCGTCGAGCGCGCCCGCCTGGAGTCGGCCGATGCGCTCGCGGAACGCCTTCGAAGCGACGGGCGCGCGTGTGGGCAGGGCGTGTACGAACTCGGCCGGATCGAAGGCGGGGGCTCGACGTTGCCATCGCCCCCGACGCGGGGGCCGTACGAGCTCGGGGATCCGACCCAGTCGCTCGATCAGGAGCGCGCGCAGGCTGGCCGGCGTCTCGCCCGGCGGGACCGTCAAGATCGCGAGGGCGCCCACGTGCATCGGGCGCCCAGGGGCCTCCAGGGCGAGGAAAGCACGGTCGAAGCCGGAGAGACTGGGGTGTAGATGTCGTCGCATGCGTCGAGGCTAGCAACTGCTTGCCTTGTTGTTTATTCTTCGTCTAGAAATTATTTAGACAAAAGTTCAACTAAACCGATCATCGAGCTGCACGTTTGACTGTCCAGTCCGGGTGGATCAGCAGGGAAAATGAACGGCACGACTCACGAAGCCCCGATCGACAGCCGCTCCGACGTCACCCTCCGTGGGCCGTGGCCGACCCGGGTGCGACTCGCGCTCGAGCGGATCTTCGACGGCCTGTTCGGCGCCTCGAGACGCGCGCTCTTTCGCGTGGCCATCGTCTACATGGCGCTCTTCGGCCTGGTCGTGCATCTCGGTCTGGTCTTCCTGGCCCGCAGCCTCGAGACGCCGCCCGCGGTCATCGCCGCCGTCGGCACGAACTATCTGGCCGCCCTGTACACGCCATTCAGCTTCGTTCTCTTCTACGAGGTGCTGCTCCTCATCCTCTCCATCCCTGAATCGACCACCAGCTCGCTCGGCAAGCAGTACGAGATCCTCTCGCTCATCGTCATCCGCAACGTCTTCAAGGACATCGCGGAGTTCGAGGCGCTCACGCGCTTCGATGATCAGCTCGCCGAGTTCTCGGCCGTGCTGCTGGACATGGGCGGTGGTCTGCTGATGTTCGCCCTGGTCGCACTGTTCTACGCGATCAACCGCAGACGTCCTCGTCCCCCTGTCGTCGGAATCGAGAAGGGGCGACGGCTTCGCACCTTCATCGGCCGCAAGAAGGTGATCGCACTCGGTCTGGCGGTCCTGCTCTTCTGCATCGCGGGCCACAACTTCGTCTCCTGGGTGCTCGAGGTCTTCAGCATCGCGCGCTTCGGAACCCTGCCGACCATCGACGTCCGGACGATCTTCTATCTCGACCTCTTCACGGTGCTCGTCTTCGCCGACGCGGTCATCCTGATCCTCTCCCTGCTCCTCTCGGGATCCTACGAGCTGGTCTTCCGCAACGCGGCCTTCGTGGTCTCCACGATCCTGCTGCGCTTCTCGCTCGCAGTCTCGAAGCCCTACGACGTGGAGCTCGGCATCGTGTCGATCGCCTTCGGCACGTTGGTGCTCCTCGTCTACAGCCACTATGTCCGTGCACAGATGCGCGACGACGAGTCCTCGATCGCGCCGGAGACCTCGACATGACCACGACGATCCTCACGACGACCTCTGGCGTGCTGACCGCCACCGCCTTCGGCTCGATGTGCTTCTTCGCGGGCGTCATGGCGCCGCTGATCTTCACGCGGCTTCCCGAGGAGACGTCTGGCCCCTTCATTCGCCAGGTCTTCCCGTGGTACTACCTCGCACTCTTCGTGCTGACCGGGATCGCCGCTGCGCTCGCGGGATGGCACGGCGATGTCCTCGTCGCGATCGTGCTCGGCACGGTCTCACTGGGCTTCGCTGTCGCGCGCCAGATCCTGATGCCGCGCATCAATCGGCTCCGAGACCGCGCCGCTGAGGGCGAGGCCGGGGCCGAGCAGGCCTTCGAGCGTTCGCACCGATTGAGCGTGCGGCTGAACCTGACCCAGCTGGCGGCGCGGCTCGCCGTCCTCGTCCACATGCTATGAGGCGCAGGGAGCGCCCCGACCGAGGAGAACATGATGACCCAGTCCGCCCCCATCGAGGAGATCGTGAGTGATCTGCTCGCCGCCACGAGCCCGGCCGCCGAGCCGTCCAAGTCCATCGCTCCGCCGGCGGCCGCGCATCTGCTGACCGATCGGTTGCCGGCGATGAT
>CAZQMY010000372.1:0-6184 GCA_964594405.1 uncultured Spirochaetaceae bacterium | reverse complement strand
CGGACTCAGCAGGGGGGCGGAACCGTCTCGCCCCGGGTCCAGGCCGACACGTCGCGCCCGCTCAGATCCGAGAGCGCTCGAACCTCGGACGCAAAGCCCTGGCGGATCTCCTCGGCGAGCACCGGTGCGATCGGTGCCCGCCTGCGCTCCTGACGATTCATCCGCCGGAGTGCCGGTCGGATCCGAAGCTGCTTCAGTCCGAAGGCCTTCTTGATCCCTCTCGCCAGGGCGAGCGCCGGCGCGGGGGGCTTCTCGCTCAGCGCGGCGAGGCGTCGCCAGCGATGGACCTTGCTCGCATTGACCGGCGAAAAGTCGGTGCGCCCGTCGTCCTCGACACCGAGATGCTCGAGAGCGCTGCGGTAGCACGACCGCGCGTCGCGCCGAAAGTCGTCATACACGATCACCATCAGCTGCTCGCGTGGGAAGAGGCCCAGAAATCGCTCGAGCTGACGACTGACTCTGGCCACCTCGGCGTATTGGAGAAAAGCGGGCTGACGAACGTTCTTCGGGAGGCAGCGGCCCTCGCGTCGCTCGCGCTGCAGCCGCCAGGCCTGCTCGAAGTCCTCCACGGTCTCGTCGTACATGAAGCAGAGCTGACTGTGGAGCGATTGGACCAGCTCCAGAGGGTCGCGCACCATCGCGATCAGCCGCGCCTCTGGCAGGACGTCGTGGATACGCCGGGCGGCGACCTCCGAGTAGAGGTACCAGACGGTCGCCTCACCCCGGGCGAGATGCTCAGGCCTCGCGTCCTGATAGAGGCGCAGGTACTCGTCGTAGCGCTCGGGGACGCCGAGCCAGTGATAGTCGAAGTCGTCGTCGAAGAAGTTCGGCTCCTTCGGGTCCGTGATGAAGACCCTGGGATGGGCGCGCAAATATTCGCTGAGCGCCGTGGTGCCGCACTTGGGCGCGCCGATGATGAAGAAGTTGGGCTCGATCGGCCTCGCGGCCATGACAGCGCTCTCCTCGGTGATCTTCGGATCAGACCCTTCCCATCGGGCCGCGGGCCGCGCGATTCACGATCGGCAGGCATGCGCCTCTCCTGGAGCCCCATCCGGGCGCAGCCCGAGGCACTCCGTGCGGCAGCGCAAGGCGCGGCAGCGGTGCGAACGGAGATCTTAGCAACGCCGGACGCAGCGGCCGCGCTGCCCGTGGGAGCCTTCTCTCGATCGGGCGGAAGCGCGGCCAAGCCCCTCTTGGCCTAAGATCGAGAGCCCTTCATCGTCACCTCAGCAGAGCCCGGAGGAGAAGCCGCAGTGCCCGAGCCCGCAGTCCTCGTCGAGAAGGACGGACACGTCCTCACCGTCACCCTCAACCGCCCCGACAAGCGCAACGCGATCAACTGCGAGGCCATGTGCCTGCTCTTCGACGCCTGGCACGAGCTCGATCGCGACGACCATCTGCGGGCCGCCATCCTCACCGGTCGGGGCAACACCTTCTGCGCCGGCATGGACCTCTCGGAGATCGGCAAGCTCGGGACCGGCAAGCCCGAGAACGAGTACATGGAGCGGGCCATGAAGGAGCCCGCACTGATCTTCGGCGCCTGGCTGAAGACCTATCGCCCCACCAAGCCAGTGATCCTCGCCGCCGAGGGCTTCGCCCGGGCGGGTGGCACCGAGATCCTGCAGGGCACGGACATCCGTGTCGCCGGTGAGAGCGCGATGTTCGGCGTGACCGAAGTGCAGCGGAGCCTCTTCCCGATGGCGGGCTCCGCGGTGCGCCTGCGCCGGCAGATCGGCTACGCGGTGGCGGCCGAGATGCTGCTCTGCGGGGAGGACCTCCCCGCCAGACGCGCCTACGAGCTCGGCCTGATCAATCACGTCGTCCCGGACGGCCAGGCCCTCTCGAAAGCGAAGGAGATCGCCGAGCGCATCGCCAGGAACGGCCCGCTCGCCGTGAAGGCGATCGTCGCGACGCTTCGCGAGACCGAGACGCTGCCCGAGGACGAGGCCTTCGCCATCGAGCAGCGGCACGGCATGGCGGTGATGGCGTCGGAGGACGCCAAGGAGGGGCCGCGCGCCTTCCTCGAGAAGCGCGATCCCGTCTTCCGGGGCAAGTAGCCGCCGCGCTCCGGCCGGCCCGCAGGAGAGGTCCAGCGCCATGAAGGACTCCACGATCATCTCGCATCGCTTCTGCGGCCCGCCGGACTCGGGCAACGGTGGCTACGTCTGCGGACTGCTCGCACAGGCGCTCGACTCCGGGGCGCCGATCGTGCGCCTCCACAGACCACCGCCCCTGGAGAAGCCCCTCGCGATCCGCACCGACACATCGACGGCGCAACTGCTGGACGGCGAGGTCCTGCTCGCCGAGGCGCGGCCCGGCACGATCGTGCTCGAGCTTCCGAAGGCCCCGAGTCATGAGCAGGCCCGTGCCGCGGCCGAGCGGTTTCGCGGATTCGAGGAGCACTTCTTCCCGACCTGCTTCGTCTGCGGGCCGGACCGGGCCGCAGGCGACGGGCTCCGAATCTTTCCGGGGCCCCTCGAGGACACGGGCTCGGTGGCATGCCCGTGGATTCCGGACGCCTCGCTCGCCAGCGATGGACACCGCATCGACGCCCCTCTCGTCTGGGCCGCCCTCGACTGCCCCGGCGCCTTCTCCTTTCCCCAGCCGGAGAGCCCGATGCTGCTGGGCGAGCTACAGGTAGAGCTGCGCGGCGAGGTGGTCGCGGACGAGCCCTGCGTACTCGTCGCCTGGCCGCTCTCGCACGAGGGTCGCAAGCATCGCACCGCGACGGCGCTCTACGGCGCGACGGGCGACTGCCGGGGCATCTCCATCGCGACCTGGATCGAGATCCACAAGCGCTGATCCCTGGCGCGTTCAGCCCGGCCGCGGGAGCTCGATCACCCGGAAGGGCTCGAGCCCGTCGATGGCCTCCTCCCCCTGATCGGAGGACCACCCGAAGAACGAGACGCGCAGGGCCTGTGGCGTCACGTCGACGATGCTGAACCCGTTCTTCTCGAGAGGCGTCCGCCACTCCTCCGCCTCGAGCGTCGCGGAGGGCACCGGGATCTGGCCCCGGAAGCGAGAGGGCCAGCCGAAGTCGCCGGTGCCGATGGCACCGCTCAGGATGCTCACCGGCGGGTTCTCCTCGTAGGAACGGCCGCGGCTGGCGAGGATGCGACCAGCGGCCGTAGCGTGGAGATCGCCGCTGATGAAGAGGGGCGTCCGATCGCGGCGCGCGGACAACGCGTCGAGCAGGCGATCGTGCTGGCCACCCCAGCCCGCCGGCCAGTAGGGCTTGACCGCCCCGATGCCGAGGACGCCCGCTTCGTCCTTGAAATCGGGATACCACTCGCCCCACTTGCCCGCCGTCCAGAGCACCGGCGTGGAGGGCATGTGTGCCAGGTGGTGGCAGGGCGACCTGCGGCTGCGCTCGACGAGCCAGCGCTCCACCTCGGCCGGCACGAAGGCCGAGCCATCGTGGCCCAGCGCGGGGTCCAGCGCATTGGTGAGAGCGCGGCGGCAGTCGTAGAGCAACGCTTCGAAGAGCCGTCCGTAGCGAAGCGTACCATGGCTCTCGAGCAGGCCCGCGCCGTCGATCAGCTCCGGGTAGTAGAGGCGCTGGGTGCTTCGAGCCAGATCGATCATGAAGGGGTCGGGGGGAAAGGTCCGAAGGGTCTCGGAGGCCTCGTCGTTCTCGCCGTAGTCGTGGTCGTCCTGCAGGAAGAAGACGGGCACCGAGCGGAAGCGAACGCCGTAGAGATCCGCGATCTGCGGGCCGAAGGCCCGGATCAGTACGCCCTCGTTGGCCGTGCCGAGCACGCTGGACGCGCGATCGAAGTGTCCCGCGCTCACCCAGGCCTGGGGCGAACGACCCATCGCCCATCCGAACCGGCTCTTCAGGTCCCAGTAGACGTGATCGCCGTTGGCCACGACGGCGTCGGGCTCGAGCGAGAGCGCACGTGCGAAGAGACGCTGGCGCAGCGCGACGCGCAGATAGGCATCGACCACACCGAAGCCGAAGAGCCGATCGGGCCCGCCCGCGCAGGTGTAGACGAGCAGGCGGAAGTGCCCGGGCTCCGAGTCGGCCGCAGGAAAAGTAGAGAGCGGCCACGCGTCGCAGAGGGGAGCCCCCGACGCAGCGACCAGTCGGAGCGTGTAGCGGCGGGCCGGCTCGAGTCCGCGGATGTCGAAGGTGAAGAAGCGTCCCGCTGAATCCGTGCGCACACCCGACGCTCGGGCCGCTTCGGTCTCGAGCACGGGCACTCCGGACTGCGGTCGCAGGAACGATGCCTTGAGGAGGATCCGGTCCGGTCCGACCGTGGGCAGGAGATGAGCCACCTCGCCCGCATCCCAGCCGTCGTCCGGAGGAGGCGCGGGCTCCCTCGAGCAGCCGAGCGACGCCGATGCCGAGAGCGCAGCCTGCGCGATGGCGCCGCGCAAGAAGCGTCGTCGATCGATCATCGCTCCGGGCAGAGGAGCGCTCCGATGGGCACACCGACTTCGCCCGAGAGCGATCCGTCGCAGCCCACGAAGTCGGGATGCGGCTGGAAGGCCCCGTACAGATCGACACCATGTTGGGGGGCGTAGCCGGGATTCGCGAGGAGATCGTTCGGCGCGAAGAATCCGCCCTGGGCCTCGAAGAGCTCGTCGTCGATGGGCTCGCCGTTCCAGGGCCATTCGTTGGTGCGCGAGTAGCCGCTCGCCACGACGATGGAGCTCGAGCCTTCGAAGGGGGGCGCGTCCAGCCAATCCCCGTCGTATCGGATCGCCCAGAAGAGGTTCTCGGCCTCGGCCAGATCATCGGCGACGGCGGAAGGCAAAGAGGTGTGGCCGATGAAGACGTTCCGCTCGACCACGAAGGGATCACCCAGGGGTCGATCGGAGGCCGAGCCCAGGATTGCCGCGGTCCCGTATCGAAGGCGGTAGTCGTTCTTTCCGATCAGCTCACCGACGACCGTGTTGTTGCGGAACTCGAAGCCGCAGCCCACGTGCTGCAAGCGAACTCGATTGGCGTTGAGCGTGTCGTAGATCAGGTTGCCGGTGATGATCAGGTTCTGGAATCCACCCTCTGGCCAGATCGTGTGATTCTGCTTGTCGTAGGTGAATATCCCGGCGGTTCGCCCGCAGTCGTGGATGTGATTGCCGGCGATGGTGACGTCGTCGCTGAAGAGGGCGATGCATGAGCCGTGTGCGTCGTCGACGACTTCTTGATCGTAGATGTGATTGCCAGCGACCAGGATCTCGCCCTGGTCGTAGCCGTGAGCGAGCGTGATCACGCTCGACGCGGTCCTGTGCAGCGAATTGCCCAGGATCTCGACCCGACTGACCGAGCCGCTCAGCTGCACCGCCCGATCGAAGCCCGAGATGTCACTGTGCTGAATTCGGATGTCCCGCATCTCGCCCTCGGAGCTGATGTGCACCCCGTGATGATTCTGGATCTCGTCGAGGGAGCTGCCCCAACGGCCCTCCACGACGAGATGCGAGAGCAGGATCGAGCCTGCATTGTCGCGGATTCGAACCCCGGTATTCGCCGGACCGACGTGCACGCCGATGATCTGTGTGTAGTAGGCGCTCGGGCTCTCCCCGAACTCGATGGCCGAGAACGAGGGCGCGGCGCCGTCGACCGCTCGGATCACCAGGGGCGCACCCGCCTCTCCGCTCGGCCCCGACGCATCGGCCTCGTAGCGGCCGAAGTCGCCCGACATGAGCAGGACGAGCTCATCGCTCGCACGCGAGGCCAGCGCGGTCGGCAGGCTGCATGGCGAGGTCCCGGAGCACTCCGTCCCCACGCCTCCGGGCGCAGCGTAGCGGGCAGCCTGGCACTCGAGGCCGCAGCCGAGCGGCTCCAGATCGGCGAAGCCCGGCGGAAGCGAGGGCCCGCATCCAGCCAGCGCGCACGGGTCGGCGTCGTCGATGGGATCATCCTGATCCACCACGCCATCTCCGTCCGAGTCCAGCCTCGACGACTCGGCGTAGTCCAGCACGCCGTCGCCATCGCTGTCCGTCAGCTCGCCCTCCTCGAAGTCGCTCGTGCCGTCGCCATCCGTGTCCCGGGTGCAGGCCGCGACGAAGACCTCGGGCAGGCACGCGTCCCCGTTGGCGGGGTCGGCCTGGTCGTCGACGCCATCACCGTCCGCGTCCGCCGATGACGACTCGGCGTAGTCCAGCACGCCGTCGCCGTCGCTATCGGTCAGCTCGCCCTCCTCGAAGTCGCTCGTGCCGTCGCCATCCGTGTCCCGGGTGC
>CAZQMY010000371.1:0-6214 GCA_964594405.1 uncultured Spirochaetaceae bacterium | reverse complement strand
TGATGTCCATGAGGACGATGTCGGGCTGCTTGTCCAACACCATCTCCACGGCTTCCTCACCGTCGGAGGCCTCACCGATGACGGTGAAGTCCTCGCGGGCTTCCAGCAATTTGACCAGTCCTTCCCGAACGATCTTGTGGTCGTCCGCGACTACGATAGTGACCATTTCTCTCCCCCGTTTTATGACGCTTCGGATGCCTTCCGAAGGACCCAGAAATTAAGCGGGGCGATGGGTCGGGCCATGGGGCCTAATGCCGAGATCCCCAGCCCTTTAAGCCGCGGTGGGAGCGTGGCAGATGTCTTCTGCTGTAGAGAACGTGAGGCGCTCCCGAATGTCGCGTGCGATTCGCGCGCAAGGGCCGCGCCCGTCCGGGCCAGCCTCGGCGGGGCCAGGGGTGACGGCCCTGCCGGCTCCGGGATCTGGACGGCCGGGCCGGGGCGCCTCACCGCCCCACCGGGCCGGGATTCGCCCGCCCGAGCGAGGGCGGACGCCTGGCGCGGGCCAGGATCAGACCCGGAGGGCCAGAGAGTCCGGCGCCTGATCTCTTCGTCGAGTCGATGGCGAGAAGCCGATTCCTTCGGCAGTTTCTGGGCCGACGCTCATCGGGGGGATGGGCGCAGGACGAAGTTTGGAGGGGCAGACGTGGGAAAGCGCTTTCCCTTTACCAGCATGCCGTCGGGGTGGTACGCGGTGGCCACCAGCCAGGAAGTCAAGCCTGGCAAGCTCATCACCCGGCGCTACTTCGAGCGCGAGATCCTGATCTTCCGCACCGAGGGCGGCGAGATCCGGGTGTGTGACGCGTTCTGCCCGCACATGGGGGCGCACCTGGGTCGAGTCGGCAAGGTCGAGGGAGAGGAGCTGAAGTGCCGCTTCCACGGCTTCTGCTTCGACGCCGCCGGTCAGTGCACGAAGACACCCTACGAGGGGCCTCCGCCGCCCAATGCCCGCCTCGACTACCTTGAATTCAGGGAGCAGAATGGTCTCGTCCTGGTCTGGTACGATCCGCTGGATCGCGCGCCGGACTGGTTCGTGCCCGAGCTCGACGACGGCGGCTGGAACAAGCCCCGCTGGCGCACCTTCCGGATCCCGACCCACCCGCAGGAGACGACTGAGAACAGCGTCGACTTCGGTCACTTCACCCAGATCCACGGCTTCTCCGATGGCGAGATCCAGAGGCCCGTGGCCGTGGATGGGCCCCTGCTCACCACCGCCTATCGCGCATTCCGGCCCTATGGCTGGCCCGGGGCGGAGCCGCTCTGGAAGCTACAGGTCGACTACGACGTGAACGTCTGGGGCCTCGGCTACTCGCAGGTCGACATCATGATCGAAGCACTGCGAATGCCCTTGCGGCTCTGGATCCTGCCGGTTCCGATCGACGAGGAGCACGTCGACCTGCGGGTCGGCCTGTGCAGCAGCACCTCCATCGGGCCCCTCGCGCCACTGGCGCGCTTCTTCATCCACCGGGCGGTCTGCTGGGAAGTGACCCAGGACCTCGACGTCTGGACCTACAAGACCTATCGAGCGAACCCGGCGCTGGCCAAGGGCGACGGCCCGATCGGTACGTACCGGCGCTACGTGAAGCAGTTCTACGTGGATCCGTCGGCGGAGGCTCAGGTGGCGCTCCAGTAGGATCGGCTGCGCGCCGACGCGGTGAGGCGGGCCCGCGAGCAGAGCAGGTGGAGGGGACGCGGGTCGCGGCGTCCAGACAGGGCAGAGCTTGACCAGCCGGCAGCTCAGGACGAGCACGAGGCTCATGTTCGGTCTGGGCAAGGCCGCTGAGGGGATCCAGGCACGGGTCTTCGACCTCTATCTCTTCTTCTACTACGTGCAGGTGCTCGGGCTCTCGGGCACGCTGGCCGGGGTCGCCGTCGCGATTGCGCTCGTCTGCGATGGCATCACCGACCCGCTGACGGGCAGCATCTCGGATCGCCATCGCTCGCGGCTCGGTCGTCGACACCCCTTCATGTACGCCTCGGTCGTGCCGGTGGGCGTGACCTTCTACCTGCTCTTCGTCCCGCCCGAGGGCCTCGGGCAATGGGGTCTCTTCCTCTGGTTCACCGTCTTCGCGGTGCTCGTCCGCTCTTCGCTCACGCTCTTCCACGTCCCCTACCTCTCGCTCGGCGCGGAGCTCTCCAGCGACTACGAGGAGCGGACCGAGATCGCGATGGCGCGCAGCCTGTGCGCCGCCATCGGATCGGTGGCCGCCCTGCTGCTGGGGATGTTCTACTTCCTGCGCAGCAAGCCCGGATTCGAGAACGGGCAGCTCGACATCAGCGGCTACCCCCCCTACGCGTTGACCTGCGCGATCGCGATGGCGGCGCTGATCTTCATCAGCACCCACTGGACGCGGAGCGAGATCCCCCGCCTGCCTCAGCCGACCGAGGCCCCCGACAAGTTCACCTTCACCCAGATCTACCGGGACCTCGCGGCGGCGCTCGCCAACGACTCTTTCCGGGCGCTCTTCCTCGGCCTGATCCTGCTCGCGGTCACCCTCGGGATCAACACCACGCTCACCATGCACATGGCTACCTACTACTGGGGCCTCACCTCCGAGCAGATCGGCTTCTACGTTCTCTCGGGCGGGGTCGGCTTCGTCGTGAGCCTGGCCTTCGTCAAGTCGCTGCAGCGCTGGCTGGACAAGCGGGAGGCGTTCCTGGTGGCGCTCACCGGTGTCTGCGTATTCTCCGCGCTGCCCCCGACGCTGCGAGAGCTCGGCTTCTTTCCCGACAACGAGAGCCCCTGGCTGCTGCCCTCGGTCCAGCTGCTCTTCGGCCTCGGCGCCTTCTTCGTGTCCATCGCTGGCGTGGTCGGTGCGTCGATGATGGCCGACGTCGCCGACCAGCACGAGTACGAGACCGGGCTTCGCCAACAGGCCGTATTCTTCGGCGCGGCGTCGTTCTCAGGCAAGCTCTCGGGCGCGCTGGGCCAGCTCCTGGCCGGGGTCGCCCTGGACTGGATCGTGCATTTTCCGAGGGGCGTGGCGCCGGGTGAGGTGCCAGCGGATACCCTGTCCCGCCTGGGACTCTTTGCGGGGCCTGGCGCGGCCATCGGCGCGCTGCTCGCTCTCCGGATCTTCGCCCGCTACGAGCTCTCCCGCGACCGCCACAAGGTGATCCAGGAGGCGCTCTCCCGCCGACTCACGACCGAGACGAGCCGCGGCGAGGGCGCGCAGGTCCGACCCACGCAGCGATAGAGCGCCCGGAAGTGAGGAGGACGATGGCCACCGAGAGTGCGCGCGAGCCGCGGGCGCCCGGAACTGCCACGGCGGCCGTTCCGCTGGATCCGGCGGCCGAGCCCGAGGCGCTGGACTCCCGGCCCACACCCGGTCTGCTCCAGCTCGCATGGCCGGCAGTCGTGGGCAACCTCGCGTACTCGCTGGTGGGCTTCGTCGACATCAAGATCGTGGGCTCGCTGGGACCCAGCGCCGTCGCGGCCGTGACCACGGGCAACCGCATGTTCTTCGTCGTGCAGGCCCTGCTGATGGCGCTGACCGCGGGCACCACCGCACTCGTGGCCCGCGCCTGGGGCGCGGGTGATCAGTGGGGGGCCCATCGCGTGGTGAACGCCTCCGTGACGCTGGCTTCACTGGTGGCCCTCGTTCTGACGCTGCCCACGGTCCTCTTCGCCGAGGCGCTTGCGGCGATCTTCAGACTCGACGCCGAGACCGTCGCGCAGGCCGCAGACTTCATCCGAACGATCAGCTTCTTCAACATCGCCTTCGCCCTGAACATGGTGCTGGGGGCCGCGCTGAGGGCAGCCGGGGACACGATGGTGCCTTTGCTCATCGGGCTCTTCACGAACGTGGTCAATGTCGTGCTCGTCTACGGACTGGTCTACGGTGCTTTCGGACTGCCGGCCTGGGGCGTACGCGGGGCTGCCCTGGCGAGCGGACTCGCCTTCACGTCGGGCGCGCTGCTCTCGGTGGTCCTCTGGATCCGGGGTGGGCTGCGTATCCGCGTGGGCGAGGGGGGGTGGCTCGACCGCCGGCGTTTCGGCCAGCTGGCCCGGATCGGCTACCCGTCGGCGCTCGAGCAGGCCGCGATGCAGCTGGGCTTCATCCTCTTCCTCTGGATCGTCTCCACCTACGGAACGGCGCCCTATGCCGCCTATGGGATCGGCGTCACGCTGCTCTCCTTCTCATTCGTGGTCGGGTTCGGCTTCTCGATCGCGGCGTCCACACACGTCGGTCAGAGGCTGGGCGCGAAGGATCCCGCGGGTGCTGCGGAGAGCGGATGGCACGCCATGCGAATGGCGGTCGCCATCATGATCGGCATCGGCGGACTGATCACCCTCGCGGCGCGTCCGCTGGCCGGGTTCCTGATCGACGACCCGGAGGTCGTTCGGCTGACCGTGGTGTTCATCTACATCCTGGGAGCCGTCCAGCCCCTGATGGCCATCGAGTTCACCATCGGAGGGGCGCTGCGTGGTGCAGCGGACACGCGTTTCCCGCTCTACACGACCTTGACGGGTCTGGTCATCGTGCGGGGCTGCGTGGCGGCTGCCTTCATGGTGCTCGGGCTTTCGGTGGAGTGGGTCTTCGCCGCGCTCATCGTGGACTACATCGTGAAGGCCATCATGCTGACGTTGCGCTTCCGCTCCGCCCGGTGGCAGCACATCGTGGTGTAGTCGGGCCCATACCCGATGGGGCGCCGGAGACAGCGTGCTAGGCTTGCGGGTGAATCGGCCGTGCTCCCCCATCGCCCCCCGGCTCGTCGGCCCCGCTCCCGTGCCCACGCCTCGGCCAGCCCCCCCCGATCGCGTGCAACGACGTGATCCCGCCAAGGAGCCCCCGACATGGCCATCGCTTCCCGCGTGAAGTGGTTCCTCGAAGTGAACCGGATGCGCTACGAGACGCTCATGCACCGATACGCCGAGACCAGCCGCGATACGGCCGAGGCGGCCCGGGTGCCTCGTGGCAAGCTCGCCAAGGGCGTGCTGCTCGAAGACGAGCATGGCTTCGTCATGCCCATCATTCCCGCGGACGCGCGAGTCGACATCGAAAAGGTCAACGCGCTCTTCCATCGCACGCTGCGGCTCGCGACGGAGCAGGATGCGGAGAGCCTCTTCTTCGACTGCGAAGACGGCGCGGTCCCGCCGATGGGCGCTGCCTACGGCATCCCGACGGTCATCGACGATCGGCTCCTGGATCTCGCCGACGTCTACTTCGAAGCGGGCACTCACGTCGACCTGGTTCACATGGACGGTGCGGACTTCTTCTCGCTGATTCCGGACGCGAACCACGCTGATCTGACGGGACGCTAGAGGCGTGCCTCCAGGCCGCACTGCTTCATGCGGTCGTAGGCGTAGGGGCGCATCGGCTCCGTGATGCCGAGGGTATTGGCCGGGGCCTCGGAGCCGTCGAAGCCGTAGAGGTGCGTCATGGCCACACGAAGGCCGCCCGTCTTGTACGAAGCCTCGATGGCCTGCCACTCCTGACACGGAACGCTCAGAACCTCCGCGCGCGTGTCGAGGCTGCCCGAGCCGTTCTTGTCGTAGCGGATGACCAGGCGGTCACGCATGGCGTCGTGCCAGCTCTTCGAGCCGCCGGTGCCCGAGCGCTCGGGGAGACGATCACCCTCTCCCGCCGCGTTGCCGCCGCGCTGCGCATCCAGGGCCGGATCGAGCCCGAGCGCGAGGGCGGGCGTGGGGGGAGGGGTTGCAGCCGTGCCTGCCGACCCGCTCGGCACCGGCACGAGCTCGGCGAGGAGGCTCACCTGCTGGTCGGGCAGTACGCGAACGCGCCCCTGCCACGGCTCGAAGCCGGTCTTGTCGACCTGCACGACGTGGTCGCCGACGCCCAGCGGATGCGGGATGTCGCCGCTCGCCCCCACGTCGAGGCCGTCGATCCGCACCCGACTCGAGGGCTGACTCGACTCGACCACCACTCGACCCGATCCGGCGCAGATGCGAGCCAGGAAGGGTTGGTGTCCGCGATTGCCGACCTCGATGTCCTGCTGCCAGGGCTCGGGGCAATCGGCGCGGTCGACCCTCAGTGCGTATGGCCCGGCCTCGAGGAAGACCGGCGAGCCGTCGGCGGCGAACTGCCCGACGATCGTTCCCGCCTCAGCGTGCTCGACGGTGAGCAGACCCCCGGGTGGGTCCGAGCGCGCGGAGATGCTCGCCCCGGCGCTCTGCGACGATCCATTGCGCGCCCGCCAATCCGAGTACATCTGGTAGGCGAAGAGGCCGAGTCCCGCCCACGCCAATCCGGCC
>CAZQMY010000370.1:0-6326 GCA_964594405.1 uncultured Spirochaetaceae bacterium | reverse complement strand
ATGCCGCCCAACAAGGCGCTGCAGCTGACGAGCCACAGCGCGTTCCAATCGACCTCTGGTAGAGTCTGGCATTGAAACCCGGGCGCTTCGGGCGAACTGCGGAGGCGCTGTGGCTCGCAGCTTATCGCCGATCCGTTATGCCGCATCGCGCCGCTAGCCCTTCGTGCTCTTCCGACGCGCGGCCTTCTTCTTGGTTGCGGCCCGCTTCTTTCCCGTCGACTCAGGGATCACTTCGCGCAGTACGCGTCGCAGCGTATCCTCGAGCGACTCAGCCTCTCGTTCCATGTGCTCCCGGAGCGCGAGGTTGATCAGTCCCTGGTAGCTTCCTCCGCCAGCTTCATGCACCTGCTTGCGGAACCAGTCCAGGACATCGTCGTCGATCCGGATGGTGATGCGGGTCTTTCCCGCCGGAACCGGGACCACAGGCCCCCGCTTGCCCTTCGAAAAATCGTAGTTCTTCTTCATCGCGTTCTCTCGTACTGACGGCGTTCTCGGGGTCCCGCCCTTCTCGCAGATATTAAGCGCGGCTCATCGCCTCGCCACGTGTAAACAACGACAAGCACACGACCCAAGGCGTCTTGTGCAAGCGTCGCGAACCTCTGCTCGTCCTCGTCGTTGTCCTCGACTGTCAGCGCATGCTCATCTTCAAGGGCAGTAGCTGCGTCTGCAAAGTCGACCCCGTGCTTCTTCCAGTTGGCAGCCGCCTTCTCGGGGTCCCACCGGGCCATCTGGTGAGTATATGCACAACCGTGCATACGTGCCAGTGCGGCATAACATGCCGTTGAAGCGGACAAACTTGAGTGCGGGGTGCCCGGGTGCCGTGGTAGCCTGGCGGCAATCAGGCGTGCGGCGCTCGGTGGTGTTCACCGTTTGCAGCTTCACGCCGATCCGCTACGCGGCGCAACGATGCGCCCATCAATCCCGTTGCCTGGAAACCTCGGTCAAGCGGTACATGCCCCTTCCCAACGCTAACAACGCCGAGGTCCCGTCCGAGAAGCTGCGCAACTACTTGCTTTCGCCGAGTCATCCGGTTGGCCGATTCAAGGCGCGATTCTTCTGGTCAATCGGCTACACTCTCGAGAACTCGGAGGCGCTTTCTGAGGCCCTTCTGGAAATCGCGCGAACCGGAGAGGTCGAGGAGGTAGGCTCTCCATACGGGGCGAAGTTCCCAGTCATCGGCGACTTGACCGGACCCACCGGAGCGCGCGTCGCCGTCGTCACAATTCGGATCTCGGCATCGGACAACGTGGCTCCCCGATTCATAGCGGCCTCCCCACTGGAGTGGCGCATGGTGTTCCGCGAACTCGATACCGTCGTTTTGACGGATGACTTGCCCGAGCACGGCCTTCGTGCAGGCGACCTCGGCGCGATTGTGCATGTTCACGAATCGGATGGACTTGAGGTTGAGTTCGTGACCGCATCGGGACGCACCGAGGCTCTTGTCGCGCTCGTGCCGGCGGATGTGCGACCCGTGGAAGGGACAGACCTCGTGTCTGTTCGTTCGCTCCGACGCTCGGCATAGGCTGTGCCAGGCGCCGCATAGCAAGCCGTTGCGGCGGGCGTGGCAACGCTGATGCGACATCGATCGTGGTAGAATCACGAAGTCCCAGGCTTTGGCGGCCGCGGTGCAAGGTTGTGCCACGCCGCTGAACGCCGATCCGGCGGAGCCGTCGGCCCGAATCGAAACCGCCCACATTTCGGTATGTTGAGGGCCGCGATGCGGACCGTTCTTCGATCTGGGCCCTACCGAGTGAACTTCTAAACACACGAGCCCAATGAGCCGCCCCATGTGCATGTCGACCGGGACGATCAATCAGCGAAGTTCTGGCTCGAGCCCGTCGCACTGGCACGTAACCTCGGATTCAACGCTCGTGAGCTGAATCGAATACAAGCGATGGTCGATGGCCATCGCGAAGAACTACTCGAGGCATGGTATGGCTACTTCTGAGCCTAAAGCTGGGGAACGCATCGTTGACGTATCAATCGGAGACGTCTCCTTCACGGCCCGACTAGCCGACGGACGCGAGATCACGGTCCCGCTGGCGTGGTATCCGCGGCTACTCGATGCGACCCCGGAGCAGCGCGAGAAGTGGGAACTGTGCGGCGCCGGGTACGGGATCCACTGGCCCGAGATCGACGAGGACCTCAGTTCGGAAGGTCTTCTTCGCGGAGCCCCGGCACCGCCCAAGCAGCGCGCCGCCGTCTAACATGCCGTTGCAGCTGACACCAGACAGTTGTGCGCTCCTGGGTCTGGTAGCCTTCTGGCATTCAACCAGGCGTCTTGGCGCCCCGGTCAGCGCTGTCCGGTGCACCGGAACGCCGATCCGTTGGGCGGGGATCAGCCATGCGTGAAGATCCGAACTTCGATTGGGCGCAAGTGGGGTTTCTTCGGAAGCCAACGCCGCGCTTGTCGGTCAGGGGGCAGGTCTTGTTCCGAGCATGGGGTGGTCGCTCATCGAAGAAGGGCAATCCAGACAGCGACGGAGTCTGTTTCTCGACTCAACGACCCGCCAGTAGGTCACATGCAGAGGAACTCTTCTCAGTCTTCGAGTACGGGAATACCTGTGAGTTCGTAACCGACTTCATCGTCCCGCAGTTCACCGTTCTCTGGTGGGGGCAAGTCGATCCCGGCGAGCCGATGCCCGGCCCGAATCCTCCTGCTGGCGTTCAAGTCTTCATCGAGAATTGGGACGCGCAAGCGGCTCAGGAAGTACGAACGACGAAGCTCGAAAATGACTTGGGCGGAGCTTGGGTGCATCAAGGAAGAACGCCGATAGCCAAGAACTGAACGCACTCGCCGCCCAAAAAGGCATTCCACCGGACCGACAACAGCCCCTTCAATTTGACCTGGGGTGCCATTCGGCGACATAGTGGGTCGACTTTGGCGGAACCGATCGGCGCTGTTGCCGGCCGCTGAACGCCGATCCGCTATACGGCACACGGGCCGCTGTTGCCGAAACTGTACGCGAGGCACGTAGACATGATACGGATAGCTCTCCTCCTCGTAGCGCTTGGGTCTCTGATCGCGTGCGCGACCCCGTATCAGCCAATGGGTACGACGGGCGGATACGAGCAGACACAGCTCGATGAGAACACCTTCGCTATCCGATTCCTCGATTGCACGGACCCCGTGTAATCGGTAGACTTGGCGCTCGTGATCGGCTCCTTCGGCGACGATGCCACCGCTGATGTCTTCCACGGGCGGCGTAGCCGTCACGTGCGGAGGCTCCCGCCCGACGTCGCTCGAGTTGCTGTTCGCAAGCTCGATCTCATCAACGCGGCGCAAGCGCTGCTCGACCTACGCTCCCCGCCGGGCAGTCGTCTCGAGTTGCTTCGCGGAGACTGGTCGGGGTTTCACAGCATTCGCGTCAACGACCAATGGCGCATCGTGTTTCGCTGGTCCGATCGCCAGGCACACGACGTTCAGCTCGTCGACTATCACCGAGGTTAATCATGCAGCCGTCCAATCGAACGCCGACCCATCCCGGTGAGATCCTTCGCGAAGAGTTTCTCGTTCCGCTGGGCCAGACCCAAGTCGCACTCGCGGAGCATCTCGGTGTGCCGGTACAGCGAATCAACGAGCTCGTTCGAGGCAAGCGGGGCGTCACTCCGGAAACGGCATGGTTGCTGTCGCAGGCTCTCAACACGACACCCGAGTTCTGGCTCAACCTCCAAGCCGCGTTCGATCTCGCTACTTCTCGTCCGGCGAAGAAGGTTCGTCGACTCAAGCGCGCCTCGTGACTCCATGCGGCCCAACAAGCCGTTCCAGCGGAGGTGGCAACGCTCATAGGGTTTCGCTGGTGGTAGAATGGCGGCGTCCCAGGCTTCGGCCGGCGCAGTGCTGAGGAGTGCCACGCCGCTGAACGCCGATCCTTTATGCCGCACGCGTGGCCGCTGAGGTGCGATGAACTTCGAGTGGGATCCCGCAAAGGCATCGAGCAGTTTCGAGAAGCACGGCGTGTCGTTTGAAGAAGCGGCGACCGCGTTGGGCGACCCCCCCTCTCGCGCACGATCCTCGCCCCAGACTCTCCCGCCGAGGGGCGGTACATTCTGGTGCGTCAGGCGTTCTCGGGTCGGCTGGTTGTCGTTGTCCATGCCGACCGCGAGGAATCGATCTGTCTCATCAGTGCACGGCTCGCGACGAGAAGCGAGAGGCGATCCTATGAGCAAGACTGAATCCGATAGGGCCCACGAGATGCGCGAAGAGTACGACTTCTCTGGCGGCGTCCGCGGCAAGTACACCGAGCGCTTCCAGGAGGGCTCCAACGTCGTCGTCATCGATCCAGATCTTGCGGCAGAGTTTCCGACCCGCGAGTCAGTCAACAAGGCGCTGCGCGTCATCCTCGCCCGGCGCAAGTCGGGTGAAGGTGCGGCATCACCGGGGCTTGGAGCTGACAGTCCGCCCGCGAGCGGCTCCCGCGTAGAGGAGCCATCTGGCGTCAACCATCTTTGCTTCGGCGAGGCCGGCAAGCGCTGGCGGCTGCAGATGAAGCCCGATCCGTTAGAGCGCGTCGCGAACGATCAGCAGTGCGGACTCCTCTTCCTGCTCGAAGTCGCGCATCCTTTGTGTCTGTCGGGTCAGGAGCCCGGCGATTCGCTCGGTGCCAGCGTTGCCGACTTGGAGCCACACAACCTTCGGAGGGGCTCCGTCCAAGAAGCTGCGCTGCCTGAAGTCGTCGTCCTTCGAGACGATGACGAAGCCGTTCTCTTTGGCGAACTCCCAGATGCGCGCGTCGGCGGCCCCGGTCAGCCCGACTTGGCGAACATGCTCGCTGTTTGGGTAGTGGTCTCGGAGCAGGTCGGTGAGCCGCGAGCTCACGTTCTCGTCGAACAAGAGCTTCACGCAGCGGGGTTGGCCAGTCTGCGCTCTCGCGCCGCGGCGAACGCCAGGCAAGCCTTCAGGTCCTCGGTCTTCAGGTCGGGGAAGTCCCTGAGAATCTCGGATTCCGACATCTCCCCCGCCATATACTCAAGTACGTCGTACACCGTTATCCGTGTCCCCCGAATGCACGGCCTTCCGCCACGCACCTCGGGGTCGACGACGATTCGCTCTTCCCAACTCATGTTTGCGACCTCCTTGCCCGGGCGGTCCAACAAGGCGTTGCAGCGGACGGCCAACTGCGTGTCTCAATTGTGGTTTGGTAGTCTTCTGGCGTCAACCTCTGGTGCTTCGGGCGGCCTCAGAGGCTCTGTTGGCCGCCGCTGAACGCCGATCCGTTGCGCCGCACAGGCCGAGGGGCTGCGCATGTCGCACCCGGCTGTTGCGAGCGCTACGCAAGGTCGAGGCATTCCTGCTCGAGAGAGACGAGTAGAGAGGCGACGATGCACGCCAAGGCCACCGTCCGCGGCCTTCTGGACCGCCTACCGGATGAGTGCACTCTTGAAGAAGTGCTCTATCACCTGTACGTGATCGCCGGAGTCGAGCAGGGCACTCGCGAGCTCAACGAAGGGCACGAGATCCCGCACGAGAAGGTCGAGCAAGACCAGCGGCAGCCCTGGCGTGTTGGTGTCGAGTCGTCTGGGCCGCCGCAGCTGAAGGCGCCCGCCGCCGGCCCGTGAACGCCGATCTGTTGGACTGCGAGAGTTCGCGATGAGCATGATTGCAGAGGTTCGTCGAGTCCCGGCCGAGGAGCTGGCCGAGCTGATCCGCGACCCGAGTGAGATCTTCTGGTTCGTACACGGAACAGAGCCCTACCAAACGCCGCCCGGCTTGCTGGCCCGGATGTTCAGGAGGGATCCGCCCCCCATCGAGCGGCCGCCATGGCAGCCCCCACCCGAGGGCTGTCGAGTGGATCTCGGCAAGGCCTGGCATTGTCTGCACTACCTGTTGACGGGAGAGCCGTGGGGCGGCGAGCTACCCGCTGCCTACCTCCTCTCGGGCGGCACCCAGCTGGGCGAGATCGATGTCGGATACGGACCCGCCCGGGCCCTCTCGCCCGATCAAGTCGTGGAGTTCCACCAGCATCTCCGCACTCTGAGTGAGGCCGACCTCTCTGAACGATTCGATCCTGCCGAGATGGAGCGCGCAGAGATCTACGGCGCTGCCCGGAGCAAGGAAGAGCTTCCCCATCTCTGGGCTCACCTCGAGGCCCTTCGAGATCTCCTAGGCGATGCTGCTTCGGCCGGCGATGGCGCGATCATCTATCTCTACTAGCCCGCCGACCAACCAGGCGCAGCGACGGGCCTTCTCATCGAGCGTCGCCGCGCATCGGCCGTCAGGCGCTGCAACGAGAGCTGGGCTGCCCGCCGTCACCCCGGGTCTCTGCGCGGAGGAGGAGAGTGTAGAATCGAGGAGCGGTCAGCCCTTGGGGTTGGCGAGCTCGCTA
>CAZQMY010000369.1:0-6337 GCA_964594405.1 uncultured Spirochaetaceae bacterium | reverse complement strand
GACCGACGGCTGCGTGGAGCAGGCCCTGGTGCTGGCCCGGCAGTCGGGCTGCTAGGGCTTCGGGAGCGGTGAGACCGCCCGATCCTGGAGCAGCGCGTGATCGGTTCCCGGCGCTACGCCCTTCGCCGCAGATGGAAGGACTTGGGCCGCGTCAGGGCCTCGAAGCCCAGCCTCGAGAGGCTGCATCCGCGTCCCGAGTCCTTCACCCCGGTCCAGGCCAGCGCGGGATCGAGGTAGTCGCAGCGGTTGGCGAAGACGGTGCCCGTCTCGAGGGCGTCGCCGATCTCGGCCGCGCGGTCGAGGTCCGCGGTGTAGACGGCGGCCGTGAGGCCGAACGTGCTGTCGTTCATCAGGCGGATGGCCTCTTCGTCGGAGTCCACCGGCATCACGCCGACCACCGGACCGAAGCTCTCCTCGCTCATGACCCGCATGCCGTGATCGACGTCGACGAGCACCTGCGGCGCGAGATAGCCGCGCTCCGGCGCGTGGACCTCGAAGGTGCCGGGGTCGATCAGGGCGCGCGCGCCGGCCTGCACCGCCTCTTCGATCTGCCCGGCGACGAAGTGCGCCGCCGAGGGGCGCACCATCGGCCCCAGTGTCGTCGCCGGCTGGCGTGGGTCGCCGAGGACCTGAGCCCGAGCGAAGTCGACCAGGGCCTCGACGAAGTCGTCGAATCGCTCGCGGGCGACGTAGATGCGCTCGATGCCGCAGCAGGACTGCCCGCTGTTGAAGAAGGCCCCGTCGCCGAGCCCTTCCGCGGCCGCCGCGACGTCGGCATCGGCGCGGACATAGCCCGGATCCTTGCCGCCGAGTTCCAGTCCGGTCGCGATGAAGCGCTCGCTCGCCGCGCGCTGGACGCCGTGGCCACCGGGCACAGAGCCCGTGAAGGAGACGAAGCCGATGCCGGGGTGTCGGATCAGCTCGAGCGTCGTCTCGTGCGAGGCGTGCAGGGACTGGAGCAGCCCCTGTGGAAGTCCAGCTTCGGCGAAGAGGTCGGCGAAGCGCTCGCCGCAGAGCGGCGTCTGCGACGAGTGCTTGAGGATCACCGCATTGCCGGCGAGGAGCGCGGGGACCACTGCGTTGACGGCCGTCAGGTAGGGGTAGTTCCACGGCGCCACCACCAGGACGACGCCGAGGGGGGCACGGCGGATGAAGCGTCGGGCGACGTCGTCATCGCCGATCGGGATGTCGGCCAGCGAGGTCTCTGCGATGCCGACCATGGAGCGGGCGCGCTCCTCGAAGCCGCCGATCTCACCCGGCGAGAAGCGGATCGGGCGCCCCATCTGCTCCGTGATCTCGCGAGCCAGCGCGTCGCGGGCCTCGCAGAAGTGCGCAATGCAGGCCGAGAGCCTCTCCGCCCGCTGCGCGACCTCGAGTGCGCCCCATCGTCTCTGGGCGGCTCGGGCATCGGCTACGAGTCCTTCCAGGCAACGCGCCGACGTGAGCGGACGGGATACGTAGACGCGGCCATCGATGGGCGAGATGCAATCGAGTCGCGCCTCTTCCTCGGTCACGTCTTCCTCTCCGTCTCATGCGGGTTGGATCGCTGGACCCTCTCGCTCACCTGGAGGCCCACCAGGTGGCCGATGAAGATCGCCACGTAGAGCTGGCCCAGGATCGCTTCCAGCCCGCTCAGGATCCGCGCTTCGGGCGAGATCGGGACGATGTCGCCATAGCCGAGGGTCGTGAGCGTCGCATAGCTGAAGTAGAGCAGCGTCAGCAGCCCCGTCGACTCCTCGGCATTCAGCAGGACATCGCCGAGGGGCTGGCCCTGGATCGCGTAGGCGCCGCGATCGAGGATGATGAGCCCTGCGTGCATGAGCATGAAGGCGGTGGCGATGAGCAGGTAGGCATTGATGCCGCCGAGGATCGTGTCGAGGCTCACGCGCTCCTGCACCATCAGCGCGCGGATGACCACGAATGCCGTGAAGCCATAGCTGATGGCCGCCGACTCGAGGCGTAGCAGATCGTCGTAGGTCTCCATCAGCAGGTCGGGGCCCCACCACGCGTAGAAGGTGAGGACGACCGTCACGGCGCTGATCGCGCGCGCTGTTCGCGTCCTGCTGGCGGCGTAGACCCCGGCCAGCACGATGGCCGTGATGCCGAGCCCCTGGAAGAAGTAGCCGGTTCCGCGGTCGCTCATGAAGGGCAGGAGGCCGACGAAGAGGAGCTGTGCGATGAGCAGGCCTGCGAAGGGCCCCCGCTGCGGGTGCCGCATGCTCTCGGCGGCTCCGAGGCCCTCGCTGCTCGTCATCTCGACCATGCCCCCGACTGGCTCGCAGCGGAGATAGCATGCCGAAGCTTCGCTTCGCCATCGGCGCTGGCGCTGGAGGAGCGCGTCGATCTCGAGCACGGCGCCCCAAGCCTACCCGCTGACGGTGGCCGCGCTCGAGAGCGCGGTGTCTTCCGGACGGAATCGGGACTCAGATCCGGAAGTGGTCTCGGATGAACTTGAGGCTCAGGGCATCCGGGAGGAGCCGGCGGGCGAGCGGGACCAGCAGCGATTCCGATCCCACGGCCTGGCGGATGCGCGGACGGCGGGCCTCCAGCGCCCGCGCGATGGCGCGCGCCACCACGAGAGGAGGCGGCGCCTTGGGCAGCGACTCGCGGATCACGCCTTCGCAGGCCTTCAGCTGCGCCGCGTAGGCGGAGCCTTCGGGACTGGCGTCCCAATCCATCGCGTCGTTGAAGGGCGTGTCGATGTCGCCGGGCTCGATCAGCGTGACGTGGATGCCGAAGGCGCGCACCTCGTTGTGGAGCGACAACGCCAGGGCATCGATGGCGGCCTTCGTGGCGGAGTAGTGGCCCTGGAAGGGGATCGGGGCGCGACCGGCCAGCGAGCCGACGAGCACGATCCGACCGCCGCCCGCCTCGCGCATCCCGGGCAACACGCCGCGCACCACGCGCAGCACGCCGAAGAAGTTGGTCTCGAACTGCGCGCGCGCAGCCTCGATGGAGACGTCCTCCACCGCGCCGAAGATCCCGAAGCCCGCGTTGCAGACCAGCGCATCGAGGGGCGACACCATCCCCTTCAGCGACTGCAGTCCAGCCTGCACCGAGGCGTCGTCGCAGACGTCCATGGTGATCCAGCCGATCCCTTCGTCCGCCTCCGGTGCGCGCGCCTTCCGGCTCGTGCCGAAGACGCGGAAGCCCCGATCGCAGAGGTGTCGGGCCGTGGTGGCCCCGATCCCCGATGAGGCGCCCGTGATCAGGACGCTCCTGCCCGCCACGTCTCCTGTCATCGAGCCACGGCCTCCGCGCGGACGTCGCGGAGCGCGCCCTCGATGGCGACGAGCTCGCCGACCAGGCGATCCAGGGCCTCGAAGTCGAGCTGACAGCCCGAATCGACGGGGGCCCGCTCGGGCTCGGGATGGGTCTCGAGGAAGATGGCGTCGACCCCGGTGGCCACCGCGGCCCGCGCCAGAGGTGCCACGAAGCGTCGCTCTCCACCGGACGCGCCGTCCAGGGCGCCGGGTCGCTGGACGGCGTGCGTCGCGTCGAAGCAGACCGGAGCGAAGGCGCGCATCTCGACGAGGCTGCGCATGTCGGCCACGAGGTCGCCGTAGCCGAAGCTGACGCCCCGCTCGGTCAGCATCACGTCGGTGGCGCCGGCGGAGCGCAGCTTCTCGACGGCATGCACCGCGTCGCGCGGCGCGACGAACTGGCCCTTCTTCACGTTCACGGCCTTGCCCGTCTTCGCGCAGGCGACGACCAGGTCCGTCTGTCGGCACAGGAAGGCGGGGACCTGCAGACAGTCGGCGATGCGTGCCACCTGCTCCGCCTGCCCGGGCTCGTGGACGTCCGTGAGCACCGGCAGTCCCGTCTGCGACTTGACCGCGGCCAGGATCTCGAGGCCCGTCCGAAGGCCCGGTCCGCGGAAGGCATCGACGCGGGTGCGGTTGGCCTTGTCGAAGCTGGCCTTGAAGACCACCGACAGGCCGTGGCGCTCGCTCACGGTCTGGACGTGGCGCGCGCAGTCGAGCGCTTCGGCCTCGCCCTCGAGCACGTTCAGCCCGGCGATCAGCGCGAGCCTCGCGCCCCCTCCGATCTCCGTGTCTGCGATGCGCATACCTGGCTCCAATCGCCCGCGGCGCCGATCGGGTCGCCACTTCATAGCAGCCGCTGCGTCCGGCCTCTACCGGGCCGGAGGCCCTGCAGGCCGGGAGGCGTCTGCGCGTCCCTGCTACGCTGACGAAGACAGAGAACCTCCCGTCCTGCTCGACGGCGATGGCCTTGCCCCGGAGAAGCCCGCCATGCGAAGAGAGATCTTCAGCGACGAACACGATCACTTCCGTGCCGAGTTCCGGCGCTTCGCCGAGGCCGAGATCCTGCCTCACGTCGAGGCGTGGAACGCAGCGGGCATCAGCGATCGGGACGCGTGGCGGAAGATGGGGCAGGCGGGCTTCCTCGGCGCCAATCAGCCCGAGGAGTACGGCGGGGCCGGCGCGGACTTCCTCTACGACGCGATCGTCATGGAGGAGCTCGCCTATCTGCGAGCCCATGCGCTGCAGGCCTCGCTCCATACCGACATCTGCATGCCCTATCTCACGAGCTACGGAACCGAGGATCAGAAGCAGGCGTTCCTGACCCGCGCGATCACCGGCGAATGCCTGCTCGCGATCGCGATGACCGAGCCGGGTACGGGATCGGACCTCGCCAACGTGCAGACGCGCGCGATCCGCGAGGGCGACCACTACGTCGTGAACGGCGCCAAGACCTTCATCTCGAACGGCCAGAACTGCGATCTGGTCATCGTGGTCGTGAAGACGGATCCCGAGGCGAGCCCGCCGCACGCAGGGATCAGCCTGCTCCTGGTCGAGACGGATCGCGAGGGCTTCGAGCGAGGTCGCAACCTCGACAAGCTCGGACTCAAGGGCCAGGACACGAGCGAGCTCTTCTTCAACGACTGCCGGGTGCCTGTCTCGAATCTGCTCGGCCAGGAGGGGCAGGGCTTCAAGATGCTGATGGAGAAGCTGCAGCAGGAGCGCCTGTGCATCGGCATCGGGAGCATGGCCTCATGCCGTCGCTCTCTCGACGATACGGTCGCCTACGTGAAGGAGCGACAGGCCTTCGGGAAGAACATCGCGGCGTTCCAGAACACCCAGTTCAAGCTCGCCGAGCTCGCCAGCGAGGTCGAGATCGGGCAGGCCTTCGTGGACAAGCTCCTGGCCGCGCACGTGCGCGGTGAGGAGATCGTCTCCGAGGTGAGCATGGCGAAGTGGTGGACCACCGATCTGCAGAAGAAGCTCAGCGCCGAGTGCCTGCAGCTCTTCGGGGGCTACGGCTTCATGATGGAGTACCCGATCTCGCAGGACTACGCCGATGCCGCCGTACAGAGCATCTACGCCGGCACCAACGAGATCATGAAGGTGATCATCGCCAAGCGGATGGGGCTCGCGTAGGGATCGCGTAGGGATCGCCGCGGGGCCCGTGGTCTAGATCGGCAGATCGGTGGGGACCAGATCGATCCGATCGCCCGTGAGGGCGCCGTCGATCAGGTCGTAGATCTCGCTCTCGTCTTCGCTGCACTCACTGGCCGCGATCACCAGCTCGATGAAGGAGAGCTCGAGCTTCTCGTCGCCTTCGAGAATCGCCCGCGTCTCCATTCCCCCCAGATCCATTCCCGCCCCCCGGCTCTACGGGCGCGTGCCCGTGTCCTGCTGGCTCCGGGCGGCTCCATGGCGCGACCCGGCGTTGGTGATGCCGGCATGATGCAGGGGGCGTGCCAGCTCCGTGCACAGCGCGGGGGTGGGTCGCACGAGCGGCCAGTGGTCGGCGAAGTCGGCGAAAGTGCAGCTCTGGGCGCAAGTTGGGGACTGTGCAGAACGATGCCGCAGCAGGCGGCGGCCCGTGCCGGAGCGCACCGGAATGACGGCGGACCGACGATAGCGGCAGTCGACTGACGCATTGGAACGAAGGCTGGAACGGATTGCTACCCTCGAAGTCCCTGTGGCAGCGCGACCATTCCGGCCGCTCGGGACACTTCCGTGATCAGGAGAATCCAACCGTGAGCGATCAGGGCCTCTCCCTCTATCAATTCGACACCTGCCCCTTCTGCCAGCGCGTGCGCATGGTGATCGACGAGCTCGGGATCGACGTCGAGATCCGAGACACGCTCGTCGATCCGCGTCACGCCAAGGACGTTCGGGAGGCGACCGGGCGCAGTACAGTTCCCGTGCTGCGCATCGAGGAGGAGGGAAGAGAGGTCCGCTGGATGCCCGAGTCCGCCGACATCATCCGATACCTGCTGGAGCGCTACGGCGGCTAGCTCTTCGGCTCCTCCTCCCGCCACCCGCGGGCGGCATTCCAGCTGGGGCGGATCCCGGATCGCCGCGCT
>CAZQMY010000368.1:0-6350 GCA_964594405.1 uncultured Spirochaetaceae bacterium | reverse complement strand
GCCCGGCGCCTTCGAGATCCCTCTGGCCGCGCGTGCGATGGCTGACAGCGGTCGCTACGACGGCATCGTCACCCTCGGATCTGTCATCCGGGGGGGCACGCCCCACTTCGACTACGTCTGCATCGGCGTCACCGATGGCGTCCGCGAAGTGATGCGCGATACGGGAGTGCCCGTCGCCTTCGGCGTTCTCACCACGGACACCGTCGACCAGGCCCTCGAGCGGGCGGGCGGCCACCACGGCAACAAGGGCGCCGACGTGGCGTTGGCCGCATTGGAGATGGCTCGCCTCCTGCCGAGACTCGGGCGCGGCCCGGACGGCTCCGCATGAGCGAGGCCGCTTCCTCGAGGCGGCGCGCGCGCGAGGTGGCGCTGCAGGTCCTCTTCGCCATCGATCTGGCCACGCTTCGCGAGCGGCACGAGCCCGACCGCGCTCCGATCCAGCCCCCTGCGCGCCAGCCCATGACACCGCTGCCGGAGCCCTCGGCGCCCCCCACGGCGGAGGAGGCCTTCGAGGCGATCGCCGGCCACTTCGAGATGCCCGGTGGCGCGCGCGAGTTCGCGCGAGCGCTGTCGCTGGCGGTCTGCGAGAAGCTGACCGAGATCGACGCCTTGATCGGCGCCCACTCGCGCAACTGGCGAGTGGATCGCATGGCCGCCGTCGATCGCAGCATCCTGAGGCTCGCGACCTTCGAGCTCTGCCATACGGACACTCCGGCCGCGGTCGTGCTCAACGAGGCCGTCGACCTCGCCCGTCGCTTCGGGAGCGACCCCTCGCCGGCCTTCGTCAATGGGATCCTCGATGCCATCGCGCACCGGGTGCGGGACCTGCCGGACGAAGGCGCGTGAGCGCGGTCACGCCATCTGGCCGCGGACTGTGCGAAACTGAATCGAGACGGTGGAGCAATCATGAGCAAGCGATCGGCCAGTCTGTGCTTCGAGCTCGATCCGCGACCGCTCGAGCGCCTGTCGGCCGACGTCGCCGTGGCGGGCATCTTCGGTGATGATCGACCGCTTCGCGGGGGCGCCGGTCGGCTGGACTGGCGCCTCTGCGGTCTGGTGAGCGAGCTGCTCTTGGCGGGTGAGATGAAGGGCGAGGCCGGTGAGGCGGTCCTGATTCCGAGCTGGCCCAATCTCCGAGCGCCGCGCATCCTCCTCCTCGGCCTCGGCGAGCGGGCGAGCTATCGCATGGTCAACGCCGAAGACGCGACCCGCGACGCGATCTCGCGGGTACTCGCGCTGGGCGTCGAGCACGTCGCGATGGCGCCGCTCGGCATCGCCGCGGACGACCTCCCACGGCATGCGCCGGCGCTGATCGGAGGGGCGAAGGAGGCGTTGAATGGCCTGGACCGGTCGCTGCGCGTGTGCCTGACGGTGCCGGTGACGGAGCTCGAGCGGTCCGCCCGCGCCATGGAGGTCGCCGTGCGGGCGATCGGCTCCCCGACGCTCAGCGTCGCCCCCCGAAGACGTCAGCGCGAGCTCGAGGACTCGATCGCAGGCGCGTTGCCACCCGTGGGGGGCGGGTGAAGCCCCGAAGACTGCCCGATTCCCAATCCGCCCTCCCGTCTTAAGTCGCGCTGCTTCCGGCCCGATCACCAATGGGGGAGGTCGCGTGTGCGCCCGCGGGAGTGGTGCGCCGGCGGCCTCGGAAAGGGCCGTGGAGGGCGGAATGAGCTTGGTCGGAAGTCTCGAGGACTTGAGCCTCGGGGACATCCTTCAGATCATCAGCCTCTCCCAGAAGTCGGGCGTGCTCTCGCTGCAGACGACGGGGGGCGGTGGTCGAATCGTCTTCGTCAAGGGGCTGGTGCGCGGCGCCGCCCTCAAAGGCGGACCGACCGGGCTGCGCGAGATCCTCGTGGGGGGCGGATTCCTCAGCGAGGACGAGTTCGCCACGGCCGAAGCGCACTGCGCCCGCGCCGGCGGCGGCGTTGCCGAGGCCGTGGTCGCGACCACCGCGCTCACGAGCGAGCGCATCGATTCACTCACACGCGAAGCCGTCGAGGCCGCCGTCGTCACCATGTTCGGCTGGCGCACCGGCGACTTCAGCTTCGACGTGCGGAGCGGCCAGGACTCCGAGGATCCCGAGCTGATCCTGCCCACTGGCATCAACGCGGGATTTCTGGCGATGGAGGGCGCGCGGGTTCGCGACGAGAGCGACGCGGCGCCGAGCCCGGAGCCCGAGTGGTCGCCGCCCGAGTCGCCGGCCGAGTGCGACGAAGAGTTCGACAGCATGTCTGCCGAGGAGATGTTCGGCGTCGTGCCCGATGAGGGCAGCGCATCGTCGCCGCCCGTGCCCGAGTCGGTGGACAAGCTCGCTTCAGCCGTGACGGAGGGTTCGGCCTCCATCGAATCCCTCGTGGAGGCCTTCGAGGCGGCCATCGCGCCGGAAGAGCCCGATCCGATGGCCGACCTGCTCGACGAGCGCCCGGTCGAAGACCTCGAGCCCATCGAGGCCTTGCACGACGCGCTCGAAGCCGAGCTGGTGGCCGACGGGGTGATGGAGGCCGAACACCTGGAGATCGATATGGACGCCGCCTTCGTGGAAAAGGACGAGGGCGAGGTCGGGGCGCCACCTGAGCGCACGCTCCTGACCGACCCCTTCGAGGACGCCGATCTCATCGCTCCCGAAGGGGCGTCCGAAAGCCCCGCGGATCTCGAGCCCGCGGATCAGCTCGTGGAAGCGCGGGATGGATCCGGAGCTGCATCGGCTCCGGGGGCAGCGAGTGTCACCGGACTCAAGGATCGATGTGTCGTCGTGATCGACACCGATCTGATGGCTCTCGAGTGGGTGAAGAGCGCGCTGAAGCATCAGTTCAGCCAGGTGCACATCTTCCAGCAATCCGGACAGGGGCTCGATCGCATCCGCCAATATGTCGTACGAGGCATCGATCCGGTGGTGCTCGTCTCTCCGCAGGTCGCCGTCGACTCGCTCAGCGGGATTCGAGATGCCGACGACTTCGTCGCCCGGCTCAAGAAGCAGGCGCCCCGCTCGGTGGCCCTGTGGCTGGCCGAGGATGGGGCGGCCCCCGGCGAGTCGCTCGGGGCCGCGGACGGGGCTGTGATGCGGCCCGAGCGCAGTCAGCTGCGCATCGCCGGCGCGGCGGATCGGCTGGCCCATATGGCCGAGGACCTGGTCCAGCAGATCTGCCACGAGCTCGCCGGAGCAACGCGCAGCGGGACCGCGCCCGCGGCGCAAGCCGGCGCGTCGGCGGACTCCATGGAGCGACTGCGCGACGCGACGCAGGCGCTCACGGAGGCATCGAGTCGCGGCGAGGTCCTGCCCCTCGTCATCCGCTTCGCCTCGGAGGCCTTCGATCGCATCGCAATGTTCATGATTCGCGATGGCGTGGCGGTCGGCATGGCGGGACACGGCCTGGATCGCAGCGGAGGCCCTTCGGACGACGTGCTTCGCCGGGTGCGCTTCGAGACCGGCACCAGCCAGTGGATGTGCAGAGTCCTCCAGGAGCAGAAGTCGGTGGCCGGCGGTCCGCGCAACGCGGGCGATCGCAACCTCGCGGCCCTCCTCGGCGATCGCGTCGCGGAGCACGCCTACCTGGGCCCGATCGTGTCAGCGGGCCAGGTGATCGCCCTGCTCTACGCCGACAATCTGCCCGACGACCGCCCCGTCGCGGACACCAGCGGGCTGGAGGTCGTGATGCACCACGCCGGGCTCGCGCTCGATCGTGCGGCACTCGAGCGCGCCCTCAGCGAGAGCGAGGTCTGAGCGCCGAACCTCCGCGGGCCCCGGCCTCGCCCATGCCCGTGTCCGCGCACCCACGGCGGGGCAGTCGCCCCATCTCCCTCGTGAAGACACCCGGCGGGAAGGCTGCGGCTGCAGGGGCGAAGTCCCTCGATTACCTCAAGAAAGCCTTCCCCTCGCCGATACGACTGAGCGGTCCAGGAGAGGTGTAATTCCGTCCGGGGGAGGCCAGTGCAGCGCATTCTGATCGTAGAGGATTCGGCGACCATGCGGTCGCTTCTGGCATCGACGCTGGAGGAGCTGGGCGTGGCGGTGAAGATCACCGAGGCGTCGAGCGGCTTCGAAGCGCTCCGATGTCTGCCGCGCGAGGACTACGACCTCGTCGTCACCGACATCAACATGCCAGACATCAACGGGCTCGAACTGGTGTCGTTCGTCAAGAACAACGACAAGTACGCCAACATCCCGCTCGTCATCGTATCCACCGAGGGCTCCGAGCGCGATCGCGACAAGGGCCTGGGACTGGGCGCAGACGCCTATCTCGTCAAGCCCTTCGATCCGGAAGCGCTTCGGCAGGTGGCGACCGACCTCCTGGCTCGATCGGCCAGGGAGGACTGAAGCCTTGGCCGCCCGACGGGCAAAGAGCGCCGCCAGGAAGTCCGCCGGCAAGAAGGCCGCGGCCAAGAAGGCGGCGACGATGGACTCGGCGCAGGCCAAGGCCTATCGCGAGTTCGTCTGCGAAGCGGAGGAGATCCTCGATCGCATGCGCGAGGATCTCGCCGATATGGGCGATCAGCGCGGCAAGGGTGGCGAAGTCGATCCCGACCTCGTGAACAACATCTTCCGCTCGGCCCACTCGCTCAAGGGGCTGGCGGGCATGTTCGGGCTCGACGGCATCAGCGAGCTCGCGCATCACATGGAGGATGTTCTCGACGGCCTCCGCCTCGGACGCATCTCGATGGATGCGCCGGCAGTGGACCTCCTCGATGAGGCCGTTGCGCTCTTCAACCGCCTGCTCGGCGGCATCGACAAGCCCGACAGCCTCAAGTCCAGCGAGCTCGAGATCAGCGAGATGATCGCGCGGATCGACGCGGCCGTGTGCGAGCCTGCGGCCCCCGAGCCCGAGAACGAGTTTGGCGCCCTCGACCTGGACGAGTCGCTGCTGCGCGCGCTCACCGAGTACGAGGAGCATCGGCTCCGAGAGAACATGAAACGCAGACGCCATCTCGCGCTGGTGGACTCGACCTTCGAGATCATCGCCTTCGAAGAGGGCCTCTCGGAGCTCTCGACGGCGATCCGCGAGGTCGGAGAGGTGGTGTCGACGCTGCCCTCGCCGGGCGCTGCGCCGGAATCGCAGATCCGCTTCTCGCTGCTGGTGGCGACGGACATTCCCGCATCCGATCTCGCCGACCGCCTCGACCTCTCCGGGGCCGAGGTCCGTCAGGTGCTCGCCGGCAGCGTTTCGGAGCAAACCGCGGATGCGGCCGGAGCCGAGCCGGAGGAAGAGCGCGCGCCCGAGCCCGAGGTCGCGACCGACGAGGCGGCGGAGTCCGAGCCCGTCGTCGAGTCCCCCGCACCCATCACCGAGCCCATGGCACTTCCGACGGCGTCGCCGGTGGAGTCGCAGGAGCTCGAGTCCCTCAAGTCGATCAGTGACACCGTCCGCGTGGACATCCGCAAGCTGGACGAGCTGATGAATCTGGTGGGCGAGCTCGTGATCCAGCGCAACGCCATCGCGAACATCGCGACGCAGCTGATGAGCGAGTCCACGACCGCCCGGATCGGAAGCGAGCTGACGAAGAACCACAAGATGCTCGACCGCAAGCTCAAGGAGCTGCAGTCGGGTGTGCTCGACGTACGGATGGTGCCGCTCCGTCAGATCTTCGAGAAGCTCTCGCGGGTCGTCCGCCGCCTGCGCCGCGATCACGACAAGAACGTCAGCCTCGACTTTCGCGGCGCGGATACCGAGCTCGACAAGCTGATCGTCGAGCAGCTCGTCGATCCGCTCATGCACGTGGTGCGCAACGCCTTCGACCACGCCATCGAGAGCGAGGAGGAGCGGGAACGTGCCGGCAAGCCCGAGGAGGGCCACATCCTCATCCAGGCCTTCCAGCGCGGCAATCACGTGGTGATCGAGGTGAGCGACGACGGTCGTGGGATCGATCCAGAGAAGGTCCGCGCTCGGGCCGAATCCCGCGGAATGATCGCGCCCGATGAGGTCCTCACCAGGAAGGAGGTCCTGGATCTGGTCTTCGCCCCCGGGCTCTCGACCCGTGACGAGGTGAGCGAGACGAGCGGTCGTGGGGTCGGCATGGACGTGGTTCGCTCGAACCTCGCGGCGCTCGGCGGCATGGTCGATCTCGGCAGCACCCTCGGCGAGGGCACGACGGTGACGATGACCCTGCCGATCACGCTGGCCATCATCCAGGCCCTGATCGTGATGGTGGGTGAGCACCGCTTCGCGATTCCGCTGAACTCGGTGCTCGAGACGTTGCTGGTGGACTCGGGAGACATCCAGCGAAGCGAGGGGCGCGAGATGTACAACCTGCGCGGCGAGCCGTTGATGCTGCGACGTCTGGCCGCCGAGTTCGGGCTCGAAGGCGAGCGCAGCGACGGCAAGCAGTACATCGTTGTGCTCGGCATGGGCGATCAG
>CAZQMY010000367.1:0-6356 GCA_964594405.1 uncultured Spirochaetaceae bacterium | reverse complement strand
GCCGCGATCGCGAAGCCGCCGCGTACGAGGGATCGGTGCCGGAGGGCGTGTCTGCAGAGGCGGAGGCCGGCCCCGCGCGCTTCGAGGAGGTCTCGTTCTTCGACCTGGACGAGGGCGATGCGGAGGAGGAGGGCGAAGGACCCGGCCCCGAGCGCGGACGTCGGCGCCGGCGCTCGCGCAGCCGGCGCGGCCGGGGCGCGGCCGAGAGTGCCGCGGAGAACGGCGGAGGCGCCAAGGGGCCGCGGGATGAAGAGCGCGACGAGGAAGGCGAGGGCGGGCGCTCGCGCCGGCGCCGCCGCCGGCGTGGTGGCAGTGCGGAGGCCTCCGCCGCCGAAGCGCCCGACGAGAGCGATGAGAGCGAGGAGGTCGAAGACGACGAGGAGCTGCTCGCCGAGCTCCCCGACGAGTTCACCGAGGCGCTCCCCGGCGATCCGGACTACGTCGACGACGAAGGCGACGACGAAGACGAGGACGACGAGCAGCATCGCCGCAAGCTCGAGCGCGAGAAGCGAAGACGGGCGCGCAAGGCCGAGGCCGAGGAAGCGGAGCCGCCCAAGCCGCCTCGCCGTCGGGCGGTGGTGGTCGCGCACGCCGATCGCGACTCGATCCTGGCCGCCGTGCTGCTGGCCCGAGACATCCGCCTGCTCGAGGGCATGTGGGTCTATCCGCAGTCGGAGCTGATGACCTTCTTTCGCGAGGTGACGACGGACCTGAAGGACGACGTGCCGATCTACCTGGTGGGTTTCACGCCTTCCCCGGCGCGTGACGTGATCCAGGCGGCCTCTCTCTATCGCGGGCGTCTGGACTGGTTCGATCACCACGATTGGCCGCCCGAGGACCGGTCGGCGCTGATCGACGCGCTCGGCGAGGACGCGGTGCACCAGACCGATGGCATGGGCTCGGTGCTGCCGGCGCTGCTGGAGACGTGCACACGCCGCAGCCGCTTCTCGGACAAGCTCGTCGACCTGGCTACGGGGCGCTTCACCCAGCACGACTTCGAGCGCTGGGGACGGCTCTGGTGGTGGCGGGTCGGTGAGCTCGCAAAGAAGCAGGGCGAGATCCGGCGCGAGGTCGATCCGCTGCTCACCGGCCGCCCCAGTGAGCTCGCGAAGGAAGCGAGCAAGGCCGACATCCCGCCGGTGCCCGAGGAGGTGGAGTACGTCTCCAGCCGCGACTTCCGCCTGGTGCGCTTCGCCGGCTACGCGATGGTGGTGGTGGGCGTCGAGGGACCGGACCTCGACTTGAACCTGGCGGCGCGCATCGCTCGCGAGCGCTATCAGGCCGGGCTCTCCCTCGCCCACCGCGTCGATGGGAACCTCTTCATCTTCGGCGGCGAGGAGCAGGCGGGCCGCAGACTCCTCGACTTCGGTGCGCTCTCGGAGCACCTGGGGGCGAAGCTCGACTGGGTGGAGTCGCTGCCCGACAGCGATCACACGGCACGCTTCCGCATCCGCGACCTCGAGCGACACCCGGAGCGCCTGGACGAAGTGGTGTGCGAGATCGCCATGGGGCGCTCGGTGCTCGAGCGCTGAGCGAAGTGGCGGGGGGCGGCGCAGCGCCTGAGATGCACCTGGTCGAGATCTTCTCCTCGATCCAGGGGGAGGGGCCCCATGTCGGGCGCAGCTCGCTCTTCATCCGCTTCGGCGGATGTGATCTGCGCTGCACCTGGTGCGACTCGCCCGAGACGTGGACGAAGGCGGCCACCTGCCGGATCGAGACGATGCCCGGGAGCGAGCGCTTCGAAGAGGTCGCCAATCCCGTCACCCTCGACCGCGTCGACGCCGCCATCGAAGCCCACGCCCCCGCACCCGGCAGCTTCGTGAGCCTGACCGGGGGCGAGCCGCTCCTGCAGCCCGACGCCGTGAGAGCGGTCGCCGAGCGCGTGCGTACGAGGGGGCTTCGGGTCTATCTGGAGACGCATGGGCTGGCGCGCGGCGCGCTGCACCACGCCCTCGAGCACCCGCCACGCCGGGGCGAGCCGCGCGATCTGATCAGCATGGACTGGAAGCTGGCCAGCGACGTCTTCGTGGCCGAGCAGGGGCCGCGCGTGCGGCGCGACTTCCACGCCGAGCACGAGGCCTTCCTGCGCGAGGCCGCCGCGCTGGGCGAGGTCTACGTGAAGATCGTCGTCACGCCGAATACGCGGGAGGATGAGCTCGAACGCGCCTGCGTCGGCGTGCACGCCTGTGCGCCCGAAGCCGAGCTGGTGCTGCAGCCGGTCACGCCCTCCGGCGCCGTTCGGGCCCGCGTGCCCGGACCGACGCTGCTCCGATGGCATCGCCTCTGCGAGCAGCTGCATCCGGGTGTGCGCTTGATTCCGCAGACCCACAAGATCTACGGCGTGCTCTGAGACCCTGTGCTCGGCTCGGGCCCGGCCCGGTCCATCGTCCGGAGGATGGGGGCGCGCCGCAGATTGCGGAGGTCCTCCTCGAGGGCTGCGGTCGCGCAGGCGTCCCGCCGTGCGCCGAAGCGCTCGGCCAGATAGGCCTCGGTGATCCGCGCAAAGCCCTCGGCTTCTTCGGAGGGGAGATGGGCGCGAGCGGCCCTCGCGATGCCGCGCGCCGTATCCGTGGGTGTGCGCACCAGCCCCCGCCGCTCCAACGCACGAAGCGCCTTCAGATAGAGCGAGGGGACGGGCGAAGGGGCTCGATTTCGATGTCGACGGACCAGCCAGAGGGCGAGCAGAACGAGGGGGGCGACGAGCAGCGTCGGTCGAAGCCGGGCGCTCATCCATCCGTCGGCGGAGCGCTCACGGCTCGGACCCGGCGAGGCCTGGTCCGACGTATCGCTGCGCCTTCCCATCCCCTTGAAGAGATGCCAGACACCGCGCAGGGCGGCGATCTGATCGGCGCTGTCGAAGTCGACCACGCGCTGGAACCACCAGAGCTCGACCATTCCCGCCAGCTCGCCCAGTCGTGCCAGCAAGCCGAGTCCGGAGTCTGCGCGCAGGCGGAGGTCGGGCGGTGTCGGGTCGTAGCGCACCCAGCCGGCCTGCTCGAAGTGCACCTCCACCCAGGCGTGGGCGTCGGCGCTGGCGTACTCGGTGAAGTCGCCCAGCGAGTTGCGCCGCCCGCCGGCGAAGCCATTGACCAGACGCGCCGGCATGTCGAGGCTGCGCGCGAGCACGACCATGGCGCTGGCGAAGTACTCACAGTGTCCTTCGACGTCGCCCAGCAGGAAGGCCTCTATGGGCGACGCACCGGGTAGCGCATCCATTTCCGGCGGTTCGTCGGTGTAGCGCCCGACGCGTCGCAGCCAGGCCTCCAGCGCTCGCAGCTTGTCGGCGTCGCGGCCCAGCCCGGCGGTGACGTCCAGCGCCAGCCGCCGCACCGCGGGATCGAGCTCGGGCAAGGCGGAGTAGCGCGCGGCCCGGCGCGCGGCCGACTTGCCCAGCACGCGCGGCGGGGCGACGCGATCGTCTCGAAGCAGCGCCTCTGGAACGCGCATGGGGTCGGTCCAGACGGTGTAGCGGACCCGGTCGCCCGCGCGGCTCGGATGATAGAAGGCGCCGTTGGCGTCGCGGCTCAGGTGATCGAGCGGCCCCTGGATGCGCCGCACCGGGCCCGAGGCGAAGAGCACTCCGGCTTCCACCGGCTCTCGCACGATCTCCTGCACCATCGCGTCCTCGCCGGGGCCGCCGGCGAGATCGATCCCGAAGCGCGGCGAGCCCGAGACGTGGCGGCGGCTCATCTGACCGCTCGGCACGGAGATGCTCCAGCTGCGGCCATCGAAGCGATCGAAGGCGAGGCCGCGCAGATAGCGCTCGCCGGGCTCGAGCGCCTCGCCCTGCACGGTCACCACGCGCAGCACCACCGTCTCGTCGCGACGGATCCGCCCCACCGTGCCCAGGGAGACGCGATCGCTGAACCCTGCGATCGAGATTCCGGGGCCGACGTTCGACTGCAGGATGTTCGAGCGAATGCGGGGCAGGAAGGTGAAGATGAGCAGCCCGAGCAGGATCGAGACCGTCGATGCCAACAGGGTCGTGCGCAGCAGGCCGTCGGTCTCGAGGTCTGGCCTGCTGGCCGAGAGCAGCTCGCGTGCCTCGGCGGCCTCGGTGCGCAGGGTGTGCACCATCAGCGTCCAGGTCACGCTGACCAGGAAGACCAGAAGGAGCGGCGGGAAGAAGACGCTATCCGTCAGGTTGGCGGCGAGGATGACCTGGAAGAGGGCCAGCGCGACCAGCAGGAACTCGCTCTTTCGCGGCCGCGCGTCCAGCAGCTGGAGCCCCTGCGAGAGCGCGGAGAAGTACGCGAGGGAGAGGGTCGCTGGCGCACCAGCGAGGGCCTTGGCGATGGTCACGCTCGTCACGGCGCACATGCCGATGTTCAGCCAGATGCCGCTCTTCCGGAAGGCCGGCGGGCGATGGCGAGTGAGCCAGGCCACCGAGTAGGCGGCGCCCTGCAGCGGCACGACCCAAAGGTCGAGCTCGCCAGTGATCCAGAGGCTCGCGCTGGCGACCAGGGACATCACGAACGCGGACGCAGGTCGGGGTATGGTCACGGGCGCGCGGAACTCTCGCCGGCTCATCGTGTCCCCTCGCTCGCCGCTGCTTCGCGCCGTGGCTCGCCCGCCTCGACGACCCCCTCGCCCAGCGCGACCCGTGCGAGATGGCCGAACAGGCGCGCGCGCTGTCCGGCGCCGGAGTGGGCAGCGATCAGGTCATGGTCGGTGCGGAGGGCGACCTCGAGGCCGGCATCGAGATGGACGCTGACCTCCGAGGCGGCCCAGCTGACGCGCCGCTCGAAGTCCTCGAGCTCGGCCTCGGTCGGTGCCCGACCCGCCGGGCCCGCGCGGCGCGTGCGCAGCAGGACCTCGATCTCCGCGCACTGCTCGCCCTCGACCTCGCCGACCAGCAGCTGGCCCCGGCGCAGGCTGCTGCGCCAGTGGATCCGGCGCTTGGGGTCGCCCTGCTGGAACTCGCGCAATCCGCCGAGCAGGCTGCCGTCCCGGCTCCGCCGTCGCCGCGCCTCGACGAAGGCCGCGCCCTCGCGGTCGCGTCGAGGCAGGGCGAGCGGATCGACGTGTGGGTAGACCAGCGCCTCGCGCTCTGCGCGGATCACCTTCGATTTCACGAAGAGGCCGAAGGGGAAGCGTGTCGAGACGCGAAAATGCAGCAGCAGCAGCGGGCCGCGCCGCCGCGGCTCGAGGGCGTAGCGGCGGACGACCCGCTGGCCTGGACCGACGCGCAGGCAGAAGCAGCGACCGATGGCTTCCGCCGCCCCGTCGATCAGGGCGAGGTCCTCGACCACCACGGCGAAGGCCGGGATGCGGCGCTCGGCGTTGTGGACCTCGAGTACGCCGCTGCACCTGGTCCCGGCGTAGAGCTCGGCGGGCATGCGCCGCCGCACGCCGATGCCTCTGAGCGCCGACTCGGAGAGCAGGCCGGAGAGGACGAGGAAGGCGAGCATCAAGGAGAGCACGAGGTAGAGCAGGTTGTTGCCGGTATTGAGCGCGGCGAATCCGACGCCGAAGGTGAGGGCGAAGAAGCACCATCCGGCTCGGGTCGGCCTGAGGACGCGGGGCGGCGAGCGCCGTCGGCGCTTCGCCGACGCGGCGCGCCAGGTGCGGAGGGCCGATCGGGGGCCGCTCATCGCAGACGCTCGCGGGGGCGGTCGCTGCCCGGCATGGCTGGCGGCCTAGAGCGGCACGGGGACGCGCTCCAGGATCTCCCGGAGGATCCAGGGGCACTCGTCCTGGCCGTTCGCGCGGCCGGCGTGGAGACTCGGTGCGATGCGATGGGCGAGCACGTCGACGGCGAGATCGCGAATGTCCTCGGGAATGCAGAAGTCGCGACCGTCCAGCATGGCCCGCGCCTGTGCGGCGCGGCGGAGCGAGAGGGCGGCCCGAGTGGAGGCACCGAGGGCGAGGCCCTCGTCCTCGCGCGTCTCCTGCACGATGGCCAGCAGGTAGCCGATGAGCGCGTCGTCGACCTTCACCGCCTCGGCCACGTGCTGAATCTCTCGCAGCGCCTCGAGGCTGGAGACCGGCTCGAGGGCGTTCAGGCGATGCGCGCCCGGATCGGCCCGCAGCACCTCTGCTTCGTCGAGCATGGAGGGGTAGCCGATCGAGAGCTTCATGCAGAAGCGGTCGAGCTGACTCTCGGGGAGCGGATGGGTGCCGTGGTGCTCGAGCGGATTCTGGGTGGCGATCACGAAGAAGGGCTCGGGCAGGCGATGGGTCGTCCCGTCGACGCTGACGGTGCCCTCGCTCATGGCCTCGAGCAGCGCCGATTGGCTCTTCGGGCTGGCGCGATTGACTTCGTCCGCCAGCACGACGTTGGCGAAGATCGGCCCCTCCTGGAAGTGGAAGCGGGAGGTGGCGCGGCCACCCTCGACCTCGGGAACGGAGAGGCC
>CAZQMY010000366.1:0-6361 GCA_964594405.1 uncultured Spirochaetaceae bacterium | reverse complement strand
ACGGGCCGCCCGGGTCAACGCCGGGCCCTCCAGGGATGGGGGACGATACGCCCGGCTGCCTGCGGAATGTGCCTCTAGACTCTGGGATACTGGACGAGACAGTGGAGGAGGGTGAGCGTGGCGGTCAGGATCGGAATGGGGCTCGGTCGCTTCGTCTTCGACGATATCGACGGATTCAGGCGCTGGCTGGATCTGTGCGAAGAGGGCGGCATCGACAGCATCTGGCAGAGTGACCAGGTGATCGCCAGCCGGCCCTCGCCGGAGCCGCTCGCCCTGGCGGCCATGGTGGCCGGCGCGACCCAGCGGCTGAAGTTCGGCATGAACGCGGTCGTGCTCGGATTCCGCGATCCAGTCGTCTTCGCGCGACAGTGCGCGACCATCGACTATCTGAGCGAAGGCCGATTCCTCCCGGTCGTCGGCGTGGGTGCGGCCAACTCGCCCGGGTGGAGGGCGACGGGCCGATCGCCCAGGGGACGCGGTGCGCGAGCGAACGAAGCGCTCGAAATCATCACCCGGCTCTGGACGGGCGAGGAGGTGAGCTTCGAAGGAGAGCACTACCGACTCGAGGGCGCGGTGATCTCACCCACGCCCGTGCAGAGCCCGCTGCCGCTCTGGATCGGCGGGTCGAGCAAGGCGGCGATCGCGCGCACGCTGCGCTTCGGATCGGGGTGGCTCGCGGGCCTGCAGACGCTCGAAGAGGCCTGCGAGACGGCGGCGACGATCCGTCGTGCGGCCGAGGAGGCGGGGCAGCACATTCCACTGGATCACTACGGCGCCACGGTCCTCTACCGCATCGAGACGGGGGCGGGGGCGAAGGCGGACGATCTGCCGGAGAGTCCCCTGCTCGTCGCCGGTGATGCCGATGACGTGATCGAGCGGATCGACGCCTATGTGGCGGGCGGGATCACGAAGTTCGTCGCGATCCCCCTCGTGCGGACCGAGGCAGAGTGGTTCGAGCAGACGCGACTGCTGGACCAGGTGGTGATCCCGGCCGTCGCGAAAGCGTGATCGAGTCGGCCGCGGAGGTGCGTGTGGTCTGGCCGCCGCCCTATCCGCGCAGCAGCCCGGGCAGCTCGGGCTGGATCACGCGGCGATACTCCTCTGTGAAGTGGACGGGGTCGCTGAGCATCGAGAAGACGAAGTGGCGCGAGCCCGCGCGGGTGAACGCGCGCATCTGCTCCAGGCAATCCTCCGCCCGACCGAGCAGGCAGTACTTCTTCGACGCCTCCTCGAAGTCGCGGTTGTAGATCATCCGCAGCATCGACGAGGCCTTGCGATGGGCCTGGTCGTAGTCATCGTCGAGCACGGTGAAGAGGAAGGAGACGGGCTCGAAGTCGATGGCCCCTCGACCGGCCTGCTCGGCATGCCCCGCGATCGACGTCATGTTCTGCGCGAACTGCTGGGGTGAGCACATGTGCGAGATGTAGCCGTCGCCGAGCCGGCCGGCTCGCCTGAAGGTGGGGCCCTTGCGGCCGCCGACGATGATTCGAGGCCCGCCCGGCTGAGCGGGCTTCGGGTTCATGTCGATGGGCCCGAAGTCGAAGTGCTCTCCGTGATACTCCGCCCCGTCCCTGGACCAGAGCGCGCGCATCACCTCGATGGCCTCGTCGGTCCGCGGTCCCCGCTCGGCGACCGGGACGCCACAGGCCTCGAACTCCGGCGGGAACTCGCCCCCCACGCCGACGCCCAGCGTGAGGCGCCCGCCGGAGAGCACGTCGAGCGTAGAGGCGACCTTCGCCGTCGTCGTCGGATGGCGAAGGGGCGCGAGGTAGATGCCGGTGCACAGGCGGACCCGCTCGGTCGCGGCGGCCACGTACGAGAGCAGCGTGAGCGACTCCATGATCGGCACGTAGAAGGCCACGTGATCACCCACCCAGAGCGACTCGAAGCCGGCCGCCTCATAGGCCCGCGCCGAGCGCTTGACGCTGGCACCGTCCTGCCCCGAGATCACCATGCCGCACTTCACATCGCTCGGCAGACTCAAGACCTCAGCCATGAGCTCCTTCCCATCGGCCTCGCCGACCCCGCCAGCCCCGGTCCATCACTCGGCGAGCGCCTCGACGGTCACGGGGATTCCGTTGAGCACCACCGTCCCGGAGAGCGAGTCGAAGGCCTCGTCGTCCGTGAGCAGGTTGCTGTTCACGCCGGCGTGCGCGGAGGCCACCGCCAGCCGCACGCCCTCCACGTCGTGCCCCCAGCCGTGGGGAAGCGACGCCACGCCGACGCGGACCTCGTTCGTCACCTCCACGGGCGCCACGAGCTCGCCGACGCGCGAACGCACCCGCGCCGATGCCCCGTCGTCGAGCCGCAGCCGCTTCGCATCATCGGGATGCAGCTGCAGCGTGCAGCGCGGACGCCCACGCACGAGGGACTCGACGTTGTGCATCCATGAGTTGTTCGAACGCACGTGGCGGCGACCGACGAGCACCAGCTCGGGGACCGGCCGATCCAGGAACTCCCCGAGGCGCTCGAAGTCCGCGGCGATGGGCGGGGGCACGAGCTCGATCGTGCCCGACGCCGTGCGCAGCGCCCCGGGCAAGCGTGGCTGCAAGGGGCCGAGATCGATGCCGTGAGGATGGGCCTCGAGCTCGGTCAGCGAGAGCTTCGCGCCGTAGGGGCCCGACCGGAGGAGCACGTCGAGCGCGCGTTCGGGGCCGGGTCGATCGGGGATCTCGGAGATGACCTCGTCCTTGTCGCGCCCGTGGAGGGGCGAGGCCTCGTTGCCGATCGCCATGTCGACGAGCCCCGACACCAGCAGATCGTCCACCGCGCCGGGATCGGCCTTTGCGCCCTGCCCCATGACCATGGCGGCGAGCTTGCCGAGGATGTCCGACTCCTGGAGCTGATCGGTCTCGAAGACCGGCGCCGAGTAGTTGACGACGTTGCGCACCGAGAGGCCGTAGAACGCCGCGTCGTAGTGGCTCCGCTCCAGCGGTGAGGGCGGTGGCAGGATCACGTCGGCGTGTCGGCTCGTCTCGTTGCAGTACGGATCGACGCTGACCATGAAGTCGAGTCGACCGAAGGCCTCGTCCAGCCGGCGGCCGTTCGGGGCGGAGAGCACGGGGTTCCCGCCGATCACGATCATCGCGCGGATCTGGCCCTCGCCCGGCGTCTCGATCTCGTCCGCCAGGGTCACCACCGGTAGCTCGCCCATCACCTCGGGCATCCCCTTCACGCGGCTCTTCCAGCGCCCGATGGTGAAGCCCCGCCCGCCCGCTCGATCCTTGCTCGCGCGGCCCGTCGCCGACTCCGGCCACATCAGCCCACCCGGGCGATCGAGGTTTCCGGTGATCAGCGCGAGCAGGTCGATGGCCCAGGAGGTCAGCGTCCCGAACTCGACGGTGTTGGTGCCGATGCGGCCGTAGACCGCCGCGCTGCGGGCCTCGGCGAGCTCCTCGGCCAGACGGGCGATCGTGGCGGCGTCGATGCGCACGCGCCCAGCGACGGCCTCCGGTGTGAAGGGACGGACCAGGCTCTCGGCATCGCTGATGCCCGTCACGCAACCCGCTGCGGCACCGAGATCGACGCTTCCGCGCGCGAAGAGATGATTCGCCATGCCGAGCAGCAGCAGCACGTCGGTCCCCGGCTGGACCGCGACGTGCTCGTCGGCGAGCGCGGCAGTACGTGTCCTGCGCGGATCGACCACCACGAGCCTTGCCCCGCGCTCACGGAGGGCCTTGAGCCTGCCCGGGAAGTCGGGCGCAGTGCACAGGCTGCCGTTCGACTCGAGCGGGTTGGCGCCGAGCATCAGCAGATAGTCGGTCCGATCGATGTCGGGCACGGGCAGCAGACCGGGCGTGCCGTAGAGGAGACCGCTCGAGAGCTGCCGAGGAATCTGATCGAGGGTGCTGGCCGAGTAGATGTTGCGCGTCCCCAACCCCTTGAGCAGCGGCCGCCCGTAGAAGGCGCCCGCCAGATTGTGCGCGTTGGGATTGCCCAGATAGACGCCGACAGAGTTGCGGCCGTGTGCCTCCAGGACCGGCATCAGCCCGCGCTCGATCACGTCGAAGGCCTCGTCCCAGCACGCCGTGCGATGGATGTCTCCGTCGCGCAGCAGCGGCGCACGCAGGCGATCCGGATCCTCGTGCAGGCCCTTCAGGCTCGCGCCCTTCGGGCAGACATAGCCGCGGCTGAAGACGTCGTCCGCGTCACCGCGAATCCGCACGACCTCGCCATCCTGCACCTCGATGCGCAGGCCGCAGGTGGCCTCGCAGAGCGGGCAGGTCTTGAAGTGGATCGAGGGCGTCGAAGCGAGGGGCTGGCTCATGGAGACTCCGAGGGCTGGCGGGGAATGCAGATGATATCCTCTCCAGCGCACGGATCGACGGTCGGAAGAGGCCGGACGGGACCCAGGGACGACGGCCCGGCGCGCGGGCGCGCCTTCAGACGGGAGCAACCATGGCCACCAGCTACCTCACGAGCGCAGAGAACAAGGAGTTCGAGATCCGCGGCATCCACCATCTCGCGCTGGTCTGCCGCGACATGCAGAAGACCGTCGACTTCTACACCAACGTTCTCGGTATGCCGCTCGTCAAGACCATCGACCTGCCCGCGGGCATGGGTCAGCACTTCTTCTTCGACTGCGGCAACGGGGACTCGCTCGCCTTCTTCTGGTTTCCGGAAGCCCACGAGGCGGTCCCCGGCATCGCGGCGCCCGAGGCGCTGGTCGGGCAGGGGCCCAACCACTCGGCTCACGGCTCGATGAATCACGTGGCCTTCAACGTGCCCGCCGAGAAGTTCGACGAGTACCGCGACCGCCTCGAGGCCAAGGGCGTCGATGTCACGATGATCTTCAACCACGACAACTCGCCCGCGCAGATCAGCGAGGAGATCACCGAGGACGTCTTCGTCCGCTCGATGTACTTCTTCGATCCCGACGGCGTGATGCTGGAGTTCGCGACCTGGACCGCCGACTTCGGCCCCGAAGATGCCCGGCACCGGCCCGCGACGGCGGACGACAAGGCGCGCTACATGAAGATGCAGGAAGAGGCGCGCGAGCGGCTCATGAAGATGATCGATGAGGCGAAGGCGGCCCGCGCGAGGAAGAGCGGGTAGCCGGCCGAGCCGCACGCTACCAGGTATCGATGCAGGGGCGCTTCTTCCCTCGGCGCCGGGGCGGGATCGGCGAAGCCGCCAGTGCAGAGCGGATCCAGCCGCGCGTCTCCATCGGGTCGATGACATCGTCGATCTCGAAGTGAGAGGCCATGTTGACCGCCTTTCCGTGCGCATACATGCGGGCGACCATGGTCTCGAAGAGCGTCCGGCGCTCGTCGGGATCCTCCACGGCCGCGAGCTCCTTTCGGTATCCGAGCTTCACGGCGCCCTCCAGCCCCATTCCACCGAACTCACCCGTGGGCCACGACACCGTGAAGATCGGCGCCTTGAAGCTGCCGCCCGCCATCGCCTGGGCGCCGAGGCCGTAACCCTTGCGCAGCACCACCGTGAAGAAGGGAACGTCGAGCCCCGCGCTGGTCACGAACATGCGCGAGGCGTGGCGGACCAGGCCCGTCTTCTCCGCCTCGGGTCCGACCATGATTCCGGGTGTATCACAGAGGAAGAGGATGGGGAGATCGAAGCCGTCACAGAGCTGCATGAATCGCGCGGCCTTGTCTGCGCCGTCGCTGTCGATGGCACCCGCGAGATGGGCGGGGTTGTTCGCGATGACACCCATCGGCCGGCCCTCGATGCGCATCAGCGCCGTCACCATGCCGGCACCGAAGTCGCGCCGCAGCTCGAGCACCGAGTCCGAGTCGGCGAGCAGCTCGACGACGCGCCGCACGTCGTAGATCCGCAGGCGATTCTCGGGGATCACGCTGCGAAGCAGCCGTTGATCCGCGCAGGTGTGGTCGGACAGCACGCCCTGGAAGTAGGAGAGGTACTTCCTGGCGACGGACACCGCCTCGACGTCGTCCTCGACCACGATGTCGACCACGCCGTTGGCCCGCTGGACGTCGATCGGCCCGACCTCGTCGGGACGGAAGATGCCGAGTCCGCCGCCTTCGATCATCGCCGGTCCGCCCATGCCGACGTTCGAGCCGAGCGTCGAGATCACCACGTCGCAGCAACCGAGCAGCGCGGCGTTCCCCGCGAAGCAGCGGCCCGCGTTGATCCCCACCAGGGGCACGAGTCCGGACAGCCTGCCGAAGTATTGGAAGGCGAGGCAGTCGAGGCCCTCCACGCCTAGCCCGTCCGTGTCGCCGGGACGCCCGACCCCGACCACGCGGCCAACGCCATCCGCACCGCCGTCGGAATCGTCGAGGTCATGCGGCGGCGCACGTTCGGCGACGGCATCCGCATGCGCACCCGGTGCGGCATCAACACGGGCGAGTTCGTGACGGGCGCCATCGGCACGGAGAACCGG
>CAZQMY010000365.1:0-6383 GCA_964594405.1 uncultured Spirochaetaceae bacterium | reverse complement strand
AGGCCGTCGCCGTCGCCGGTGACGACCCAGACCTGCAAGTCGGGGCGCGTCGCCACGATGCCGGTCGCGACGCCCGCGGCGCGGCCGTGGATGGTGTGGAAGCCGTAGGTGTTCATGTAGTAGGGGAAGCGGCTGGAGCAGCCGATGCCGGACACGAAGACGACATTCTCCTTGGGCACCCCGAGCTCGGGCATCACACGCTGCACATTGGCGAGGATCGAGTAGTCGCCGCAGCCCGGACACCAGCGGACGTCCTGGTCGGCGACGAAGTCCTTGCGGGATAGGGTCGGTGCTTCGGCCGTGGCCATGGCTAGGCGTCCTCCTTCATGAACGCATCGATCTGCTCGCGGATCTCGGCCACCTTGAAGGGCTGGCCCGCGATCTTGGAGAATGAGCGGATGGGCAGCAGGAATTCGGAGCGCAGGATCATCGCCAGCTGCCCCTCGTTCAGCTCGGGGAGCAGGATGCGGCCGAAGCGGCGCAGCACCTCGCCCAGGTTCGAGGGCAGGGGGTTGAGGTGCCGCAGGTGGATCTGCGAAACGCTGAGCCCGTCGGCACGGGCCGCCTCCACAGCGGCCGTGATGGCGCCCCGGGTGCCGCCCCAGCCGACCACCAGCAGGTCGCCGCGGTCCGGCCCCTCCACTTCGATGGGCGGGATGTCGTCGACGATGCCGGCGATCTTGTCGGCACGCAGCTGCACCATGCGCGCATGGTTGCCCGGGCCGTACACCACGTTGCCGCTGACGTCCTCCTTGGTGAGCCCGCCGACCCGGTGCTCCAGACCGCGTGTGCCAGGGATCGCCCAGGGACGCGCGAGCGTGCCGGGATCGCGGCGGTAGGGTCGGAACTCGTCGGCCTGCTCGGGGCCGGCGAACTCGATCTGCACCATCGGCAGCGTTCCCACGTCCGGGATCCGCCAGGGCTCGGCACTGCTCGCCAGGTAGCTGTCGGAGAGCACCGCGACCGGCGTCATGTACTTGACCGCGATCCGGAACGCCTCGAGGATCACCTCGAAGCAGTCGCTGGGCGAGGCGCAGGCCAGCACGGGCATCGGGCTCTGGCTGTGGCGTCCGTAGAGGCAGGCGAGCAGATCACCCTGCTCGGTCTTGGTCGGTGAGCCGGTCGCCGGTCCGGCCCGCTGAACATCGATCACCACCATGGGCAGCTCGACCATCACCGCCAGCCCCAGCGCCTCCTGCTTGAGGACGAAGCCGGGCCCGCTGCTCGCTGTCACTGCGAGGTGACCGGCGAAGGCCGCGCCGATGGCTGAGCTGGCCGCGGCGATCTCGTCCTCGGCCTGGAAGGTCTTGACGCCGAAGTTGCGATGCCGGGCCACCTCGTGGAGCACGTCGCTGGCGGGGGTGATGGGATAGGCGCCGAAGAAGACGGGGCGGTCCATCTGGACCCCGGCAGCCACGATGCCCCAGGCCAGGGCGGTGTTCCCGGTGATGTTGCGATAGGTGCCGGCCTCGAGCTTCGCCGAAGCGACGGTGAAGGAGCTGGGGAAGAGCTCGGTGGTCTCGCCGAAGGCGAAGCCCGCGCGCAGGGTGCGGAGGTTGCCCTCGAGCACGTCTCCGTGGAACTTGCTCATCAGCCAGCGCTCGGTCGCGTCCATCGGCCGGCCGTAGAGCCAGCAGAGCACGCCGAGCGCGAAGAAGTTCTTGCAGCGGTCCGCCTCACGTTGCGTGAGCGCCAGCCCGGAGAGTGCCTCCCGATTGAGCCCGGTGAGCGGGATCTCCACCAGCTTGAATCGCTCGCGCAGACCGGGCAGCGGGTCGTCATTGTAGCCCGCGCGGGCCAGGGCCTTCTTGGTGAAGCTGTCGCTGTTGATGATGATCATGCCCTGGCTGCGCACGTCGTCGACGTTGGCGCGCAGCGCGGCAGGATTGAAGGCGACGAGCAGGTCGACTTCGTCGGCGGGCGTGTGGATGTCCTTCGCCGCGAAGTGAACCTGGAATCCCGAGACGCCTGCCATCGTGCCGGCCGGCGCTCGGATCTCGGCGGGGAAATCCGGAAACGTGGAGATGTCGTTGCCGACCAGCGCCGTCTCGTCCGTGAACTTGGTGCCCGTGAGCTGCATGCCATCGCCGGAGTCGCCGGCGAAGCGGATCGCGACATCATCGATCTCGAAGGCTTCTTTCACAGTGATCTGGTCATCCTCCACGAGGTGCGCGGTGGCTTGGCTTGCGAGCGAGCGCGCGCGAGGAGCTCGCTCCGGGTGAGCTGCGGCGTCACACGGCCAGGGGCCGTGCGGCGGGCGGATTGCAGGGCTTGCGGAACCTCTCGATCGCGACGGAGCACCAACAGGCAGACTCGTCTACAGCGGGCCCGGGCGTTCTCGGCTGGAGTGTATCGATCCGACATTGCCGCGAAAGCCCCGCCGGCCCGCTCACCGGATCGGATGCGCGCCGCTGCGGATTGACCAGCGGAGCCGCATCGTTGAAAGGATCGCCTGCGCGCCCCCGAGCCTCAAGGGCCGGGGCGGCCGTGCCGATGGAATCCAGCATGTTCGCCCGTACCCAGGACTCGCCGGTGCTCTCCGAGCTCTGCCTCCAGCATTTCTGCGTCTCGCTCAACGCGCCCGTACTCGACTTCGAGGGGCTCCCGGTGGCGACTGCGCGAGCGGCCATCGTGGTCTTCTCCGAGGAGTACGGCGATCTGGCAGCCGCCCTGGCCGTGCGTTCGCTCGAGGGCGGCGAGGTCGCGATCTTCCGCTATCGAGGGCAGCCGCCCAGGCACGACCAGTCTGGTCGGGTACTCGAGCAGGCCCTCACCTGGGGCGAGGGGCTGGGCTTCCTCTTCGACGACGATCTGGTCGCTACGCGCGGCGCCGATGGCCGCGCCGAGGCGCTGGACTACTGGATTCGCCTGACTGGCGATGGGGCCGGGCTCGCGGACGATCGGGCCAGTGCCGAGGTCGATCTGGGCGATCCCCTCGATCTCGAGCCGCCGCAGGATGCGATGCTGCCCAGCATGGAGGACCTGCTCGAGCCCGCGGACGAGCTGCTCTCGCTCACCGACGAAGTCGATGACGCGGATGCCGATTCGAGCAATTCGCTGCTCACCGACTCGGCGATCCTCGCGCCCGTGCTCGATCTGGAGGAGCTCTCGCTGAAGGGCGCCGGAGGGGCTTCCTCTACCGGGCCCGAGCAGGCGGCGCGCCCGGCCGTGCCGCCCATCGCCGTCGGACGACAGGACGCGGAGCTGCCGGAGCAGGCGGAGCCAGTCGTCGAAGCCATGGACCTCGAGGTCGCAATCGAGGAGCCGCCGGCGCCCGATCTCACCAAGTTCCGTCGTGCTCTCGACCCGGAGGCCGAGGGGGCGGCGCGCCCGACCAACGTCGAGACCGGCGAAGGCGGCAATCAGCTGGGGCGCATTCCCATCGTGCGCCTTCGAAAGGGGCGCGATCCGTCCAGGCCGAGCCACGTGGCGCGGCTTCTCGCGAGCTTCTAGGCCGAGGGCAGGGCGCCCTGCGCGGTGCCCGACGCCCGGGAGGGGAAAACATGAACGCGATGAATGTTGTGCGATCGAGGCAGGCGGACGTGAAGCGACTGCGAGGGATCGCCATGGTCGCGCTGGCCGCCGCGCTGCTGGCGCTGGGATGCGCCACCGGGGTTTCACCCGAGGAGGCCAAGCGCATCGAGCGTGCCGAGGCCGCACGCGATGTGGCTGTGGACCACCTCGCTCAAGGCCGGACCGCCATGGCGATTCGCAAGCTGCAGCAGGCGGCGGAGCTGAATCCCACGGACGAGCAGGTCTACATGTGGCTCGGCGAGGCCTATCGGCGCAAGGGCCTGCTCGACCGGGCGGAGCAGAATCTGCTGAAGGCCCTCGCGCTCGTCGAGGATCCGAGCGCCTTCAATCATCAGGAGACCACGCTCAATCTCTCCGGCCTCTACATCCAGATGAAGCGCTACGACGAAGCCATCGCGATCTGTGAGCGGCTGGTGGATGATCCGACCTTCGCCACGCCCTGGCGCGCGTTGACCAACCGCGGCTGGGCCCAGCTGAAGGCCGGGCGCCGAAGCGACGCCCGGGCCTCGTTGGAGGCCGCCATCGACTTCCACCCGCGCTATTCGCCTGCGTTGCTGAACCTGGGCATCCTGGAGCAGAAGGATCAGCACCACCTGCGCGCCATCGAGTACTTCGAGCGCGCGCTCGAAGGCGGGCGCCTCGGCTATGACGGAATCGCGGAGGCAAACTACCGGCTGGCGGAGATCTACGTCTCGCTGGGCAAGCGCCGCAAGGCCATCGAGCACTTCAATGTGGCCCTCGAGCGCTCGCCCTACGGTCGCTGGGGTACACAGTCGAAGAGCTACCTCGAGCTCCTTCGCTGAACGCGGATCGCGGCGCGAGCCGTCCGACACCGCGCCACGAGGCCGCCGAGAGGCACACGCCCGTCGACACGTCAGCGTCGTTCGCCGCCACTCTGCGTTGCAAAGCCTCGCCGCAGGTCGCTGCGGCTTCTGCTTCCGCCCCCCGATCGAGGGCGAGATCCGCGCGACTGACTCGCTCGGATCTGCCTCGCGAATCTCCCCGAGAGTCGGGGGACGTGCCCTGATCCGCTCGACGGATCAAAGCTAGATTCTCGCGTGGGGGAGGGCGGATGGCGGAAGGGGAAGGCCAGCCCGGGGAGGGCGACGAGGAGCTGCTCGGTCCGCAGCCCATCGGCCGCTATCTGCGTCTGCAGCGCGAGGTTCGCGGAATCACAATCGAGCAGCTCGCCCAGTCGACCCGCATCCCGCTCCGCTCCCTCGAACGGCTCGAAGCGGGCAGCTTCGATGATCTCTCGGACGGCTTCGTCCGCGGCTTCGTCCGCACGGTCGCGGAAGCCCTGGGCCTCGATCCGGAGGACACGCTCTCGCGCATGCTCTCGGAGCCCGGTATCGAGCACGGCGAGCGGCGCGACCTCACGCTGGCGCTGAGTCGCGCGATGGTCGGCCTGGCCGTGATCGTCCTGATCGCATCGGTGGTGGCCATTGGCCAGGCGCTGCTGCGTCGCGCCGCGTCCGGTGACGCGCCGCCTGAGCTGCAGAGTGAGCAGATCCTGAGGCGCGACCCGGTGCGTGCCCTGGCGGAGTCCATGGCGGCCTCGGAGGGCACCCTGCGCCGCGAACCGGCGGTGCGCGAGCCCTAGGCGAGGTCAGAACGACGGCACCTGGCTCGTGCGGGTCTTCCGGCGGCCTGCTCGCAGCCCGTCCACGCGCCCGCTCGCGACCGGTTACACTCGGTGCGGTGGAGAGGTGGGTTGGCGAAGCGCTCGTCCTGCGAGTGGTGGACTACGGTGAGTCGGACCGGATCGTGCACCTGCTGACCGCCGAGCGGGGACGTGTCACCGTCATTGCCAAGGGCGCACGAAGGAGCAGGAGGCGCTTCCCCGGCACCCTCGATCTCTTCAACCACCTGCGCGTGGCCCTGAGCCGGCGGCGGCGGACGGGCATGTCGCTGCTCGACCAGGCCGTGCTGCGCTCGCCCTTTCTCGGGCTGCGAGCGTCGGGCGCGCGATACGCGATGGCGAGCTATCTGCTCGAGCTGATCGGGCGGATGGCGCCGGAGGAGGGCGCCGGTGACGAGGTCGCACGGCTCTTCGACTTCGCCCTCGCCAGCCAGCGGCTCCTCGACGCCCGGACGCCGGATCTGCGGCTCCGTTTGCTCCTCGAGCTTCGCGCCCTCGATGCGCTCGGCCTCCGGCCGGAGCTCCGCCAGTGTGTCCGCTGCGGCAAGCCGGTCAGCCCGCCGGTGGGCTTCCACGTCGCCGATGGGGGCGTGATCTGTGGCGGCTGCGCAAGGCCCGGCGCCGAGCCCGTGCTGCCGGTCCAGCTGGGCACCCTCCGGGTGCTGGCTCAGGGCTTGGAGTATGATGTGGGTCATCTGGGCCGGCTGGCCATGGGTCAGGTCGCGCTCGCGGAAGCCGGCCAGCTGCTCTTCCGGTTTCATCGGTTCCACGTGGGGCTGGAGCTCCGCAGCGAGCGATTCCTCGATCAGATCCTTCACCGCCCGGCCCTCCGCGGCCCTGCTTGACACCCCTCCGGGCCTAGGGGGATACTCCGCCGCTTTCGCCGGCCCCGCGGTGAACAACGTACCCGGCGGTTCCGCTCGCTCGAGCGCGACGCCCGAAGGCCCACCCCGAACCCGGCGGGCAGCTCCGATCCCGCTCTCATCAGCAAGGCAATCCCCCATGGCCAGCGAATCCGGAAATCTCGAGGCTGCCCCCGAGGAGGTCGAGGATCGTCACCCGCTCAGCATGGAGACCCTCGTCTCCCTGTGCGCGAGCCGGGGCTTCATCTTCCCCTCGAGCGAAATCTACGGCGGCATCGCCGGTTTCTGGGACTACGGCCCCCTGGGCGTCGAGCTCAAGAACAACCTGAAGGCCGCCTGGTGGC
>CAZQMY010000364.1:0-6393 GCA_964594405.1 uncultured Spirochaetaceae bacterium | reverse complement strand
GGACAACTCCGGCGCGCGCAAGCTCAAATGCATTCGCGTGCTGGGCGGCACGCGACGCCGCTTTGCCTCAGTCGGTGACGTCATCGTGGTGGCGGTGAAGGAGGCGATCCCGAATGGGCGCGTGAAGAAGGGTGACGTCAGCCGCGCGGTGATCGTCCGAACGAAGAACTCGATTGGCCGCGCCGACGGCTCCCACATCGCCTTCGACGAGAACGCCGCGGTCCTGATCAACAACGAGAGGGAGCCCGTAGGTACCCGCATCTTCGGGCCCGTGGCCCGCGAGCATCGCGGCGCCGGCTTCATGAGAATCGTGTCCCTCGCTCCGGAGGTGCTGTGATGACGCCCCGACTCCAGGACAAGTACAGCAACGAGATCGTCGGCAAGCTGAAGGACGAGTTCGGGTACAAGAACCCGCACCAGGTCCCCACCGTGGAGAAGGTGGTGGTGAACATCGGTCTGGGCGAGGCGACGCAGAATCCGAAGCTCCTCGAGAAGGCGATGGAAGAGCTGGCCCTGATCACCGGCCAGAAGCCCGCCATCCGTCGCGCCAAGAAGAGTGTTTCGAACTTCAGGCTGCGCGAGGGACAGGCCATCGGGTGCACGGTGACCCTCCGCCGAACGCGCATGTGGGAGTTCGTGGATCGACTGGTCAGCGTGGCCCTGCCGCGCGTGCGCGATTTCGGCGGCATCTCGTCGAAGGCATTCGACGGCCGGGGCAACTATACGCTCGGGCTTCGCGAGCAGACGATCTTCCCGGAGGTGGATTACGACGCCGTGGAGAAGGTCACGGGCATGAACGTCACCATGGTGACCACGGCCAGGACGGATGCCGAGGGGAGGGCACTGCTCACCCATCTGGGCATGCCGTTCCGCAAGTAGATCAAGAAGCGAGGACGATCAGCCATGATGACCGACCCGATCGGTGACATGATCACGAGGATCCGCAACGCGGGCAGCGTGCAGCACGCCCAGACGAGCTGTCCCTCGTCGAATCTCAAGGTGGCGGTAGCCAAGGTGCTCTCGGACGAGGGCTTCCTCGGCGGATTCGCCGTGAACGAGGGGAAGAAGCCCGTGCTCACCCTCGACCTCCGCTACACGGACGAGGGGCGCAGCATGATCGACGGGATCAAGCGCGTCTCGAAGCCGGGGCGCCGAATCTACGTCGGGGCCGCCGATGTGCCCAAGGTCCGCAACGGTCTGGGCATGGTGATCCTCTCCACGTCGAAGGGCGTGATGTGCGACCGCGAAGCTCGTGCCCAGAAGGTGGGCGGCGAGATCCTCTGCGAGGTCTGGTAGCCATGTCACGCATCGGAAAGCAGCCGGTCCCGGTTCCGTCCGGCGTCACCGTGACGATCGGCGAGGGCGAGATCAACGTGAAGGGTCCGAAGGGAGAGCTGACGGGACCGCTTCCGGCGCCGATCACCGCGAGCCTCGACGAGGGCGCCGTGGTGCTGAAGCGACCGGACGACAAGAGGGACAATCGCGCCCTGCACGGGCTGGCTCGCGCGCTCACGGCCAACATGGTCACGGGCGTCAGCGAGGGCTTCACGAAGGGTCTCGAGATCGAGGGCGTCGGCTACCGTGCCGAGGTCAAGGGCACGACGCTGGTCCTCAATCTCGGCTTCTCCCATCCGGTGGAGATGCCGGTTCCGGAGGGCCTCGAGGTGAAGATGGATGGCAACACGAAGCTGGCCATCCATGGCATCGACAAGCAGGCGGTGGGGCAGTTCGCCGCCAACATCCGGGAGCGCCGGCCGCCCGAGCCCTACAAGGGCAAGGGAATCCGCTACGCGGGCGAGTACGTCCGCCGCAAGGTCGGCAAGACCGGTACTTCCTGAGGTCAGGCAGCATGAGAGATACGGTCCTTCAAGAGAAGAAGCGCAAGCGGCGAAGCCGGCGATCCCGCGCGATCAACTCGCTCGGAAGCAGCGAGCGCGTGCGGCTCACGGTCTTCCGGAGCGCCAAGCACATCTACGCGCAGCTGGTCGAGGCCGAGAGCGGCAAGACGATCGCCACGGTCTCGACCCGGACGAAGGGGCTCGTGGACGGCGCGACCGGCAACTGCGACGCCGCGGCGAAGGTCGGAGCCAAGCTCGCCGAGATCGCCAGGGAAAAGAACATCGACCAGGTGGTATTCAACCGGAACGGTTTCCTCTTCCACGGCCGCGTGAAGGCCTTGGCGGAAGCTGCACGGGAAGCGGGGCTTCAGTTCTAGCATGGCGACCATCATCAAGTCTTCTTCGATCAATCCCAACGACTACGAGCTGGCGGATCGCGTGATCTACATCAATCGCGTCGCCAAGGTCGTCAAGGGCGGCCGCCGCTTCAGCTTCAGCGCGCTGGTCGTCGTCGGCGACGGCGCCGGCATCGTGGGCGTCGGGCTCGGCAAGGCCGGCGAGGTGCCGGAAGCGATCCGCAAGGGCGTGGAGAAGGCGCGCAAGTCGCTGATCCGCATCCCGCTGGTGGAGGGAACGCTTCCGCACGAGGTCATCGGCGAGTTCGGCGCCGGTCGAGTGCTGATGATGCCCGCCGCGCCCGGTACCGGCGTGATTGCCGGCGGTCCGGTCCGCGCGGTGGTGGAGTCGGCGGGCGTCAACGACATCCTGACCAAGACCATCGGCACCAACAACCCGCGCAACGTCGTGAATGCGGTGATGTCGGGCCTCAATGAGCTGCACGATCCCGAGGAGCGACTCGCGCAGCTCGGGCGGACGCGGTGATGGCAGAGGCTGGCAAGGTGAAGATCAAGCAGGTGAAGAGCGAGATCGGCTACAACCGCCGGCAGCGGGCCACCCTCCGTGGTCTGGGCCTGCGAAAGCTGAACCAGGTGGTCGAGGTCGAGGATACGCCGGCGGTGCGGGGGATGATCAACAAGGTCATCCACCTCGTCACCGTCCTGGAGGACTAGCGAGATGTTGGATCGACTCAGCCCGCGCCCTGGAGCGCGGCATCGTCGACGGCGCGTCGGGCGCGGCCCGGGCAGTGGCACGGGCAAGACCTGTGGCACAGGCGTGAAGGGGCAGGGCACCCGATCAGGCACGAAGAAGGGCGCGGCCTTCGAGGGAGGCCAGATGCCGCTCACCCAGCGCGTGCCCAAGCGCGGCTTCAAGAACCCCTTCCGCAAGGAGGCCGAGATCATCAACGTCGGCGACCTGGCGGCCTTCGGTGACGGCGCCACCGTCGATGCCGAGGTCCTCAAGAACAGGGGACTGATTCGCGGCGCGGGATCGCCGGTGAAGCTGCTCGCCAACGGCGATGCCCCGTCGAACCTCACCATCAAGGTGGATCGAGTCAGTGCCAGCGCCAAGGAGAAGATCGAGGCCGCGGGCGGCACGGTGGAGCTGGTGGGATGATCGCCGGCATCCAGAACATCTGGAGGATTCCCGAGCTCCGGGCCCGCATCCTCTTCACGTTCGCGATGCTCGCGATCTATCGGATCGGCTGTGTCATCGTGACGCCGGGCATCGATTCGGCCGTCATCCGTGACTTCTTCAGCCGACTGGAGGGGACGGTCTTCGGCCTCTTCAACATGTTCTCCGGCGGCGCCATGGAGCAGCTCTCCATCTTTGCACTGGGCATCATGCCCTACATCAGCGCCTCGATCATCTTCCAGCTGCTGACCGTGGTCATTCCGTCGCTCGAGGCGCTCAAGAAGGAGGGCGCGGAGGGGCAGAAGAAGATCACGCAGTGGTCGCGCTATGCGACGGTGGTGCTCGCGCTCTTCCAGAGTCTTCTCATGGCAACGGCGCTCGAGGGCGGGCAGTTCGGCGAGGGCGCGGTGCTGAATCCCGGGTGGGGCTTCCGCATCACCACGATGATCACGCTGACGAGTGGGACGGCCTTCATCATGTGGCTCGGCGAGCAGATCACCGAGCGCGGCATCGGCAACGGCATCTCGTTGATCATCTTCTCCGGCATCATCGTGAGCCTGCCCTCTGCGCTCGGCGCGATGCTGGACAACATCCAGACCGGCGAGTCCTCGCTGCTGCAAGCCATCCTGCTGATGGTATTCGCCCTCGGAGTGGTCGGCTTCGTCGTCCTGGTGGAGCGGGCGCAGCGGCGGATTCCGATTCAGCACGCGCGGCGCCAGATGGGAAAGAAGGTCACGCAGGGCGGAATGAGCTACTTCCCGCTGCGGGTCAACACCGCCGGCGTGATCCCGCCGATCTTCGCCTCGTCCCTGCTGATGTTCCCCCAGATGGTGCGGCAGTTCACCGATCATCCGACGGTGCAGATGGTGATCGATCGATTCCTGAATCCGGGTGGCTGGACGTACAACGTGATGTCCACGGCCCTGATCATCTTCTTCTGCTTCTTCTATACCGCCATCATCATGAATCCGGTGGAGATCTCGGAGAACATCAAGCGCTCGGGCGGCTACATCCCGGGCGTCAGGCCCGGGCGGAGCACCGCCGAGTACATCGACGCCGTGCTCAGCCGGATCACGCTGGTGGGTGCCATCTACGTGTCGGCGATCTGCGTGCTGCCGGTGCTGCTCGCCACGGAGATGGGGGTCCCCTTCTACTTCGGCGGAACGGCGCTGCTGATCGTCGTGGGTGTCTCGCTCGACACCGTGAGTCAGATCGACGCGCACATGGTTTCGCGTCACTACGAAGGATTCGTGAAGGGCGGCAGGATTCGGGGGCGACTGGGACGATGAGTGCGAAGAAGAAGATCGTGATGCTCGGGGCGCCGGGCGCCGGCAAGGGCACTCAGGCGGCGGTCCTCGTGGACAAGCTGGGAATCCCGCACATCTCGACCGGCGACATGCTGCGGGCGGCCGTGAAGGCGCAGACTCCCGTCGGCCTGAAGGCCAAGTCGGTGATGGATGCCGGCCAGCTGGTGGGCGACGAGATCGTGATCGCCCTCGCGGAGGAGCGCCTCGGTCAGGAGGACGCGAAGGTCGGCTTCATTCTCGACGGCTTTCCGCGCACCCTCCCGCAGGCGGAGGCGCTCGAGGGCGTGCTCGAGAAGCTCGGGAGCCGCCTGGACTGCTGCCTGGCGCTCACCGTCGACAACGAAGAGGTCGTTCAGCGGCTGCTCAAGCGCGCCGAGATCGAGGGCCGCGCCGACGACAACGAGGAGACGATCCGCGAGCGGATGCGCGTCTACGACGAGCAGACCGCCCCGCTCCTGGGCTACTACCGCAGCCGCGGCCTGCTGATCGAGGTCCGCGGGATGGGCAGCATCGAGGAGGTATCGGAGGCGATCATCGAGGCCCTGTCGTGAACTACGGCGAGCGCATCGCGGTCAGGACCCGGCGAGAGCAGGCGCTGATGCGCGACGCTGGTCAGCACGTCGCAGAGATCCTGCTGATCCTGCGCGAGGCGGCCCGCCCCGGGATCACGACCAAGGAGCTCGACGGCATCGCCCATCAAGAATTGAACAAGCGGGGGCTCAACTCCCCATTCATCGGTTATGCTCCCGGGGGGCTGCCGCCTTATCCGGCGGTGCTCTGTGTGTCCGTGAACGAGGAGATCGTCCACGGCATCCCGGGGTCGCGGGTGCTCCGCGAGGGTGACATACTCAGCCTGGACTTCGGGGTCGAGTACAAGGGCTTCCACGGGGACTCGGCGGTCACCATCCCGATCGGAGCGATCTCCGACCAGGCCCGGAAGCTCATCGTGACCACCCGGGATTCGCTCTACGAGGGTGCGTCACAGATGGTGCCGGGAAACCGGCTATCGGACATCGGGCACGCCGTGCAGAGAAGAGCCGAGGGGGACGGCTTCTCGGTCGTCCGGCAGTTCGTGGGCCACGGAATCGGGAAGCTGATGCACGAGCCGCCGCAGGTGCCCAACTACGGGCGCAAGGGACGGGGGCCCCGCCTGCAGAAAGGAATGGTTTTCGCGATCGAACCGATGGTCAACGTCGGCACCGAGCGCGTGAGGATGCTCGAGGACGAGTGGACGGCGGTCACCGCGGACGGTGAGCTCTCGGCGCACTTCGAGCACACGATTGCAATCACGGAGCACGGTCCGGAGGTCCTGACGCAGGTCGAGGGATCTCACTAGGCGGCGGCTCCCGCCGGTCGATCTCGAGACGAGGCGAGCCGGAGGCTGGGAATACGGAGAATCGAGATGAAGGTCCGAGCATCGGTTCGAAAGATGTGTGACAAGTGCCGGGTGATCCGCCGCAAGGGTGTGGTGCGGGGGATCTGCGACAACCCCAAGCACAAGCAGCGGCAGGGCTGAGTCCAGTCCCGCGTCCCGATCGGGAAATTTGAGATGCGAGTCTCGGCGGCGCGTAAGGCCCCGGGGCACAAGCAGCCGGAGGAAGAGGTAAATGGCGCGAATCGCAGGCGTGGACTTGCCGCGCAACAAGCGAATCGAGATCTCGCTGACGTACATCTACGGAATCGGGCGCACCCTGGCGGTCGAGATCTGCGAGAAG
>CAZQMY010000363.1:0-6396 GCA_964594405.1 uncultured Spirochaetaceae bacterium | reverse complement strand
CCACGATGAACTCGACATCGACATCGGTGCCCGCCACACGAGCCTGAGCGAACGCCTCGCGCGCCAGGTGAAACATGTCGACCCGCTCGAAGGCAAGCGTGACGCGCCCCGTGCGCGAGAGTCGCAGCAGCCCGTCGATCAGATCGACGGCGCGCAACGCACTCCGATGGATGCGATGGACCACCGCCGCGCCGGCGTCACCGAGGTGGTCTCGGTGATCCTCGTCCAGAATCGTCGTGAAGTTCAGGATCGCACCGAGTGGAGAGCGGAGGTCGTGCGATACGGAGTCGTTGAAGGTCTCGAGCTCGTCGACCGCCTCCTGCAACGCTCTCGTGCGCTCCGCGACACGCATCTCCAGCTCGGCGCCCCTTCGTTCGAGTGCGAGGTTCGTGGCGGCGAGGAAGCGCGACTGTCGCACGATCAGGCGGAGCTGGTAGGCCGCCACGGCCATGACCAGCGACAGCACGATGCCGGCGGCAAAGAGATAATGCGGAACCGGCGTGAGACGCTGGGCGGCGAGCTCGGGCGTGGGACGTAGGACCACCCGCCACTGGCCACCCATGGGCAGCGTGATCTTCTCCTCGAGCCGCCACCACTCCTGCCCGGGACCGGACGAAGAGACGCCCCGAGAGAAGACCTCGCCGTCTCCCCAGGCGACCGAGAGCGCATAGCCGCGTGCGCGCGCGCGCAGCACCGTCTCGAGAAACGGGGTCACGAGGAAGCGCCCCACGAGTACGCCCGCGTGATCGTCGGGAGTCCGAACCGGCAAGAAGGCTCGATACTGTACGGCGCCCGACGCGAGCCGCTCGGGGCCTTCCAGGTGTGACGCTTCGTAGTGGAGTCGCGCCTCTTCCTCGTCGAGCTCGATCTCGACCGGCGAGCGCTCTTCGCCGATGGCGACGCGCGTCCGCCGCTCGTCGAGGTCGACCCAGGCCACCGAAACGAGACCCGGCACGCGGCGCACCCGCTCGCCCACGTCGGCCTTCCACTCATCGATGGGGCTGAGGCCGAAGGTCGCCCACATGTTCTTGAGCCCGCGAAGGGTCTCGATCTGCTGCTCGAGGCCTGCCTCGACGAGCTCGCGGGTCTCGACAGCCATCGCGGCACCCGCAGCGAGCAACTGCTGACGCCGTTCAGCCAGCAGGAGGGCCAGGAGCGCCAGCGAAAGCAGCGTTCCCGTCAGGAAGACCAGCGCTGGGAGCCAGAGGTCTCGGAGCTGCCGGAGCTCGAATCGGTCGGTCACAGAAGAATTGTACAATTTACACAGCCTATGCGGGGCCAGCGTCGCCTGCGCAGCCTCTCCCGCTGCGTAGGCGGAGGTCGCAGGAATCATGCCGACCACCTCCTGCGGGGCAAAGGGCCACCGCGCCGGAAGGCGCACCGAAGGTCGGCGGCGGTTTTCAAGACCGCTGCCTTCAGCCGCTCGGCCACCTCTCCGCGTTGGGAATCAGGAGGTTGGCGCGCCGTCGAAACCTTGATGCAAGCAGGATGCAAGCAAACCCCCAGCTCATCGGGGAGAGGCGTGCTCCCTGAGAAAGACCGCGACATGCGCCTTGTCGACCGTACCCGACGCCACCCCATCGACGATCTCATAGAGCTCGTTCGGATCCGCATCCAGCCGCTGCCCATTCAGGCCCAGGAAGACCAGAGCACACATCAAGGCGGTACGCTTGTTGCCATCGACGAATGGGTGATTCCGCGCGAGATGAAAGAGATAGGCGGCCGCCATCTCGAACACGTTGCCGTGTAGATATTCCTCGCCGTAGCTCGCCTCTGGCATCGCAATCGCAGACTGCAGCAGGGTCAGATCGCGAAGGCCCGTCGCGCCTCCGTAGCGGCGGATCTGATCGGCGTGAAGCGCGAGGACCTCGTCGAGCGTGAGAAACTCGGGATCGCTCACTCGGCCAGTCGGCGGAAGACGCCGCCGTACTGCTCATGGGCCTCGGCGACGAGCTCGGCCGTGCGCTTGCTGCGCCGCTGGTCCCGCACCGGCGTGACGACCAGGACGTCCCCGTCGGTCGAGAGCTCGAGCTCGGTGTCCGCGTCGATCTCGAGCGCCTCCAGCAGCGACTTGTCGATCACCAGGGCCAGGCTGTTTCCGGAGCGTGTCAGGCGCTTTCGCATGTCCGTACGCTAGCAGCATCTCGTACGGACGGCTGCACAGATGGCCGCGGGCTTGACAGTGCTCCGTTTCTGAATTAGTCGTATGCCCAATATGATCGACCAATTCAGTCGACCAGCAAATCCCGCTGGAGCAAGAGAGCCTATTCCATGTCGCAAACCCTCTCCTCCCGTCTTCCCGACGCTCGCACGACGGCGCCCCTGGTCCGCGCCGCGGTGCTCGCAACCGGCCTCGCCGTCTACGGCGTCTTCCTGGCCACGTTCCTCTACTTCATCGGATTCGTCGGAGGCTTCGGTGTGCCAAAGGCGTTGGACGATGGCGCAGTCGGTCCCGTGGGTGCCGCAATCGCGCTGAACGGCAGCCTGCTCGCGGTGTTCGCCATTCAGCACACGGTCATGGCGAGGCCCGCCTTCAAGCGCTGGTGGGTTCGAATCGTCCCGCCCGCGCTCGAACGCACGATCTTCGTCGCGACGACGGTCGGGATCGTGATCGCTCTTGTGATCTTCTGGCGGCCCATGCCAGGCACCGTCTGGCACGTCGAGGCGCCGGTCGCTCTGCTCATCCACGGCTTCTTCTGGCTCGGCTGGGGCATCGTCCTGCTCTCGACCTTTCTGATCGACCACTTCGAACTCTTCGGGGTCCGTCAGGTCGTAGACTTCGCCCGAGGCCGTGAGCCTTCCCCTCCCCAGTTCCGGGAGCGGCTCCTCTATCGCCACACGCGACATCCGCTCATGCTCGGCTTCCTGATCGCGTTCTGGGCGACGCCCCACATGACATGGGGGCACCTGCTCTTCGCCGCGCTCACGACCGGCTACATCCTGGTCGCGCTCGTCATCGAGGAGCGCACGCTGGTGGCCCTGCACGGGACGGTCTACGAGGACTACCGAGCGCGTGTGCCCAAGCTGATCCCCGGATGGCGCCTGTTGAATTCGTCGTCCGCGCGTGAGGCTCGCCCGTGAGCGAACCGGTGCGAAGAATGATGCCGACGGGCGCCTCGGACAAGCGTGCCCGCGCCACCCAGGCAATCCTCGATGCGGCCGAGAGGCTCCTGATCGAGCGAGGACACGCAGGCGTCACGACGCGTGCACTCGCGGCCGAGGCCGGCGTCAACAACGGGCTCATCCACTACTACTTCGGATCGATCGAGGAGGTCCTCGTGCAGGTCCTGGAGCGGTTCACCGAACGGCTCGTCGAACGGCAGCGCGCGATGTATGCGTCGGACGAGCCATTCCTCGAGAAATGGACGAAGGCCTGGGAGTACCAGGATGCCGATCTCGAGGCCGGGTACTCGAAGGTCTGGCTGGAGCTCCAGGCCCTCGCTTGGAACCATCCCGAGATGCGGGAGCGCGTGGCGCGGGTCGATGCCGAGTGGCGCGCGGTCCTCACGGAGGCGTTCACCGAGGCGCTGGAGAACTATGGCGTCGCCGACCGCTTCCCGCCGCAAGCGCTGGTGGCGCTGATGATGACCTTCGGCCAGGGCTTTGCGCTCGAGCGGCTGGCGGGCATCAGCGAGGGACACGACGCGTTGCTGACGTGGATCCGCGAGTGGCTGGAAGGCCTCGAGGGCGCGGCCGCTAGCCAGGAGTGACGGCTCGCCGCGCATCCGCGCAGCTCCTGAGGAGGACTCATCATGCGCGATTGGCAGCCGACACCGGACCAGAGTCGTGCCAGCCTCCCCGTCGAGGAGGGCTTTGCGCGGCGCAGCGGGACCTCCATCTTCTACGAGGTCCACGGCTCCGGGCCCGAGACGCTCGTCTTCGTACCGCCGTGGGCGATCGTCCACTCGCGCGGCTGGAAGATGCAGGTCGGCTGGTTCGCAGGCCGCTATCGGGTCGTCCTCTACGACCCGCGCGGCAACGGCCGGTCGAGCAGTCCGACATCCATCGAAGCCTACTCCGAGCACGAGTACGCGGCGGACCTGGGTGCGGTGCTCGACGCCACCAGAACGGACCGGGCCCATCTCGTCACCTGGTCGCGCGGTGCCCAGCGCTGCCTGCTGTACGCGGCCGAGCATCCAGAGCGGGTGTCGAAGCTCGTCTTCATCGCCCCCGGCACGACGCTCTCGGACGAGTTCGAGGCGCGGAGCCGCACCTTCCACCAAGTGCTCGCGGCACCCGACCCGGGAGACGAGGCCCTCCACAAGCTCCGCCACTTCAACAAGGCCGCGTGGCTTCGCGATCCAGCTCACTACAGGCGCTTCCTCGTCGACTTCTTCGAGTCCTGGTTCGAGCCCCACTCCAGCAAGCCGATCGAGGACGCTCTCTCATGGGGGCTCGCTGCCGATCCGGAAGCTGTGGCCAACGCCTATCTCGCCTGGCAGCCCGACGCGCAGCTGGGAAGGGATCTCTGTCGTCGGGTTCCCTGTCCGGCATTGGTGATTCACGGAGCCCGGGACGAGGTGGTCCCCCCGGTCGAGGGCGAGGTGCTCGCCGGAGCCCTGGGCGGGCAGCTGGAGCTGATCGAGGGAAGCGGGCACGGCGTCGCCGCCCGCAAGCCGGTTGAGGTGAATCTCGCGATCCGCGACTTCCTCGACCCGACCTTCGAGCGCAAGAAGCGCGCGCGAAAGCGATCGCGCGGCCCGAAGCGGGCGCTCTTCGTCTCGTCGCCGATCGGTCTCGGCCACGCGCAACGCGACATCGCCATCGCGCATGAGCTACGCCGGGCCGTGCCCGACCTCCAGGTCGACTGGCTCGCCCAGGATCCCGTCACCCGGGTGCTGTCGGCCGAAGGCGAATCGATCCACGAGGCGAGCCGCAAGCTCGCCAGCGAGTCAAGACACATCGAGAGCGAGTCGGCCGAGCACGATCTGCACTGCTTCCAGGCCATTCGCCGGATGGACGAGATCATGATCCACGACTTCATGATCTTTCACGACGTCATGCGGGAAGGCGCCTACGACCTCGTCGTCGGCGACGAGTCCTGGGAGATCGACTACTACCTTCACGAGAACCCGAACGAGAAGCGGGCCCCCTACGCGTGGCTGACGGACTTCGTGGGCTTCCTGCCGATGTCCGAGGGAGACGACCACGAGGCCTACCTGACGGCCGACTACAACGCGGAGATGATCGGCCACATCGAGGGGCGCCCCGACGTGCGCGATCGCGCGATCTTCCTCGGCAACCCCGAGGACGTCGTGACCCGGCCCTTCGGCCCCGAGCTCCCCGGGATCCGGGAATGGACCGAGGCGCACTACGACTTCGCCGGATACGTCACGGGCTTCGATCCCGCTGCGCTAGGCGACCCGCAGGAGCTTCGGGACGCCCTCGGCTACCGACCCGACGAGAAGGTCTGCATCGTGAGCGTCGGCGGGTCGGGCGTGGGCCACCACCTCCTTCGCCGGATCATCGACGCCTACCCGCATGCGAAGCGGCTCGAGCCCGCCTTGCGCATGCTCGTGGTGGCCGGTCCGAGGATCGATCCCGCCAGCCTCCCGGCGCGGGAAGGGCTGGAGATCGTCCCCTACGTCCACAACCTCTACCGGCACCTCGCCGTGTGCGACGTCGCCATCGTGCAGGGGGGTCTCACGACCGCGATGGAGCTCACCGCCAACCGGCGCCCGTTCCTCTACTTCCCCCTGGCCCACCACTTCGAGCAGAACATCCATGTTCGGCACCGGCTGGACAACTACGGGGCTGGACGCTGCATGGACTACGCGTCGGAGACTCCCGAAACGATCGCGGACGCGCTCGTCGTCGAGCTTCGAAGCGCGAGGCAGCCGAGGCCGGTCGAGACGGACGGCGCCCGGCGGGCGGCCGCGTCCATCGCAGACCTTCTCTGAACGGAGTCCGAGCTTCGGGCGAGATCGCCGCATATCCACCTGGACTCTCGCGTCGGCCGACGGGGGGTCATGCGGGATCAAGAAGGATCACGAGGGATCAAGAAGAATCGATCGCGGTTCGGATCCGGGTTGCGATCCCCCCACGCCTCTGCCACCGCGTGCAGGACCTCCCATAGATGCGGCCCTGGCGGCGAATTGCCTCCATCAGATGAGTGCACTATGATGCCTCGGATGCAGGCATCGGATCAGATGACAATCCGCTCGATCAGCGCGGCGCTGCGCGCCGCGCTCGATCGTGAGGCCGAGCGGCGCGGCCAGAGCCTGAACAAGACGGTTCTGGCCCTTCTGTCGGAGCGACTGGGCCTCGCGGAAGGAACCGGGTCGGTCGAATACGACGACCTGGACGAGCTTGCCGGAACCTGGACGAAGGCCGAAGCCAACCGCTTCGAGGACGCACTCCAGATCCAGCGACAGGTCGACGCCAAGCTCTGGCGAT
>CAZQMY010000362.1:0-6409 GCA_964594405.1 uncultured Spirochaetaceae bacterium | reverse complement strand
GATCAGCAGGTCCGGATCCGGGACATCCGGCGCATAGAGGAAGGCCGTGAAGCCCTTCTCGTCGAGACCGTCGGGATCGATCTCGCCGCGCTCGGCGGCGCGGATGGCGCGGCGCGCCGCGTCGACGATCTCGGTGCGGCCGCCATACGAGAGCGCGAAGATCAGCTCAAGGCCGCTGTTGTCCGCGGTCCGGCGCACCGCCTCCTGCACCGCGGCGCGGGTGCTCGGCGGCAGCCGGTCCTGGCGGCCGATCGAGCGCACGCGCACACCATTGTCCATCGCCTCGGAGATCTCTTCCTCCAGGTAGGTCTCCACGAGACCCATGAGTGCACCGACCTCCTCTTTCGGGCGGTTCCAGTTCTCGATGGAGAAGGCATAGAGGGTCAGATAGCGAATGCCAAGCTCGCCCGCGGCGCGGACCGTGTCGCGCACCGATTCGAGGCCGGCGCGATGGCCCTCGTTGCGGCTCATGTTGCGCGCTTCGGCCCAGCGCCCGTTGCCGTCCATGATGATGGCCACGTGACGGGGCACCAGTGGCGTGGCCGTCGACGGCGCCGCCCCTCCGGTGGTCTGCGGGCCCCGCCCGCCTGCGCTGCCCGCCGCGTTGCCCATGGTCTAGACCTCGAGGACTTCCTGTTCCTTCTGGGAGGTCATCTCGTCGATCTTGCCGACGTACTCGTCGGTGACGTCCTGGACCATCTTGTCGGCCCGATGGTGGTCGTCCTTGCCGAGGGTTCCGTCACTCTCGAGATCCTTGAGCATGCCGAGGGCCTCGCGGCGTGCGTCCCGGATCCCCACCCGGTGATCCTCGGCCATCTTCTTCACCTGGCGGACCAGGTCCTTGCGCCGCTCTTCGGTGAGCGGGGGAATCGAGATGCGGATCACCTTACCGTCATTGCTGGGTGTCACACCGAGATTGGCCTGCTGGATCGCCTTCTCGATGTTGCCGATCGCGGACTTGTCGAAGGGCGAGACCACGATCATGCGCGGATCGGGCACACTCATGGCCGCGAGCTGCTTCAGCGGCGTCGGCGTATCGAAGTAGTCGACGGTCACACTGTCGAGCAGCGTCGAGCTGGCCCGGCCGGTACGCACCTTGATGAGCTGTACGCGGTAGCTCTCGACGGTCTTGTTCATCGCCTCGCGCGCCTCGTCGAGCACCATCTGGATCTCTTCTTCGCCGGCCATCGTCCCTCCTCCTCGCTTGCTCGGGTTCGCGCCCAGTCTCGCGCTATTCCGTGACGGTCGTTCCGACGTTCTCTCCGAGCGCCACCTTCTGGATGTTTCCCGCCACACTCATATCGAACACCACGATGGGCAACCGGTTCTCGCGGCAGAGTGCGATGGCCGCCTGATCCATGAACTGCAGGTTCTTCTGCATGGCCTCCGCATACGAGAGGCGCTCGTAGCGCACGGCGTCGACGTTCTTGGCGGGGTCGGAGTCGTAGACGCCGTCCACCTGGGTGGCCTTGAGGATCACGTCGGCGTTCACCTCGGCGGCCCGCAGCGCCGCCGCCGTGTCGGTGGTGAAGTAGGGGTTGCCGGTGCCGCCGCCGAAGATGACGATCCGGCCCTTTTCCAGGTGGCGGATCGCCCTTCGGCGGATGTAGAGCTCGGCGACGGCCTTGATGTCGATGGCCGTCAGCACCCGGGTCTCGAGGCCCACCTTCTCGAGCGCGTCCTGCAGGGCCATCGCGTTGATCACGCTGGCCAGCATGCCCATGTAGTCGGCGTTGGCCCGCTCCATGCCCTGGCTGGCGGCCGTCATCCCGCGGATGATGTTGCCGCCGCCGATCACGATACTGACCTCGATCCCCATCGCGTGGAGATCGCGAATCTGCTCGGCCACGCCCTGGATGACGCCGGGATTGATCCCGTTGCCGTCACCGCCGGCGAGACCTTCTCCGGAGAGCTTGAGCAGAAGCCGCTCGTAGGCCGGTTTCACTGATCGGCGCCCTCCCCGAGCTTGAATCGCACGAAGTCCGAGACGCTGGCGCCGCCGGCGGCCTTCACATAGGCGCCGACCTTCTGGTCGGGATCCTTCACGAAGCCCTGCGCGTTGAGGCAGTTCTCTGCGAAGAACTTCTTCATGCGCCCGTTCACCATGTTCTCGACGATGCTCTCGGGCTTGCCGCTCTCGAGGGCCTGCTTGGTCAGGAAGTCCCGCTCCTTCTCGACCACGGCGGGATCCACGCCGTCCTCGTCGACCGCCAGGGGCGTCGGGTCGTGCGCCGCCACGTGCATGGCCACGTCCTTGGGCACGTCGCCGAGGTCGCCGGGCGAGCTCGACTGGATGGCCACGATCACGCCGATCCCGCCGGTGCCGTGCACGTAGCCCCCGACGACGCCGTCGCCCTCGAGCAGAGCCACCCGCTTGAGCTGGATGTTCTCGCCGAGCCGACCGACGTTGTTCTGGATGTGCTCCTCGACGGAGGCGTCGCCCACCTTGGCCGCCAGCGCCGCGGCGGCGTCACCGGCGCCGGCGGCCAGCGCCGCGTCGGCGACCTCCTGCACGAGCGTCTGGAACTGCTCGTTCTTGGCCACGAAGTCGGTCTCGCAGCCCAGCTCGATGATCACGCCGCGACCGCCCTCGATGGCGATCCCCACCGAGCCCTCGCTGGTCTCGCGCCCGGCGCGCTTGCCGGCCTTGGAGAGGCCACGCTCGCGCAGCAGCTCGGTGGCCTTTTCGACGTCGCCCCCCGCCTCGCTCAGCGCCTTCTTGCAATCCATCATGCCCGCGCCGGTCTTCTCACGCAGGGCCTTCACATCCTTTGCAGAGATCTCTGCCACGACTCGCTCCCTATCTCCGTGTTCACCGCTCTCGGTTCGCGTTGCCGGCGGCCGCGGGGCTGCCGGGTCGAGGCCTCACTGCACCGCGGTGCGGCCTCGGTCTCCGTTGTGCACTCAGCGCGGGCTGCGCGCAACGCGCGCCGCGCACGGGATACCGGCCCGCGGGCCGGCCCCCTCAAGACTGCTCGCCACCCTCGGGCGCGGCGGGCGCGGTGGGCGCGGCGGGCGAGTCGCCCTCTTTGCCCTTGGCCTCGTCCTTGTCTCCCCAGCCCCCCGACGAGTGGGTCCGGCCGCCGGCGCCGCCCGCGCGGCTGCGCCGCGGAGCCTGCTTGATCTCGACCACGCGTCGTCCGGTGGTGGGCTTGGCCTCCGCCTCGGTCGGCTCGGGCTTCGCGTCGCGCAGCTTCGCCTGATGGGCCTGCTCGCCCTCGATGCATGCATCGGCGACGGCGCGACAGTAGAGCTCGATGGAGCGGATCGCGTCATCGTTGCCCGGGACGACGAAGTCGATCCCGGTCGGGTTGCAGTTGCTGTCCACCACCGCGAGGATCGGAATCGACAATCGCTGAGCCTCGCTGATGGCGATGCTCTCCTTGGAGACGTCGATCACGAAGATGGCGTCGGGCTGCCGCGGCATCTCCCTGATGCCCGCCAGGGACTTGGCGTACTTCTCGACCTGTCGGCTGATCCTCGCGAGCTCCTTCTTGGAGTACTGATCCTTCTTCTCTTCGTCGCCGAGGATCTCGAGCAGGGATTTGTAGGTGTCGATGGACTTCTTGACGGTCTTCCAGTTGGTCAGCATGCCGCCCAGCCAGCGGTTGTTGACGTAGTGCTGACCCGCGCGCTTGGCCTCCGCCTCGATGATGCCGGCCGCCTGGCGCTTGGTGCCGACGAAGAGCACGAGACCGCCATCGCTCGTGACCTCGCGCACATAATCGAGGCCGGACTTCAATCTCGGCAGGGTCTGATCGAGGTCGAGGATGTGGGTGCCGTTGCGCGATCCGAAGATGTACTTGCGCATGCGCGGGTCCCAGCGGCGGGTCTGGTGACCGAAGTGCACACCGGCCTCGAGCAGGCTGCGGATGGACACGTCCTGCTTGGGCACGTCCATCGCCGCCTGGCCGGCGGCGGCAGAGGCTTCCGCCTCGGGCGTCGTGGGAGGTAGGACTGCGGCCGCATCTTCGGCGGCCGACGGCGGGGCCGTCGTCTCGGACATTCGATTCTCCTTCGCGGTTCGTCCTCCGCTCCGAGATCGGTCCTCCCCCAAACCCCCCGCGCGCGTACAACGCGCTGAGGGCACCGCAGGGGCGACTCGGAACGTGTGAATTGGCGGCTGTTTAGCAGAATCCGGACGCGCGGACCACGGCGGGCGGAGGGCGCGCCCTCAGGTGGTGTACTCGGCGTTGATGCGGACGTAGTCGTAGGTCAGATCGCACGTCCACAGGCGCGCGACGCCCGGCCCCACCCCGAGATCGACCTCGACCCCCACCTCCTCGGCCTCCAGACGCGCGGCCGCCTTCTCGCGAGCGGCCTGGCCCAGCCCGCTTCCCCGCCGGAAAACCGGGACCCCGCAGAGCTTCACCACCGCCGCGTCCGCCGCGATGGCGACTCGCTCGTCCCCGATGCACTGCAGGATGCGCCCCCAGTTCGGATCGCGGCCGTAGATCGCGGTCTTGACCAGCAGCGAGTTGGCGACGCGACGCGCCGCCCGCTCGGCCTCGGCGTTCGACTTCGCGCCGCGCACGTCCACGGTGACCAGCTTCGTCGCGCCCTCGCCGTCTCTGGCCAGCATCCGAGACAGCTCCGTGGCCACCTCCTGCACGGCCGCCGCGAAGCGGCGTGTCTCGGCGTCGGAGAGCCGGCTGAGGCGCCGGTTGCCCGCCACGCCGTTGGCGAGCATGAGCACCGTATCGCTGGTCGAGCCCTCGCCGTCCACGGTGACGCGGTTGTACGTGGCGTCGGCCACCCGGCGCAGCACCGCACGCAGGCAGCTGCGCGTGATCGCGACGTCGCTCATCAGGAACGAGAGCATGGTGGCCATGTTCGGCTGCAGCATGCCCGAGCCCTTGGCCGTGCCCGCCACGGTGACCACTCGGCCACCGATTCGCACGCGGCGGCTCGCCATCTTCGTGAAGGTGTCGGTCGTGCGGGTCGCCTCGGCGGCCGCCACGAGGCCGGACTCGTCGAGCTCGCCGGCCGCCTCGGCGATGCCGGCGGCGATCTTCTTCATGGGCAGCGGCTGGCCGATTACGCCGGTGGATGCGACATAGACCTCGCTCTCGTCGCAGCCGAGCTGCCTGGCCGTCAGCGCCGCCATCCGATGGGCATCCTTGAGCCCCCGTTCACCCATCGCCACGTTGGCACAGCCACTGTTGACGACGATCGCCCGCCCCTCGCCGCCCGCTGCCAGCCGCTCGCGACAGAGCAGGACCGGCGCGCCTGGCATCGTAGACCGCGTGAGCACGGCGCCGACCACGGCGGGACACTCGGAGACGAAGAGCGCGAGATCCCGCTCGGCCGCCTTGATTCCGCAATGCACGCCAGCCGCACGAAAGCCCGGAACCCGTATCGCGGCGAGCGCCGCCTCGCTGGGGCGCAGCTCGGAAGCCGTCACCGCGGCCTCACCCGTGGCACTTCTAGTACTTCTTGCCGCTGCCGCAGGGGCAGGGGTCGTTGCGCCCCACCTTGGGCACGGACTGTCCACCCTGTGCCGCGGCCGCGAAGGGGGCGGCGGCACCGGCCGCAGCAGCGGGCGATCTGGCCGGCGCCGCCGATCGGCCCGAGGCGGTGGCGGGCGCGGCCTGGCGCGCCGGGGCCGCTTCGATGCGTGGACGCGGGAAGCCGAACTTGAAGATCGTCTCCCCCGCCTGCTCGTCGATGCGGTCCTCCATCTCGCCGAAGAGCGCGAAGCCCTCGCGCTGGTACTCGATCTTGGGATCGCGCTGCGCGTAGCCGCGGAGATTGATGTGCTCGCGCAGCGAATCCATGCTGTGCAGGTGGTCCTTCCACTGCGCATCGAGGACGCGCAGCAGGATGTCGCGCTCGAACTGCTCGAAGTCCGGATAGCCGAACTCCGCGTACTCCTTCTGCAGCTCCTCGCAGGCGGCGCCCTTCTCCTTCAGCGCTGCCATCAGCAGCTCGTAGACGCCGAGGCCGAGCTGATCGCGATCGGCCTGATACTGGCCGTCCTCGCGGCGGATCGGGGGCTGGTCGGTGGCCAGCGTGTAGCCGAAGAGGTGCTCCACGCGCGAGATGACGTCGCCGATCACCTCGTCGTCCACGTCGCCCTTTGCGGGCCAGACCTCGTCGAGGATGCTCACGATCAATCCCTCGACCATCGACTCGATCTCCTCGTCGAGGTTCTCGTCGGCGAGCGCCTGCATGCGGCGCGCGTAGAAGGCCTGGCGCTGCTTGTTCATCACATCGTCGTAGTCGAGCAGGTGCTTGCGGATGTCGTAGTTGCGCGCCTCGACCTTCTTCTGCGCGCCCTCGATCACCCGGCTCAGCATCTTGTTCTCGATGGCCTCGCCATCCTCGACGCCCACGCGGTCCCACCTCTGGGCGGCGCGATCCGCCTCGAAGATCGGCAGCAGGTCGTCTTCGAGTGAGAGTAAGAACT
>CAZQMY010000361.1:0-6417 GCA_964594405.1 uncultured Spirochaetaceae bacterium | reverse complement strand
CGACCGGCCGCCATGAGCCATCCAGGCTCGGATGCCCCGCGCCACGGCTGGCGCCGAGGCAATCGGCTCCTTCGGAGGGCACACCGGCGATCGTCGCTCGCGCCGAGCCAACCCCAATCCACGCCAGCACGTCCCGACCACTCGAATCACACCCCGGACTCAGGGTCCGGCCCCTGAATCACGCTCCGACATCGCGCCCCTTCACCGCGCCCCGATCCCCAGAGTCCCGACGGAGAACCTCCCATGGCAGGCGTCAACAAAGTCATCCTGATCGGCAACCTCGGCCGCGACCCCGAGCTTCGCTACACGGCGGGCGGCCAGGCCGTCGCCAGCTTCACGCTGGCCACGAGCGAGAACTGGCCCGACAAGAGCGGCGAGCGGGTCGAGCGGACCGAGTGGCACCGCATCGTGGCCTGGGGAAAGCTCGGCGAGCTCTGCGCGCAGTACCTCTCCAAGGGCCGGACCGCCTACGTCGAAGGCCGCCTGCAGACTCGCGACTGGGAAGACAAGGAAGGCAACAAGCGCCAGACCACGGAGATCAACGCCCAGACGGTCCAGTTCCTCGGCGGTCCGCGCGGCAGCGGCGATGGCGGCGGCGGCGGCGGCAGCTACGGCGGCGGCGGGGGCGGCGGCCAGAGCGGCGGGTACGGGGGCGGCGGATCGGATCCGATGGGCAGCGGCTCTGGGGGCGGTCCGCCGGAGTCCGACATCCCCTTCTGAGATCGGCCACGGTGAGCCGGCCCGATCCCTGGGCGATCGCCTCGAATCCGAAGGTCTACGACACGATCGGCCTTCGCTACGCCGAGCATCGGGTCCCCGAGCCGCGCATCGAGGCACAGATCCGACGGGCGCTCGGCGACGCCAGGCGCGTCTGCAACGTCGGCGCCGGCGCGGGCTCGTACGAGCCGCACGACCGGCGGGTCGTGGCAGTGGAGCCTTCGTCCGTGATGGCGGCGCAGCGCGAACGTGCGTGCGTCCGTGCGGTCGCCGAGGCCCTGCCCTTCTGCAACGACAGCTTCGACGCCGCCACCGCCTTCCTGACCGTGCACCACTGGGAGGACATGGATGCGGGACTCGCCGAGCTCTGCCGGGTGGCGCCCCGACGCGTCGTCTTCGCCTTCGACGGCTCGGCCCACTTCAGGTACTGGCTCGTGGCCGAGTACCTGCCGGAGATCGCGAGCGTCGAGCAGAAGCAGGCCACGGTGGAGGCCATCGCGGACAGGCTCGGCAACGTCCGCGTCGAGCCGATCATGATCCCGGCCGACTGCCGCGACGGCTTCCTCGCAGCCTACTGGCGAAGGCCCGAGGCGTACCTGGATGCCGACGTGCGCGCCTGCCTCTCGGGCATCGCCCAGCTGGAGCCTTCGATCGTGGAGCGAGCGATGGAGCGGCTGCGCCTGGACCTCGACGATGGCAGCTGGCACGCGCGACACGCGGATCTGCTCGAGCTCGACCAGGCGGACTTCGGCTATCGCCTGGTCGTCGGCACGCGCTGAACGTCGGGCTCAGCTCTCCGAGGGACCGTTGCGAAGGCTCCGGATCATGTCGTTGATCCGCCCTCGATCCGCGAGGTCGAGCTCGTCGAACTCGATGCCCATGCCGGGGGGCGAGGTGGCGTCGCCCGTCGTGGCGTGGACGACCCGACCGACCGTCTGCAGGACGCGCTCGCTGCCCGGCAGCCGGAACTGCAAGGTGACCTCGGTGCCCGGCTCCTTGAGCTTCTCGGTCTCGATGAACAGGCCACCTTCGTTGATGTCGCGCGTGAACTCGGAGAAGATCTCGTCAACGGTGGCGTAGTCCACCCGGATGATCAGCTCTGCGCGCTCGGTGCGTCGGCGCTCCTGATCTTCCTCCAGGCTGACCTTCGACATGGTGGCTCCTCCAGACCCGGGATGACTGCGGCTGAAGCCGACAATGACAGGGTCCCGAACTGATTTCGTCCGAACCGCCCCTCGCCCTTAGCCCATCGGCACGATTTCCCGCTGGAGGGAACGCCCGGCGCCGCTCCGGTCTCCGCCCCGCTGCGAACCGGGCGGATTTATGCAGCGGGATTCGATCCTTGGACTACTCGAGCAGACCCGCCTCCGAGAAGCTGCAGAAGCCCTCGGCAGCGACGACCACGTGGTCGACCACGCGGATCCCGAGCAGCTCGCCGGCCTCCATCAGCCGACGCGTCACACTGCGGTCCTCGCTGCTCGGGGTGGGATCTCCGCTCGGATGGTTGTGCACGAGAACGAGGGCCGCTGCGGCCTCTCGCACCGCCACACGAAAGACCTCGCGCGGGTGCACCAGGCTTGCGGTCAGCGTGCCTTGAGAGACCTGGGCCTCGCCCATCACCCGATGGCGCCCGTCGAGCAGCAACACCATGAAGTGCTCTCTGCGCTCGTCCGCGAGCCGCTCGCGGAAGTGGGCGTGTACGTCCGCGGGGCTGCCGATGCGATCGCCGGGTCGGAGCGGCTGGTGCGCCAGGCGCCTCGCGAGCTCCACCGCGGCCACCAGCGAAGCCGACTTGGCGGGCCCGAGCCCGGGCCGCCGCGCCAGCTCGGCCACCGTGCAGTGGCGCAGCGCCCGCAGCCCGCCCAGACCGCGCAGCAATGCGTCCGCGAGCGCCCGCGCACCGCCGCCGGGCGCGGTGCGCAGCAGCAGGGCGAGCAGCTCCGCATCCGAGAGTGCGTGCGGACCGAGGCGCATCAGGCGCTCGCGCGGGCGGTCGCCGGCGAGGTCGGTGGGCGCGCCGGCGCCCGGCTCGAGTCCGGCAGAGCGGGGCGCATCGAAGAGGCTGGCCATCGCGGCTCCCCGGGACCGGGAGTGGGCGCAGCATAGCGCCCTGCACCATGACGCGGGCCATGAGCCCCAGGTCACACACGCGATCGTGTCAACGATCCATCTCGGGCTCTACCCCTCGCCGCGGCAGCTCTGCTCGGCGGCACTCGCGTCGTCCAGGATCTGCGCGAACCGATCCGGGGCCAGCTCGGGTCCGAGCAGGCTGCGCAGCGACTCGCGCCGCCCGACCGGCTCGCTCTCGAGCTCTTCGACGAAGCCGCGCAGGAGCGCCAGGAAGCCCTTCGCCTCGCCGGCGTTGGACAGGGACATCTCCAGCTCCATCGCGACCCCAGGCCGGTAGCGGGATCCGTCGACGAAGTCGACCACGCCGTCCACCGAGATCTCGCCGAGCCGCCGCATGGCCGCGCGGACGTAGGGATCGGTGAACGAGCCCACGGGCGTCAGCGCACGCGCCAGGGCGCCACGCTGGAGGCGGCTGCGAAGCACGTCGTCGAAGCGCGCCGAACAGCCGCCGATCACCTCCTCGTCGAGCCGCTCGAGCGCCTCGAGCGCCCGCTCCACCGCCGCCTTGCCGCCTGCGGCGGGCACCAGGTCGAGGCTGAAGGCGTAGAGGTCGCGTGGCGCATCGTAGGATTGGCGGGAGCGCACCTCTGACCCGGCGCCGGATTCGCTGAGCACCACCTTCACCATCAGGTCCTCACCGAGCTGCTGGCTGTATCCCTCGGCGATGAGCGGGCTGCGCAGGGTGTCGACCGCGCCGCGGGCGTCTTCGCCGATCGCGGTCTCCGTGAGGATGACCGCGAAGCCGTCGTCCGCCTCCTGGAGACGGAACGTCAGATTCTCCTTGGTGAGGAAGGAAATCGAGGATCGGCCATTGAAATAGCGATGGGCAACGCCATTCAGGACGTTGGGAAGGGGCTCCAGATCGATGCTGAGCTGACGATCGTGGCGCCCCACCTTCATCGTCACGCTCTGCTGCCGATACCCCTCGGTGAACGCCCTGATGGTCAGGGAGTCCCGGGGCCCGGCCTTCAGACGAGAGGGCAGGAGCACCTTGAGCGGCGCTTCACCCTGCTCGAAGCGCTTCTGGAAGCCCGAGCGGACGTAGAAGAGGTCGACGTAGCCCCCGGACGGAGTCGTATCGATCACGACCTCCTGGTGCCCATACATGTAGTCGCTCCCGCGGAAGATCGAGATCACGGGGGCCAGCAGGTACTTCGGCGACCACGACGCGGGCGAATCGGGACTCATGTCGATGATCTCACCGACCTCCGAATCCTCGCCCGCCTCGGCCCCGGCACGCGCTCCGAGCGGTGCCTGCGAGAAGACGAGCGCCACCGCACAGAGCCAGGCGCTCGCGTTCATGAATCGGAGGATGTTGGGCGGTCGGGCGCAGATCATCGGCATTCCGGGTCGGGGCATCCGGGGGTCGGACCAGCTTACACAGCCCCCCGGTGGCACGACAAGAATCGATCCACCGCCGGCGGCGTACACGCCGTGCAGCGCCCGACCGAATGCCAGGGCGCCTGCCTGCCACCCTGATCCTCGGGGCATCGTCCGACCGACCGCCCCACCCCGAGCCCCGAGGCGCCGCCTCGGAATCGACACCCCGGCCGGCGCGCCGCCCCTACATCGCCCGGCTCGCCATGAAGCGCACCGCCGCCTCCACCTGCGCGTCGGTGAGGTCCGGGTTGCCGCCCCGCGCCGGCATCTCGCCGACCTCGCCATAGAAGCCCGTGGTGGCGTGCTCGACGAGGACCTCGAGGCCCTTGGCGATGCGTGGGGCCCAGAGCTTCTCGTTCCCGATCAGCGGTGCGCCCCCCAGACCCGTGGAGTGGCAGGCGATGCACGTGCCGACCCAGACCTGACGACCGGCCTCCAGGGCCGGATCCTCCAGCGCCGTCTCCCAGAGCACGGGATCGGGTGGCGCCGGCTTCGACTCGGCCGGCGCCGACGGCACGATCTGCCGGAAGGATCCGCTCGGCGCAGGCGGCTCGGCTTCACTGCAGGCGAGCAGTACACCGGCCAGGCCCACGCAGATCGCCGCCGTTCGGACGACGCTGCGAGCTCCGGAGACCATCGCGTGCCGCGCCCTCACGAGCCGAGCGGGATGCGCAAGACGACGCCACCCATCACGTCACCCAGGGCGAAGTCGTCCTTGGGCGTGTCCTTGTGCTCGTTGTGGCAGGAGACACAGGCCGGGGCCACGGCGGTATCCGCATAGACGGCTGTGAAGTACTTCGTCCCTCCGAGCTCTTCCTCGGCATAGAAGTTCTGGCCCTTGTTCGCGGCCACGAACTCGAGGCCTTCCTTCTCCACCGATGTGCGCGGCGCGTTCTGCTTGTTGATGGGCCACATCGAGAGCAGCGAGTACGTGAAGCCCGCGTCCTTCTTGGCGACCATCTCCGCACCCATTCGGAACATCTGCGCGGGCAGCGGCAGTGCCGGCTCGTCCTTCCAGTGCTCGCTCGCCTTGATGACCTGCTTCTCCTTGGCGAGACGGTTGACGACGTTCCGCGTGTAGACGGTGCGGTCGCTCTCCATCACCGCATGCAGGGCGTCCGCCATCGCCTGAGGTGCGATCCCGGAGGGTGTGGCGTTGGACGGGCTGCAGCCCGAGCCGGTGGCCAGGACCAGGCTGGCCAGACATCCGATCGCGAGGGTGTTGCAGTTCATGGCTCGTTCTCCTCTTCCTTCTTCTTCCATGGCGGCGACCGGCCCTCCAGCTCCCAGCGGAGGGTGGCCGCGTAGTGAATGCTCTCGACCTTCCGAGATGGCTGACCTCGGAAGTTGTTCGAGACGAGCTCGGCAGCGGCGAGCGCGTCGATCGAGAAACCGAGTCCGTGGCACTCCATGCAGACGGAGCGGATCATCTTCTCGTTGGGTCGCAGGAAGTCGTTCTGGTTGTGCGCGACGACGACACGCCCCTCGCCCTGCTTCGGAGTCAGTCGTGGCAGATGGCAGGTCGCGCAGGAGACGCCACTGTTGGGGGCGGTCTGGCCGGCGAGCTCGCTCCGCCAGAGAGCCGCGTGCGGAGAGGCCTCCCAGGCCAGGCTGTGCTCGTCGGCGTGGCACTGCAGACAGGCCTGCGCGGCGGCCTGGCGCGTGTCGTAGTCGTGGGCCCCGTGGCATGCGTTGCAATCGAGCGCATGGGAGGCCGCCTCTTCGCGCATCGGGAGGCGAGCGAGCTCGGGGCGCATCGGGTCGAGCCCCGCGGCGATACGCATGCCGTGCCGACCCGCGAGGAAGCCGGCCCGCTCCGACTCGTGGCAGCCCGCACAGGCGTCGAGCCCGGGCGCGTCGACCCAGGCAGTGGCTTCCGGTGCGTGACAGTCCCGACAGTTCACGCCGCCCTCGGCGTGCGCCGTCCCGGCCCACTCGGCCACCCAGCGGTCGAGCTCCGGCAGATCGCTGGGCGCATCGTGGGCGGCTGCTGTGAGCGGTACCGGGGGCGCGAGGCCACCGGAGGTCCGGGGAGGTCCCGCGGAGCGCGCCGGAACGAAGGGATGCGGAGCGATCGCGGGCTCCTGGCGGTGTTCGACGAGGAAGTCCTCGTAGAGCGCCTGGTTGTCGTGGAAGTTGTGACAGCCCGCGCTCGCACAGCCGGCGAAGGGGAGGCCGGCGTGGGTCGGA
>CAZQMY010000360.1:6024-6418 GCA_964594405.1 uncultured Spirochaetaceae bacterium | reverse complement strand
CCCGTGACCTCGCCCACGAGCGGCCGTGCGCCTCCCGGCGGCTCGGCGGCCGCGGCGCCGCCGCGCTCGGCCCGCTCGGCGGTGAGCACGCCGCGCGCCCCGGCGACCAGCACCTCACCGCGGCGGGCGCCGGCCGTGAGCTCGCGGCGCACGATCGGGATGCCCTCGGCCGCGGGCAGCATGTCGATGCCGGCGCGCGCCATCACGTCGGGAATCGAGCCCCGAGTCGCCATGCCCACGTCGCCCCACGCGGTCCAATCGATGGCAATGCCGCGCGTTTCCGGATGCGTCCGACGCAGTCCCGCCACGCACTTGCACATCAGGTCGTTGGCGGCGCTGTAGTCCGTCTGACCGGCGTTTCCGAAGCGCCCGGCGATGGAGCTGAAGGCGATGA
>CAZQMY010000360.1:5732-6014 GCA_964594405.1 uncultured Spirochaetaceae bacterium | reverse complement strand
TCGTCAGGCTTGTCGCCGCGGAAGGCGATGACGGCGCGCGGGGGCGTGCTCTGCAGCGCGTGCATGGCGTTGAACCAGCCGTCGCACTTCACGTCGAAGACGCGGTCGAACTCCGCTGGATCCTTGTCGGGCAGGGCCCGGCTGCGCTCCAGGCCCGCCGCGTGGAGGAGCACGTCGACCCGCTCGTCGGCGCCGCGGGTAGCCGCGGAGACCATGGCGACCGCGGCGCCGGGGGTGGGGTGCACGGCGTGCGAGGTGGGCGGGGCGCCGGGGGCGCGCACG
>CAZQMY010000360.1:4488-5722 GCA_964594405.1 uncultured Spirochaetaceae bacterium | reverse complement strand
TGGGCTTGGAGCAGGCGGGTCTGTCGCCGACCGAGGTCCACGGCGTGCCTGGTGGCCTGGCCGCCGGAGGCGCGAACGGCCTCGATCGCCGAGAGTGCGGCGTCGGCCCGTTCGAGCCGCGCGAGCTCCCGCTCCACCTGGACGGGCGTGCCGCGCTCGCCGCCGGCCTTGAGCCGCTCGAAGATGCGGCGCTTCAGGGCATCGCGATCCTCACGAAAGAGGGCGAGCTCCGGGTCGTTCTGATTCGGCGCCGGCACGACGTCCAAGAGGTGGAAGTGCCCGCCGCTCGCGCGCGCGAGATCGGCGGTGATGGCTGAGACGATGCCGCCGGCGGCACCGGTGACGGCGAAGACGGTCTGTCCATCGAGGATCAGTCCGCGCTGGCCGTCGTGCGCGGGCTCGTCGCGCAGCGCCACGCCGTAGCGCTCGCCCTCGAGGAGCCCGATCTCGACGGCGCCCGGATCGCCGAGCGTCTCTTCCATCAGCGCGTCGGCCAGGGCGGCAGTCTTCCTTCCGGGCGGGAAGTCCACGGCCTTCACGTGGGCCTCGGGGCGCTCGCGTGCCAACGCCTTCGCGAAGCCGGTCACGCCACCACCGAGAACGGCCGTAGCCCCGTCGGCACCGACGCCATGCAATCCGCCGAGACGGGTCGCCGTCACCAGGAAACGATCGGGCGCCGCGAGGTCCTCGTAGAGACATCGAGCGGCGGTGGCGAGCAGCTTGACGCGCAGGCGGAGCGCGGCGCGCCAGGCCGGCAGGTCGAGGTCGGCGAGATCGTCGCTCGCCGCGTCCAGTGCGGGGAGCCAGTAGAGGCCGTGCACCGGCCCATCGGCCCGCGCGGCCTCCAGACGGGCAGTCAGCGCTTCTTCGTCCTCGTCGGGGGCGAGCTCGATCACGTCGACCCCTCGCGCGCGCAGGCGCTTGACGAGCGCCTTCCCGACGCCGCCACCATCGGGCATGACGGCCACGCGCACGCCCTCGCCGAGCCCGACGCCCGTGGCGACGCAGTGCTCGAGGGCCGGCCGGAGCACCGCCACGGGCACCCGCCGCGGGAAGCCCCCTTCTTCGACCACCGCCGCGGCGCCCGCTGGCTCCTCGACAGACTCGGAAGGCTCGGCGACCGACGCCGTCCCCCCACCGCTCGCCAGCCCCGGGGCGCGGTCCTTCACGAACTGGATTGCATGGGCCAGCGTCGGGTAGTCGCGAAGCTTCAGCGCCGCGTCGCGCGGGATGT
>CAZQMY010000360.1:0-4388 GCA_964594405.1 uncultured Spirochaetaceae bacterium | reverse complement strand
CGTCTTCTCGGCCACGATCGCGAGCACCCGATCGCGGATCGACGCGTCGTCGCCCACAGGCGCGGCGGCGGGCGCCACCGCAGCGACCGCGCCAGCCGGAGCGGGCGCCGCCGCGGGCGCCAGCCCCGGGGCCCGGTCCTTCACGAACTGGATCGCATGGGCCAGCGTCGGGTAGTCGCGAAGCTTCAGCGCCGCGTCGCGCGGGATGTCGTACGCCTCGCGGATCGCCGCGAAGGTCTCCGCCTGCTTGACCGTGTCGACGCCCAGATCCGCCTCCAGGTCCAGGTCCAGATCGAGCATGTCCGACGGGTAGCCCGTCTTCTCGGCCACGATCGCGAGCACCCGATCGCGGATCGACGCGTCGTCGCCCGCCGCCCCGCCAGGCTGCGGCGGCGGCTCCGCGGGCGGGGGCGGCGGCGGCACCGGCTTCACCGCACTCGGCTTCGGCTGCGCCGCGAGCGGGACGCCGGGCGCCTTCACGATCGGCGGCTCGAGGGGCAGCACTTCGGGCTCGGGCGCTGCGGCCTTGCGCTCCACGACGCGGAGCACGCGCTTCTCCACCTCGACGCTCGCGCCGGGCAGGCCCGCCATCTCGCTGAGCCACGCCGACCAGCGATCGGCGTCGACCAGCCGCGAGGCGTGGCCCAGCTCGTCGGGATCAGGGCGACGACCATCGGCCGAGGGGACCCAGCGCAAGAGGGAGAGGCTGATCTGCGAGCCGAATCCGGCGCCGAGCCGAAGCGCGTAGCGGATCGGATAGGCGCCTCCCTTCGAGAGGCGCAGCGTTCCGAGCTCGGGATCGGGCTCGCGGTAGTTCGGAACCGGGGGGACGAGTCCCGTCTCGAGGCTCTTCACCGCGACGGCGTCCTCGATCCCCACGCCCATCGGATGCCCGGTGAGCCCCTTGGTGTTCGCCACGACGATCTCGCTGGCCGCCTCTCCGAAGACGGTTCGCAGTGCGTTGACCTCGGCCGATGCGCTCCCTCCGCGCGCCGGCGTGTAGGTCTCGTGGGACATGAACATCAGCTCGCGCGCCAGCGCCCGTCGGTCCAGACCGAAGCGCCGCTCGGCATCCGACACCAGCGACTCCATGACCGTCTGGATGTGGTCGACGTCGAGGCGCGTTCCGTGGAAGGCGCTGTTGGCGGTGACGGTCGCGAGCACCTCGCAGATCGGACGAAGCCCGCGTTCGGCCGGGCAGTCCGCGTGCTCGATCACGAAGCCCGCCGCGCCCATGCCCAGAATCATGCCGTGGCGCCTGCGGTCGAAGGGCAACGCGGCCTGCTCGACCACCTCGTCGGTGGCGGCCGCGCCGGTGGAGAGGAAGCCGGCCCCGATCCACTCGAGCATGTTGTCGCTCGTCGCGTCGTCGGCGGCGACCACCACCACCCTTCGGCAGCGCCGTTGCGTGATCCAATCCTGGGCCAGCGCGAAGGCCTGGGTGGTGCTCGCGCACGCGGAGTTGATGTGCGTATTCGGCCCGCGGGCGCCGATGTACTCCGCGAACTGGGAGTGGCCCATCGCCAGGATGCGGAAGAGGAATCGACGGTCGAAGTCGTACGGATTGGCCTCGATCTCGTCCCGCACCGCGTGGATGCGATGGTCGAGCTCGGCGCGGAGCACGTCGTCGCCACCGGCTCCTTCGTCGATGCGCGCGCGCAGCGCGGTCAGCGCCTCCAGCAGGCGATGTCTGCCGTGATCCTGATTGTACTGCGTGAGCTCCTGCGCGAAGGAGTCGTAGCCGGGGAACACCCCCGCGAAGATGACCCCCGTCTCGTCGCGAAGGGCGTCGGGCAGCATCCAGCGCTGCGGGATCTTCGTGCCCTTGCGCGTCGTGCGGTAGTGCATCACCAGGGGAACGCCCGCATCGCGAAGCGCGTCGAGGCCAGCGGCGATCGCCAGACGCGTCGCCTTGTCGAGGGCCGGGATGCGCTCGGCGGGCACACCGAACTCCGCCTCCAGGTCGAATTCGCCGGCGCGCGCCGCCAGCTTGATCGCCTCTTCCGGCCCTTCGATGGTCTCGAAGTGCGGCCCTTCGGACTCGCTCTTCACGAGCCGCGTGATGTGCTTGTCCACCATCGCCCGTCGGAAGCGGCTCGGGATGACGTCGATGCCCTGCTCACCGTCGAGGATGCTGCGCACGTGATCGTCGTCGAAGACGCGCTTGCGACCGGGAAGACCGAGCGACGCACCGCTCACCACCACCGGCGCCGCCGAGTCGGTCCGCGGGGCGGGCGCCCCGAGCAGCTGCGCGCCCCGCTCGATGAACTCGGCGAAGAGCTTGCCCAGCTCGCCGTAGCGGGCGTCCGCGGGGTCGCCCTGCGCCGCAACGGGTGGCGTGCCGAGGGGCCTGGGCCCCGCCGTCGCGGCACGACGGGTGGCGCTCGGCGGACTCGCTTCGGGCTGCGCCGCGGCGGGCGCCTGGCCGACGCCGAGACCGCTGGCATAGAGACCGCACAGGGCGTTGTTGAAGGCGGCGAGATCGCCCGGCTTCGGATGGTTGGTGAAGAGCGTCGTGACATCGGGCCGATCGCCCAGTACGTCGGCGGCCATTCCGTGCAGCGCGGACTTGGGGCCCACCTCCACGAAGATCCGGGCCCCTTCCGCGTAGAGCGTCTCGAGGCCCTTCACGAACTGGACAGGGGACGCCACCTGCTGCGCGAGGATGTCCAGCATCTTCGGCACAGCGCCAGGTCCCGTGGGATAGAGCTCGCCGTCGACGTTTCCGACGATCGGCACCTCGGGCGGGGCCAGCCGAAGCCGCTCGAGAGTCCGGCGCAGCGGCTCGCTGGCCGGCGCCACGATGGAGGTGTGGAAGGCGTGACTCACGGGCAGGAACACAGCCTTCAGATCGCGCGCCTCGAGCTCCGCCACCGCCTGGTCCATGGGCGCGCTCGCCCCTCCGATCACCGCCTGGCTGTAGCTGTTGATGTTGGCGATGACGACCTCGCCCTCGATGCCCGCCACGACCTCCTCCACGGTCTCGAGCGGCGCGAAGACGGCCGCCATCTTGCCCTGGTCCGGCACCTCGAGGTTCGCCATCTCGCGACCGCGCGCACTCACTGCCACGAGCGCATCCTCGAAGGGCAGCGCCCCCGCAGCGACCAGCGCGCCGTACTCGCCGAGGCTGTGGCCCATCACGAGATCGGGAACGATCCCGTAGGCGGCCAGCAGGCGGGTGAGCGCCGTGTCCACCGTGAGCACCGCGGGCTGGGTGATCTCGGTCCGCCGAAGGTCTGCCTCGGCCGCCGCGACGGCGGCCGCGTCGTCCGGATCCACGAAGATCGTGCTCGAGAGCGGGCGGTCGAGGTAGGGCGCCATCACGCGGTCCGCTTCGTCGAAGGTCTCGGCCACCACCGGCTCGTGCTCGCGAAGCTCGCGCAGCATGTTGACGTACTGCGAGCCCTGCCCCGTATAGAGGAAGGCCACGCGTCCGGGTTCGCCGCTGCCCCGGTGAATGCCCTGGGCGCGCACGGCACGCCACACGGCCGGCGAGTCGGAGCCGAGCGCCTTGCCGGCGCGCTCGACACGGGTGGCGAGCTCCGCCGCGTCGGCATAGTCGATCGCCAGGCGCTCGGCGGCGCGCAGATCCGCCTCTCTCGGGGGCTCGGGGGCTGGGAGCCGCCCGCTCTTCGCCTGATCGCCCAGCGCCTCGAGGCGCCCGCCCAGCTCGTCGGGCGTGGCGGCGCCCAGCACGGCGGTGCCGCGCAGCGGCGCCTTGAGGTCCTCGAGGCGGACGGAGACCTGTGCAGTCTCGCCGGGCACGGAGACCGAGCCCTTCCGCGACGCGAGTCTTCCAGGCACGTACTCTTCGAGCACCGCATGGAAGTTCGTGCCGCCGAATCCGAACGCGCTGACGCAGGCGGTCCTGACGCCCTGCGCCGGCGCGTCCCAGGGCTTGGCCTCTGTGTTGACGAAGAAGGGCGTGGCGCTCCAATCGAGGTTGGGATTGAGCCGCTCGGCGTTGACGCTCGGCGGCAGCACCTTCTCGTGCAGCGAGAGCGCCACCTTGAGCAGCCCCGCAGCACCGGCCGCGCCCTTCAGATGGCCGATGTTGCTCTTCACCGAGCCGAGCGGAATCGAGCCCGGGGCTGCGCCCGCGGCACCGAAGACGTCGCTGAGCGCCTGCACCTCGACCACGTCTCCCACGCGCGTCGAGGTCCCGTGGCCTTCGACGAGGCCGGCCTCCGCAGGAGAGAGTCCCGCCATCCGCCAGGCGCGCTCGATGGCGAGCTTCTGTCCCGCCGGATTGGGGGCCGTGATCCCCTTGCCGCGACCATCGCTCGAGCCGGCGATGCCGCGCAGCACGGCGTAGATGCGGTCGCCGTCGCGCTCGGCGTCGGCCAGCCGCTTGAGCAGGAACAGGGCCGCGCCCTCCCCCATCACGA
>CAZQMY010000359.1:0-6456 GCA_964594405.1 uncultured Spirochaetaceae bacterium | reverse complement strand
CGATACTCATCCTCGTAGAAGGCGGCACCACGAATCGTGATGTCGAAGCGCGTGTCGATCACGTAGTCCTGCAGGCTCCACCGCCCCACCGCCGTATGTTCGTCGACGAGGTCGATCTCCGGCTGACTGACCTGATGGCTGGAGTGGAAGCTCTCCGGGCCCATCGCGCCCGAGAGGAACCCGATGATCGCCTCCCGCCCCTGGTACGCGTACTTGCCGCCGCTGTACGCAGCGCTGGCATCCTCGGTGAAGCACTCGCGAAGCTCGTCCCAGGCCTTGGTGTCGATGCATCGCATGTACTTGTACTTGAGTCGCTTGATGGCCTCGAGGTCCTGCCAGGTGATGTCCAAGAGTCTCTCCTTTGCATGCCCACCATTCGGCGATGGCGGTCCACGATGCTATCAGAGGTCGTCGAAGCGCCCGCCGCGCCCCTTGCCGCTCGCGAAGGCCTGCGCGCCGAGCTTCGTCTCGCCCGCTTCGATGGCCGCCCATCCCCGCCGGTACTCATTCTGCAGCGCCTGGTCGAGAGGCATGTGCGCCTGCTCGTACGCGGATGCGCGGTCGGCTCGCATGCATACGTTCGGAAAGCGCGCGATCTCCGCGGCGAGCGCCTCCGCCTCCTCCCTCGCGTGGCCGCTCGGGACGACGCGATTCGCGAGCCCCATGCGCAGCGCCTCCTCGGCGCCCACTGGCCGGCCAGTAAGGATGAGATCGAGTGCGTGCGAGAGGCCGATCAACCGTGGAAGCCGGATCGTCCCTCCGTCGACCAGGGGCACGCCCCATCGCCGGCAGAACACGCCGAAGACGGCATCTTCCTCCATCACGCGAAGGTCGCACCAGAGCGCCAGCTCGAGTCCGCCCGCCACCGCGTGACCGGCGATCGCGGCGATCACCGGCTTCGAGAGGAACATGCGCGAGGGCCCCATCGGTCCATCCTCACTCAGCGGATTCCAGGCTTCGCCGACCGGCGGCTCCACCACCTTGTTGCCTCCCGCACCGGTGGCGGCGGCCTTGAGATCCGCGCCCGCGCAGAATGCGCCCTGCGTGCCCGCGAGCACCCCGACACGCGCCGACTCGTCGCGCTCGAACGCCAGGAAGGCCTCCGCCAGCGCCTCCGCAGTGCGCCGGTCGACGGCGTTGCGCACGTCCGGCCGATCGATCATCACCGTGGTGACCGGGCCCTTCTTCTCCACCTTGACGGTCTCGCTCATGAGGCTCCCTCCCCTGCCGCGACGGTTGGTCCTCGAAGATAGGCGCGCAACCCACGGGCGACCGCCGCGAAGCGCCCCGCCGGCGCACCTGGAAGGTTGCAGCCAGATGACTACACTCGCGGCGTGACCGATCTGGAGCAGGAGGACGGCGGCGCGCCCCGCGGCCGACAGGCCGTGATGGACGCGATCGTCTGCGCGGCCGCCGAGCTCTTCGGTCAGCGCGGACCCGCGCGCGTATCGGGGCGCGAGATCGCCTCACGTGCGGGCGTGAACTACGGCCTGATCCACCGCCACTTCGGCGGGATGGATGAGCTCAGGCGCAAGGTGATGACTCGGCTGGCCCACGACATCGCCAGCTCGCTTCGTCAGGCCGAGTCGGGGAGCATCAGCCACGTCGAGGTGCTCGCCAGGCACGCGGACTACTGGCGAGCACTGGCGCGCGCGGCCCTGGATGGCGAGGACCTTCGCGCGCTGCAGGACGAGTACCCCGTGATCGACCGGCTGCTCGGCCGCCGCGGCGGCGGCGAGGCCGACTCGGCGAGCATCGAGAAACGCACTTCGGTCGCCGCCGCGTCGGCGGCCCTCCTCGGCTGGGCGGTCTTCTCCGACTTCATCCGTGAGGCCACCGGCCTCGCGGAGCTCGACGACGCCTCGATGGACCGGCACCTGGAGGCGGCGCTCACTAGGCTCTTCAACGCTCCCTGAGCAGAGAGTTCGAATCCAAGCGGGGCCGGCGTCCGGCGCCGCGGCCAGCGGGCGCGCCGGCCCTCCCGCCGATGCGCCATCGAGAGGAACGATGATGTCGACGAGGTCGATCGCAATTGCACTGGGTGGGGTGGTGCTGCTCCTCCTGCTCTTCTACTGGATCGGGAGCGGTGGCCTCGGAAGGCACTGGGGTGCGGGCGAGCCCACCGAGGTGCCTCGCAACGCGCAGACGATCGCGACCCTCGACGCGCGCACCCGAGAGAGCGCACAGCAGATCGGCGTCGGCCGGCCCAAGCAGATCCTCTTCGGCGACCTCCATGTGCACAGCACGTTCAGCCTCGACGCCTTCATGATGGCGATGCCGCTCTCTGGCGGTGAGGGCGCGCATCCCGTCTCGGACGCCTGCGACTACGCGCGCCACTGCTCCTCGCTCGATTTCTGGTCCATCAACGATCACGCAGTCGCGATCGGCGAGCGCGAGTGGGCCGAGACCATCGAGGCGATCCGACAGTGCAACGCCATCGCACCCGACCCTGCAAATCCAGATACGACGGCCTTCCTCGGCTGGGAGTGGACGCAGTTCGGGACCAGGCCCGGCAACCACTACGGGCACAAGAACGTCATCCTGCGCGGCCTGGCAGACGACGAGATCACCGCCCGACCCATCGGCGCCCGCCCGCCGGCGGATGCCTGGGACCGCAGCGTCGATGGCGCCAGTCCCGGGCGCCTCGTCATCGGCGCGGCCTCGCTCCTGCGCCCCAATCAGGACACCTTCGACCTCATCCAGTACTTCGACGGGCTGGTCAACGCCGAGCAGTGCCCCGACGGCGTGCCCGTCCGCGACCTGCCCACCGACTGCCGTGAGACCACCCTCGATCCGGCCGGCCTCTTCGCGAAGCTCGATGACTGGGGCGTCGATTCGATGGTGATTCCTCATGGCACGACCTGGGGCTTCTATACACCCCAGGGCTCTGCATGGGACAAGCAGCTCGTCGGCGACCAGCACGATCCGGATCGCCAGACGCTGATCGAGATCTACTCCGGACACGGCAACAGCGAGGAGTATCGCGATTGGCGCGAGGTGCTGATCGCCGAGGACGGCTCTCGGAGCTGCCCCGAGCCCAGGGACGACTTCCTCCCCTCCTGCTGGCGCGCGGGGGAGCTGATCGCCGCGCGATGCCAGGAGGCCGGCCTGGCCACGGACGAGTGCGAACGGCGGGCCGCCGAGGCGCGAGACCTCTACGTCAAGCACGACGTGCGCGGCTTCCGCACCGTCATCGACGCCCTTGCGGAGGACTGGCTCGACTCGGGACAGTGCCGCGACTGCTTTCAGCCCTCGTTCAACTACCGACCCCGCAGCTCGGCCCAGTACATCATGGCCCTGCGCAACTTCGACGATCCGCAGGCCCCTCGCCGCTTCGACTTCGGCTTCATGTCCTCCAGCGACAACCACACCGCCAGGCCGGGAACGGGATTCAAGGAGAAGGGCCGGGTCTACGTCACCGAGGCTCGGCTCACGCAGGCCGCCGTGCGGGCCCTCGGCGAAGTCGTCGGCGTCGGCGAGGACGATCGCGACCCGACGCGAGCTCACGACGTCGATCCTTCGCTCGGCGGAATGTTCTTCGACATGTCAGAGAGCGAACGCGCGTCCTCGTTCTTCCTGACTGGCGGCCTCATGGCCGTGCATTCGAACGGGCGCAGCCGGGATCAGATCTGGGAGGCCATGCAGCGCAAGGAGGTCTACGGAACGAGCGGTCCCCGCATCCTGCTCTGGTTCGATCTGCTGAACGCCCCCGGCTCCACGCTCGGCACGGTGCCGATGGGCGGCGAGGCGCGGATGAGCGAGGCGCCGATCTTCCAGGTGCGGGCGGTGGGCTCCTTCGAGCAGGAGCCCGGCTGCCCCGAGGACTCGATCTCGGCCCTGGGCGACCGCGAGCTCGAGCGGATCTGCCGCGGCGAATGCTACAACCCGACCGACACCCGACGCCCCATCACGCGCATCGAGGTGGTCCGGATCCGGCCCCAGCAGCGCTCGGGCGAGCCGGTCGACGGATTGATCGAGGACGTCTGGAAGCGCTTCGAGTGCAATCCGGATCCGAGCGGATGCAGCATCACCTTCAGTGACGCCGATTTCGCCTCCGGCGGCCGTGACGCGCTCTACTACGTGCGCGCCATCGAGGCGCCGATCATGGCGATCAACGCCGACGGCGCGCGCTGCCGAAAGGATGAACGCGGACGCTGCGTCGAGGTGAACCTCTGCACCGGAGACGCGCCCGTCGACGACGACTGCCTGAGCGAGACCGAGCAGCGCGCATGGTCGTCGCCGATCTTCGTCGAATGGGGCGGCGCCTGAGGGCGCCGGCCGCGCCTATCGCAGCTCGAAGTCGGTGAGGTCAGGCGTCTTCGTCCAGCGCCAGTAGTCCACCAGGCGCCACGGGGAGAGCACCGTCAGCTTGCCGCTCGCGTTCCTGTACCAGCTGCTCTCGATGGAGGGGTGTGACCAGACCATCTTCGAGAGCGCGTCCTGGAGCCGAGCGTTGTACGCGTCGTGCACTTCCTGCCTGCACTCCAGCTCGGATCTGCCGTTTTCGACCAGCGCCTTGAGACACTGCATGATGTAGCCCACCTGGCACTCGGAGTGGAAGATCAGGCTCCCCCCGTGCGCGAGGTTGGTGCCGGGCCCGTAGATACAGAAGAAGTTCGGGAAGTTCGGCACGGTGATGCCCAGATAGGCCTCAGGGTCGTCTCCCCACTGCGCCCGCAGCGAAGTGCCGCCACGGCCGATGATCTCCATCGGCCAGAGGAATCGGTTGGCGTGGAAGCCGGTGGCGTAGATGATCACGTCGACATCGTGTCGCTCCCCGCTCTCGCACACCACGCCGGCGGCATCGATGTGGTCGATGGGATCGGTGACGAGGTCGACGTCCTCGCGCTTCAACGCCCTCAGCCAGCTGCCGTTGTCCTGGAGCGTGCGCTTTCCCAGGCAGACGTAGTCGGGAATCACCTTGGCGAGGAGCTCGGGATCGTCTCCGACCTGCTCTTCGAGGTACTGCGTGAACGCCGCCCGCGTGGCCTCGTTCATCGCGCTCGTGGACCTCGACTGGTCCTCCCAGTCGGGGTCGATCCGCATGGCTTCGAGGCCGCCGTCGCAGCCGGGCCAGAAGAGCAGGAATCGATACCAGCGGGCGTAGTAGGGCAGATGGCGGAGCGCCCACTTCACGCCCGGCGGCGTGGCCTCGTGGTAGCTCGCGTTGGGGAACATCCACGACGCCGAGCGCTGGAAGACCGTCAGCTTCCCGCAACGCTCCGCGATGGTGGGAACGATCTGGAACGCGCTCGCACCCGTGCCGATCACCGCGACTCGCCTGCCCTCGATCTCGACCTCGGGGCGCCATTGCGCCGAGTGCATGGAATCGCCTTCGAAGCGCTCGATGCCGGGGATGTCGGGGAGCTTCGGGCGATTCAGCTGCCCGACGGCGCTGATCAGCGCGGCCGCCTCCAGCACCTCCTCTTCCCCGCCCTCGCCGCGGACGAGGACCCGCCAACGCCGGGCGGCCTCGTCCCACCTGGCAGAGAGCACCTCGGTCTCGAAGCGGACGTGACCCTCTACGCCGTACTTCTGCATGCACGTGTCGAAGTAGGCCTGCAGCTCGGACTGCTGCGCGAAGAACTCGGACCACTCGGCGTTGGGCTCGAACGAGTAGCAGTAGAAGTGATTGCCCACGTCGACCCGGCAACCCGGGTAGCGGTTCTCGTACCACGTCCCCCCGACGCCGGCGTTCTTCTCGATCACCGTGAAGGGGATCCCCGCCTCGGCGAGCCGGATGGCGGCCAGCAGCCCCGACATCCCGCAGCCGATGACCACGACGTCGATCCGGTCACGATCGGCCTGCGCCACGTCGGTGTCCCAGTGGAATCCCCGGGCGTCCTCGCCGTCGAGCTCCATCTCCTCGAGCATCATCGGCACGTATTCCTCGGGCACATCGCCGGCCACGAGGAAGGACATCATGCGGTGGATCGTCTCGGGCGAGGGCGGCTCGGGAAGCCGGCAGCCGCCGTCGCGGTAGGCCTTGATGATCTCGAGGGCGCGGGCGCGGACCTGTGCCTTGTCGTCCTCGCTCATGAAGCCCTGGACCTCATTGAGGAAGACGCCCATGGGCCTATGGGGGCCATCGAGGATGCTCGTATCGCCGCTCATGTGGATCATCGAGAGCAGGAGCGTCGGGATGCTCACATCCTCGAGCGCGCGGGCGATCGTCTCGTCGTCATCCGTGATCGGCTCACCGGCCGGGTCGAATCTCTCGGTCATGGTCCTTCTCCACGTTCGGGACACTCGGGACGCATGGAGCGCCGGGCGGGCGCGTCAGCCCTGCTTCGTGCGCGGGCGCCTCAGCAGACCTTCCTGCGCGATGGTGGCGACGTGGGTGCCGTCGCGGCGAAACGCCATGCCGGTGGCGAGTCCGCGGGACCGGATCATCCCCTTGCCCTCCTGATGGATCAGCACCCAATCATCGGCCCGGGCGGGTCGGTGGAACCAGAC
>CAZQMY010000358.1:0-6475 GCA_964594405.1 uncultured Spirochaetaceae bacterium | reverse complement strand
GCACAATCTCGATGTCATCAAGACCGCCGATTGGATCATCGACGTCGGTCCGGGTGGCGGTCCAGACGGCGGCGCGATCGTGGCCAGCGGCCCGCCCGAGCAGGTGGCCCGGGTCAGGGGCTCGCATACGGGGAAGTACCTGAAGCCCCTGCTGCGCGCGGGCCGCTGAGCGCGAAGCGATCAGTCCGCGAGGAACCAGTCCAGGATCTGCGCATTCTCCTCGCGAGGATAGGCGTGCGAGAGATCACCGATCTCCACGTACTCGATCAGGGCACCCGCAGCTTCGAGGATGTGGTGGGCCTCTCTCGCCAGATTGACCGGGAACATCCAATCCAGCGCGCCGTGGATCAATCGGATCCGGCAGCCGCGTGCGCGCTCGAGGTTCCCGTTCACGAGGTTGGCGGGATGGAAGACTCCCGAGACCGGCGCGAGCGCGGTGAAAGGGGCCTCGGCCGCCAACCCGGTGAAGAGCGTGTAGGTCGCACCGTCCGAGAGGCCCGTCAGCAGGATGCGTGACGTGTCGACCTCGAACTTCGTCCCCACGAACCCGATCATCTCGCGAATCGATGGCCCATCCACATCACCACCATCGAACGACCAGGTATCGCCGAGGGAGGTCGGCGAGAGGAGGAGCAGATCACGGCTCCTCGCCTCACGAAGCCAGGTCCATATGAAGTCCGCGCCATGGCCGTGGCCCCCGTGCAGTGCCACCACGAGAGGGCGCGCCCGCGGAGGCCCAGGCGGCACGTAGAGGGAGAAGCCTCCGCGATCGTGTTCGCCATTGCTCGCGCTCAACAGACCGCCCGCCGTGCCCTGCGGAGCCGACCCATCTCGAGTGGGGGCATCGGCCCCGGGCTCCAGGAAGAAGCGATGCACCGGAGGGAGCAGGTCGGCCAGGACGAAGAGTGCCTCCTGGGCCCGACAATGGAAGTGCATGGCACGCAGCACGCGTACCACGGCTTCCGGCCCGGCGTCCTCGGCCGCGAAGAGATCGACGGCTCGCCTGGCGTGTGATGTCGCCGCTTCGAGGCGCTCTGCCAGCGGCGAGAGCTCGCTCGGAACGGGCCGCTCGGAGAACGCAGCGTAGACGGCATCGAGCTGTCGGGCCGGATCGACCAGCGCTGCGCGGAGTCGAGGCAGCTGTGGCGGATGGAGGTGGCGTGCAGTTCGTTCGAGGGCGCCCAGCACGCGCAGGAGCGCAGCGCCGAGTGCCCCGACATCCTTCAGGAATTCGAGTGTCGCCGCCGGCAGCGCATCAGCGGCGCCGAGGCCGGGCGGAACCGCGCCTGCGCGGCGATCGTCTCTGGGAGGATCGTGACCATCGCTCATCGGGGCCAGCCTAGCAGGCGCCCGCGAGGTCCCTGCATCCCTCCCCAAATCGTCCAGGGCCTGGGTTATGCTCCTGCCTCGTCTCCGTCCACCCGAACCCCATGAGGTCCAGATGACCGCTCTTCGATCTTCCAGCTACGCCCAATCGCGCGCCACGACCCTCAGGCTGTGCGCCCTCGGACTGGCCACCCTCGGGCTGTTGATCGGCGGCGCGGTCCAGGCCAAGCAGCCGCAGAGCGATGAAGAGAAGACCCTCTACTTCCTCGGCACCCTCGCCTCGCAGAACATCAGGGAGCTCGAGCTGTCGGCGGAAGAGGCCACTTGGGTGGTGCAGGGGCTCGAGGACGCGCTCAATGGGCGCGAAGAGTCCTTCGACCAGAGCGTCTACGGCCCCAAGCTGCGCGAGTTCGCGACCACCCGGCGAGAAAAGGCCATCGAGAAGGAGCGCGCGGCATCCGCGGCGTTCCTCGAGAAGGCCGCCGAGGCGAAGGGGGCCAAGAAGACCGAGTCGGGGCTGATCTACATGGAGCTAGAGGCCGGCTCGGGGGCCAAGCCAGCCGCGACGGACAAGGTCAAGGTCCATTACCACGGTACGCTGCGCGATGGAAGCGTGTTCGACAGCTCGGTCCAGCGAGGACAGCCGGCCGAGTTTCCGCTGAACCGCGTCATCGCCTGCTGGACGGAGGGTGTCGCGAGGATGAGCGTCGGCGGCAAGGCCAAGCTGATCTGCCCGCCCGACATCGCCTACGGCGATCGGGGCGCCCCGCCCACCATCCCGGGCGGTGCCGTCCTCACCTTCGAGGTAGAGCTGCTCGAAATCGTCGCGGCTGACGCGGGGACCCAGCCCCTCGACTAGCGCGATGACGTTCGCGAGCAGCAGGCCCGAGAGCAGCAGGAAGGCGACCGGCCCGAAGATCCGGAGATCACGCCCGAGCCTGCGCGACCAGCTCTTGTGCTCGAGTTCGGGATAGGCCGTCCGGCCGACGATCATCTGCGCTCGCTCCACTCCCAGACCCGCCGGGTCCGGCCCCTGAGGCATGTCCGTGGGATCGAAGGCGATCAGCTCTACGCAGGGGGCGCGAGCTGGCCCGCCGATCACTTCGGGAGTCATCGGGAGAATGGACGAGCAGCTTTATGGGCGATCGCCTGGTCGGGCGCGGTCGGAAGAGGTCAGCCCTGCGGAGCCTTGGCGCGCACGCGATCCATCCGTGCCTCGACCCAGTCGGCCAGCGCCCGCTCGGCGTCGACGCCCGCCTCGCGCGCCACATCCGTGAGTGCGAAGAGGAGCCTTGCAATCGTACGCGAATCCGGAGACGCCGCGTCCGCACCCAGTGCGCTCAGCGCCTCGCGTGCGACGAGCTTCTCGGCTTCGTGCGGCCCGAGCTCCCGAGTACCATCGGGTCCGGTCTTCTCCGTGCGGTGCAGCGCCTTGCTCGCACGCGCGAGGGCGGGCAACGCGATCGGAATGCCCTCGAAGGGATCGAGCTCGCGTCCGCCCGCGCGCTGATCGCGCTCCGCACGCTTGATGCGCTCCCACTCCTCGCGACGCGACGCTCGGCTCGGCGCGGCGCGCGAAGGCGCGTCCGCCTCGCCGAAGACGTGCGGATGACGCCTGACGAGCTTGGCGCAGATGGCCTCGGCGACGTCGTCGAAGTCGAAGTGCCCCGCCTCGCTGGCCATCCGCGAGTGGTAGACCACCTGGAGGAGCAGGTCCCCGAGCTCGTCACGGAGCTCGTTCATGTCGCCCTGTCGGATGGCGTGATCGACCTCGTAGGCCTCCTCGATCGTGTACGGCGCGATGGTCTCGAAGGTCTGCTCGAGATCCCAGGGACACCCCTCCTCGGGATCGCGGAGCCTCGCCATGATCTCCAGCAACGCCTGCATGCTCTCGCCCATGGGCACGGAGTATAGGTCGCCAGCGCCCGTGCCGAGCGCGCAGCGCGGGAACGGTGCTGACGAGTCGCAACGCGTGCGCAGATCGGCCGGGCTGCCGGAATTCTCCTCAGGCCTCGGCGCTACGCCGGCGATAACGGGAGCATTCAATCTGAAACGTCCGCCCGCGCGACCAGTGCCGCGCGCCCCGGCGGCACGACTCCCCCCATGAGCGACGACGAGACCCTCCGAACCATCGAGCCACGGAGCACGGGCACGCCTCCCCTGCGAGCCGTCGCGTCCGCCGGACGCGAAGACCGCCGGCAGGCGCGACGCAGGCTGCGCAAGCGCCGCCGCAGACGACCCGAGCCGGAGCCCCCCGAATCGAGCGCGAGCGGCGAGAGCGAGGCGCCTGGTGAAGAGGAGGTTGGCCGACTCGTCGACATCCGCGTATGAAGAACGGGCCGCTCCCGCACTACGCAATACCCTGCGCGAGCCTCCCGAGGAGGGAGTCGGCAGGACAGGCTCGCTGCAATCGCGCACCGGCACGATTGCGGCCGGCGTCGCAACGCATGGGCAGCTGCGCCTGCATGTGAGCACGCCAGCTGGCGATGGACCCGATGCGCGATCCGGCAGGGACCGGGGCACGACGATTGCAGATCTACACCGATATGCTTGCTGCAGAGATCATCGAAATGGCTCGGGCCTATGCCCGGGAGAATCCCGAGCAGAGTGGCTTCGCCCGTGAGCTCATTCGCGCCATCCAACGCATCGAGGAAGAGTTCGAAGGCGAAGAGCGCGAGGCGCTGCTCTCCGCCGCCTACAGCGCGCTCGAACAGCAGAAGCGGCTGGACGAGACGAGGCGCGCCACGCGCGACGCACTCGAGCGCATCAAGGCATCGCAGGAGCAGCTGATCACCGATCTGATCAAGATCGTGGCCTTCAGGCCGCCCGGCACCACGATCCACTGACGGGGCTCGGATCGCGGCTGCCCGAAGTCCGGTCCCTCAATGCGAGAGCAGGTCCCGGGCGATCGCCGAGATCTGGATCTCGTCCGTGCCCGCGTAGATCTGGAGCACCTTCGCATCGCGAGCGAGCTGCTCGACTTGATATTCGCTCATATATCCGTTGCCGCCATAGATCTGCACGGCTTCGAGCGCGACCTCCGTCGCCGCCCGCGCGCAGTAGAGCTTCATCGCCGAGGCCTCGGAGAAGGTCAGACCGCGACCGACCTCCGCCGACTCGATCGTGCGGAAGACCAGGTTCTGGATGTTGAGCCGGGCCACCTCCATGCGCGCAAGCTTCTCCTGGATGAGCTGGAACTCGCCGATCGGCTTCCCGAACTGGACCCGCTCCTTCGCATACTTGAGCGAGAGCTCGAGGCAGCGCTCGACGATGCCGAGGGACATGGCCGCCACCCCGGATCGCTCGGTGGAGAAGGTGTCCTTTGCCCCCTCGCGGCCCTTCGACTTCTCCTCGCTGCCGCCGAGCAGGCGGTCCACCCCGACCTTCACGTCTTGCAGGAAGAGCTCGCCAGTCGGCGAGGAATGCATGCCCATCTTGCGCATGGGCTTGCTCTGCGTGAGTCCCTCCATGCCCGAGTCGAGGACGAAGGTGAGGACCTTGCGCTCCCTGGGATCGACGCCGGCCTCGTCGAGCTTGCAGATGAAGACGATCGTGTCGGCGTAGGGCCCATTCGTGATGAAGGTCTTGTTGCCGTTCAGCACGTATCCGCCGTCGTCCGTGCGCCTGGCCGTAGACTTCATGCTCCCGAAGGCATCCGATCCGGAGCCGGGCTCCGTGATCGCCCACGAGCCGACCTTGTCGAGGGTGAGCACGTCGAGCCCCCATCGCTTCTTCTGCTCCAGCGTCCCCTTCGACATGATGGCTGCGCCCGTCAGGCCCATCGAGACACCCATGGCCGTGACCATGCCGGGACAGTACCGGCAGAGCTCGATGATCGGGATCAGCTGCATCGCCACGGCGTCACCCCGTCCACCGATCTCGGCGGGTCTCTCCGAGTCGGTCTTCGCTTCGCCGGCAGCGATGGCCTCCTCCTTCGCGATCTGCTTGGCGAAGCGGGCGCGCGCCATCTCGTCCATCCCGAAGGTCTTGAAGAGCTTGCGCAGGATGTCATAGGGGGGCATGTCCCCGTGCTCGAGCTCCTCGAGGTTCGGGACGATTTCGGCCTCCACGAACTTGCGGACGGCGTCACGGATCATGAGGTGTTGTTCGCTCCACTCGATCACTGGGCGGCTCCTGTCTGACCTCTCTCCCTCGAATGGACGGCTCCGGAGAGAGTGCATCGGGTTGGGGACTGTGTGATTAAAGCCCATCCCGCCCGGACATTCACCCGCGTTGCCCTGCGCCGGCAAGAATGCCCCGAAATGCGCGAGGCCCCGGTCGGTCCTCTGATGGGACCGACCGGGGCCTCGCCAACGCGCGCACGACGAGCCTCAGCGCTTCATCATGGAGACGGACACCGAGAAGACACGCTCTCCCGCAGCGGTGAGCGGGATCTCGTCGATCTCGAAGAGCGCGCACGCCTGGGTGAACCCAGTGGCGTGGTAGAAGTCATAGCTCGCGCCCATCACGATGGTGGGGCACGAGATGTTGGCGAACTCCATCTCCGAGCCCTCGAGTCCATCCTTGAACGCACCCGCGATCATGTTCGCCACCTCGCCGATGGCGTCCAGGCAGTCTTCGCTGAACTCGTCCTGCTCCTCGCCGAGCAGCGCTCCCGTGAAGAGGATCGCGGCGCGGTGCGAGAGATTGAAGGCCAGCGTGCCGGTCCAGTCCCCCATCAGCCCGATCAGGACGCTCAGCTGATGCGTCGCGTTGGGCGTGCGCATCGCGCCGACGGCCTTGGGCTTCACGCCCGTCATCTGGAGGCCGACGTTCACTCCCTGAAGGACGCGCGAGAGCAGCAGCGGGTTGACTTCGATTCCAGGGAGGATGTTGTTTTCGGACATGGTCCAGAGCTCTCCAAGATGATGGGTTCAGGCGTCGGGGCGGCGCGATCGAGCCCCGCTGCATCATTCGGGGCTCGTTCGAACCCTCTCTTCGGCTGCACACGAGCCGGCGCTTGAGGGCGAGGGGCGGGCGTGGGTCCGCCGTCTGCGACCCCGACGGTCCGCACGCGTGTCACGTCCGGCCTTCACACCAGGCCGGACTCGTCGGATCGCCCTGCGAGATGCCATGGCCTGCGAGTCTCATGCACGAGTCCCAGGGAGAGGAACATGGAGGGCGATCAAGCGGTGGAGGCTGCGTGCTC
>CAZQMY010000357.1:0-6487 GCA_964594405.1 uncultured Spirochaetaceae bacterium | reverse complement strand
GCGATCAACAACGGCATGCCGAAGCTGCGTAACGAGGAGTGCGCCACACGCCGCCAGGCGAACAACCTGACCGGCACCGACGTGATCGTCGGCGTCAACAAGTACGTGCTCGACGAGAATCCCGAGATCGACGTGCGCGACATCGACAACACCGCGGTTCGAGAGGCGCAGGTGGCCCGGCTGCAGCAGATCCGCGCCAGTCGCGACGCCGCGGAGGTGGAGCGCACCTTGAATCGGCTGACCGAGCTCGCCGAGAGCGGCGAGGGCAACCTGCTCGCGGCTGCGGTGGACGCCGCGCGGGCGCGGGCCTCGGTGGGTGAGATCAGCGACGCCCTCGAGAAGGTCTACACGCGCTACGCCGCCAGCGTCCAGTCGGTGAGCGGCGTCTACAGCTCGGTGGAGCGCGGCGACGAGGCCTTCGAACAGGTCTGCCAGGACGTGGCCGCCTTCGCGGAGGAGGAGGGGCGGCGCCCGCGCATGCTGGTGGTGAAGCTGGGCCAGGACGGTCACGATCGGGGGATGAAGGTGATCGCCACCGCGTTCGCCGACACCGGCTTCGACGTCGACATCGGGCCGCTCTTCCAGACGCCGGACGAGGCGGCACGGCAGGCCATCGACAACGACGTCCATGTGGTCGGCGTCTCGAGTCAGGCCGCGGGCCACAAGACCCTGGTGCCCCTGCTCATCGAGGCGCTCCGCGAGCAGGGCGCAGAGAACATCGCGGTGGTGGCTGGCGGCGTGATCCCGCCCCGGGACTACGACTTCCTGCGAGAGGTGGGCGTATCGGCCATCTTCGGGCCGGGGACCGCGATTCCGACGGCCGCCGCGGAGGTGCTGAAGGTGCTGCGCGAGCGGCGCGGATGAGTGCGCGTCTCGAGTCGGCCGCGGACTACCGCGACGCCATCCGGGCCGGCGACCGCCGAGCGATCGCCCGCGCGATCACGCTGATCGAGAGCACGCGCCCGGAGCACGCCGACCTCGGACAGGCGATCCTCGAGGCGCTCGCGCCCTTCACGGGCGGTGCGATACGCGTCGGCGTGACGGGTGCGCCCGGCGTCGGCAAGAGCACGATCATCGAGGCGCTCGGTCTGCACCTGATCGGGCTCGGCCACAGGGTGGCCGTGCTGGCGGTGGACCCGAGCAGCCCCGTGACGGGCGGCAGCATCCTCGGCGACAAGACGAGGATGGAGCGACTTGCGCGTGAGCGCGACGCCTTCATCCGCCCGTCCCCCAGCAGCGGCTCGCTCGGCGGTGTCGCCCACCGGACCCGCGAGGTGATGCTGCTCTGCGAGGCGGCGGGCTACGACGTGGTCCTGATCGAGACCGTGGGCATCGGGCAGAGCGAGGTCTCGGTCTCGTCGATGGTGGACTTCTTCGCCGTGCTCCTTCTGCCGGGGGGGGGCGACGAGCTGCAGGGCATCAAGAAGGGCGTGCTGGAGCTCGCCGACGCGCTGGTGATCAACAAGGCCGACGGGCCGACCCGCCAGGTCGCCGAGCGCACCCGCCAGGACTACCAGAACGCCCTCGGGCTGATCCGCCCCACCAGCGCATCCTGGCAGCCGCAGGCCCTGCTGGCCAGCGCGGTGGAGGGCGAGGGTGTCCAGGCGCTGTGGGCCGTGATACTCGATCACCGCGAGAAGCTCACGGCCTCCGGCGAGCTGGTCGACTCGCGCCGCCATCAGGCGAAGGCCTGGATGTGGGCCCTGGTCGAGGAGGGGCTTCGCGCCTCGCTGGCGGCCGCCCCTTCCGCCCAGGCTGTAATCCCCGACCTCGAGCGCGACGTCCAGGCCCAGAAGACGACGCCCGCTGCGGCGGCGCGCGCGATCCTGGATGCCTTCCTGGGCGGATCTACCGGGCGCTGAGACGCGCCCCGGAGCACAGCGCTCCGGTGATCCCCGGGCGGCGTGTCGAGATCGTGCGCATGCGGGTTCATCTTCATGCGCGAGTTGCCGATGGAGCACGTAGGGAGGGGCGGTCGGTGGACCGCCGCCGCGGCGGGCATGATCTGCTCTGAGGGCCCACGAGGCAGGACTATGGTTCAGATCAACATGGCGCAGAAGGAGATCACGCTGAAGGTGGTCTACTACGGGCCTGCGCTCTCGGGCAAGACGACGAACCTGCAGCAGCTCCACGCCAGCATGGATCCGGCGGCGCGCAGCAAGATGCTGACGCTGGACACCAAGGACGATCGGACCCTCTACTTCGACTTCCTGCCGGTGGAGTTCTCCACCGCCGGCGGCTTCAGCGTCAAGATGAAGCTCTTCACCGTCCCTGGCCAGGTGATGCACAAGTCCACGCGAAAGGTGGTGCTCGCGGGGGCGGACGCGGTGGCCTTCATCGCCGACAGCCAGCGCAGCTCGGCCAGCGCGAACGCCTACTCCTGGCGCGACATGGAGGCCAATCTCAAGGCCAACGGGATCGACTTCGACGCGCTGCCCAAGGTCGTGCAGTTCAACAAGCGCGACTTCCCCGACACCAAGCCCCTGACCGAGATCAAGCAGCAGTGGGGCGAGATCCCGACCTTCCCCGCCATCGCCCTGCGCGGCGAGGGGGTCTTCGAGACCTTTCGCGAGCTGATGCGGGTGCTCTACCGAAGCCTGAACGAGCGTCACGATTTCCGTGCGAAGTTCGGCGTCTCGGAAGAGGACTTCCTGAAGGGCGTCCTGAAGAACTTCGCACCCGGCAAGTAGCCGGCAGCTTCACCTCTGCGCCCGCTCCCGTGTCCCTGCGGCCCGTCTCGGCCCGTGACCGCCGCCGATTCCAGCCGTGCGCCGTGCTCGACTCTTGATTGACACGGGAGTCAGCCCTCCCTATCGTCGCGAGGCTGCGGCGTTTTCCCGGCTGTGCAGCTCGGGTCCGCGTCCGCCACTCCGCCGCGAGGTGTCCGTCGGCAGATTCGCGCCCGCCGGAACCCGATCTCGGGTCCGTACGGGAGGTCCGATCAAGACATGTCCAATCCCCCCTCCAGCAGCAGCGATGATGTGCTGCGCGCCGCTCCCGGCTCGCCGGGCTCGGTCCTCTCCACCATCGAGGACGCCATCGCGGACATCCGCGCGGGCAGGATGGTGATCCTGGTCGACGACGAGGACCGCGAGAACGAAGGCGATCTGTGCATGGCCGCGGAGGCGGCCACGCCCGAGGCCATCAACTTCATGGCGATGCACGGCCGCGGTCTCATCTGCCTGACGATGACGGAGGAGCAGCTCGACAGGCTCCACCTCGGCATGATGGTGCCCGACTACGAGAATACGGCCTCGTACGGCACGGCGTTCACGGTCTCCATCGAGGCCCGCGAAGGCGTCAGCACCGGCATCTCGGCGCACGACCGCGCTCACACGATCCAGACGGCGATTCGCGATGACGTGCGGCCCGCCGACATCGTTCGACCCGGCCACGTCTTCCCGCTCCGCGCGCGAGAGGGCGGCGTGCTGCGGCGCGTGGGCCAGACCGAGGGCTCCGTGGACCTCGCGCGGCTCGCGGGCATGAAGCCGGCGGGCGTGATCTGCGAGATCATGAACGACGACGGCACCATGGCGCGCATGCCCGACCTGGTGGAGTACGCGAAGCGTCACGATCTGAAGATCGTCACCATCAAGGACCTGATCCAACACCGCCTGCGCACCGAGCACCTCGTGCGACGGGGTGCCGAGTGCGTGATGCCGACGGTGGCGGGCGGTGAGTTCAAGGCCATCGTCTACGAGAACGACATCGATCACGTGGATCACATGGCGCTGGTCAAGGGCGAGATCTCGCCGGACGAGCCCGTGCTGGTGCGCGTGCACAGCGAGTGCCTCACGGGCGATGCCTTCGGCTCGCGGCGCTGTGATTGCGGTGAGCAGCTCGACGCCTCGCTGCGCATGATCGACGAAGCCGGGAGCGGGATCCTCCTCTACATGCGACAGGAGGGGCGCGGTATCGGCCTCAAGAACAAGATCCGTGCCTACTCGCTGCAGGACACCGAGGGGCTCGACACGGTGGAGGCCAACCACCGACTCGGCTTCAAGGCCGATCTTCGAGACTATGGGGTCGGCACGCAGATCCTCTCCGACCTCGGCGCACGCCAGATCCGCATCATCACCAACAACCCGGGCAAGCGCGCGGGGATCGAGGGCTACGGCATCAGCATCGTGGAGCGCGTGCCCATCGAGATCCAGCCCAACGAGAACAACCTCCGCTATCTCCGCACAAAGAAGGAGAAGCTGGGGCACGTGCTCAACCTCATGGGTTGAGCACGGCAGTTGATCAGAGCTAGAGCGCAAGCAAAGAGAGGCTTCATGTTCGAGTCAGTCGACAACGTGATCACCCAGCTGCAGGACCAGGGCTACATCTGCGACAAGCAGATCGCCACGGTCGTCTACCTCGCCCAGCAGCTCGGCAAGCCGGTGCTCGTGGAGGGGCCCGCCGGCGTGGGCAAGACCGAGCTCGCCAAGGTCGTCGCCGACGCCCTCGGTCGGGACATGATCCGCCTGCAGTGCTACGAGGGGCTCGACGAGGCCAAGGCCCTCTACGAGTGGGAGTACAGCAAGCAGCTGCTCAACACCCAGATCCTCAAGGACAAGGTCAGCGAGACCATCGCCGACGCCCAGACCCTCGCCGAGGCCGCCGAGCGCGTCGGCGCCCAGGACTCGGTCTTCTTCTCGGATCGTTTCATCGTGCCGCGCCCCCTGATGCGGGCCATCACGGCCGACAAGCCGACGCTCCTGCTCATCGACGAGGTCGACAAGAGCGATCCCGAGTTCGAGGCCTTCCTCCTCGAGGTGCTCTCGGACTTCCAGGTGACCATTCCGGAGCTCGGCACCATCAAGGCCAGGACCCAGCCGCTGGTCTTCCTGACCTCGAACGACGCCCGTGAGATGAGCGACGCGCTCAAGCGCCGCTGCCTCCATCTGTGGATCGACTACCCGAGCGAGGAGCTCGAGATCCGCATCCTCGACACCAAGGTGCCGAACATCGACAAGCGCCTGGCCGAGGAGGTCGTCTCGCTGATGAACAAGCTGCGCAGCATCGACCTGAAGAAGACGCCCTCCATCAGCGAGACCCTTGACTGGGCCCGCGCGCTCATCGCCCTGAACGCCGACGAGCTGGACGAGGGGATCGCCACCGAGACCCTCAACGTCATCCTCAAGTACGAGGGTGACATTCAGAAGGCGCAGAAGGAGCTCGGCAAGCTGATCGAGAAGAAGGCGACCGAGGAGGCCGCGAAGGGTCCGCAGCCGGCGCCCATGCCTGCGGCCAGCGGTGAGAAGAAGAAGGGGATCCTCCACTGACGATGCAGCGAAAGGTCATCGAGTTCACGAACCTGCTCCGCAAGAGCGGGATTCGGGTCTCGGTTGCGGAAGGTCTGGACGCCTTCAACGCCCTGGACGAGCTGTCCCTCGAGGATCGAGAGATCTTCAAGGACGCCCTTCGTGCGTCCATGGTCAAGCGCGGCGACGAGATCCCCACCTACGACGAGCTCTTCGACCTCTACTGGTCCGGCTGCTACGACAACCTGCGCGAGTCCTTCGGCGACATGGGTGATCAGATGTCCGAGATGGGCATCGATATCGAGCAGCTCATGAAGCAGATGGCCGACGTCATGGGCCAGATGGAGGGGGACATCGACCTGAACGAGCTCGCCAAGGCGCTGCTCACCCAGGACATGAACCAGCTCGAGCAGATGATCCGCGAAGCCGCCGAGCAGGCCGGCACGGACCGTATCGAGAACATGCTCCAGGTGGGCTTCTTCAGGCGCCGCACCACCGAGCAGCTCGACCTCGAAGGCGCGGGCAGCCAGATGGAGGATCTGGCGCAGAAGCTCGCCGAGCAGGGCATGGGCAGCGAGGACGTCGAGGCGCTGCGTCAGATGATCCAGAAGCTGCTCGAGAACATGCGCCGCTCGGTGAAGAACTTCGTCGAGCGCGAGCTGCAGACGCAGAACCACGACTACATGGAGAAGTTCCGCAAGGAGATGCTCCAGGAGAAGTCGTTCTACCACCTCACCGAGGACGAGATCCGCCGCATGCGCGAGGTCGTGAACCGCCTCGCCCAGCGCATCAAGAACATCCTCTCCATTCGCAAGAAGCGCATCAAGCGCGGCAAGCTAGACCTGCATCAGACGCTGCGCCGGAACATGGCTCACGGCGGCATCCCCTTCGAGGTGATCTACAAGCACCGCCGCAAGGACAAGCCGAAGCTGGTGATCATGTGCGACGTGAGCTCGAGCGTGGCCAACGTCTCACGCTTCATGTTGCAGTTCATGTACGGCCTGCAGGAGGCCTTTACGCGCATCCGCTCGTACGTCTTCGTCTCGGACCTCGGCGAAGTCACGCAGGTCTTCCAGGACGAGGAGGTGAACTCCGCCATCGAGCAGGCCCTGGATGGCGGCGACGTGATCAACGTCTATACGCGCTCGAACTTCGGCAAGGCCTTCCACGACTTCTGGAAGGACCATCTCGCCGTGATCGACAAGCGCACGACCGTGCTCATCCTGGGCGACGCCCGCAAC
>CAZQMY010000356.1:0-6516 GCA_964594405.1 uncultured Spirochaetaceae bacterium | reverse complement strand
GCCTGATCTCAGAGTCCCGCTACGTTCCACGCCGGGGCGACCACCAGCGCCTCGCGCGTCGAGCGGCTGCCGATCAGGTAGGCGAGGTTGGCCATCTCGCCCACCGGCAGCTGGCGGAAGTAGAGATCGGATTCGCTGGACATGATTCCTCCGGTGGCGGCAGCCGGGCGGTCGGGCCGACGGTGATGGGGCAGCTTAGCAGCCCGCCGAACGCCCTCAGGGCCGGATGTCCACCACCTCGAAGTCGCCCTCCAGGCCCTCGAGCGCCTCGCGGGCCAGCGCGTCGGCGTCGTGCTCGTGGCGGCGAAGGCGCAACGAGCGTTCGGCCTCTTCGCGACTCGCGCAAGCGACGGCGTCGTGCTCACCGAGCACGTACCACTCCCCCTGATGCTCCTCGACACGGCAAGGGCCTTCGAGGGGGATCAGCTCGCGATTGGACAACACCAGATAGGGCCGCTTGGGCATCGAAGCGCCTCCGCGCCCATTCTACCCACGTCGGCGCGGCCCGGGCCAGCCCGAAGCGCGGGGGCTTCGGCTAGTCGCGCCCAAGGACCTCGACCCGCTCACCGCTCTGCACGATCACCGCATCCGCCATCCCGGCGAAGATGCCGGTGCCGAGCACGCCCGGGATCGAGAGGATGGCGGCGTCCAGCGCGGCGGGCGCCTCGATGGGGCCGACGCGGCAATCCAGGATGAAGTTGCCGTTGTCGGTCAGGTAGGGCTCACCATCGGCAGCGGCACGCCGTTCGGGCTCGATGCCCAGCGCGCGCAGTCGGCGGGCGGCCAGGGGCTCCGCGAAGGGGATGACCTCCACCGGCAGCTTGCCCCGCGCACCCAGCTGGTCGACGAGCTTCTCGTCGCCCACGAGGATCACGAGCCGATCGCTCGAGGCGGCGACCACTTTTTCGCGGACGAGCGCCCCGCCGTAGCCCTTGATGACGTCGAGCCTCGGGTCCACCTCGTCCGCGCCATCGAAGGTGAGGTCCAGCTGGCCGGCGGCGTCGAGGGTGAGCAGCGGGATGCCCAGATCGCCGGCCAGGTTCGCGGTGGCGATCGAGGTGGGCACGCCGCGCACGTCGAGTCCGGCCTCGACCTCGGCTCCCAGGGCGCGGACGAAGGCCGCGGCGGCGCGACCGGTTCCCAGGCCAAGGGTCATCCCGGGCCTCACGAACTCCAGGGCGGCGCGTGCGCTGGCCTCGGGGCCGGCGGCGGGCTGGGTCACGGCTGTCTCCGCTGCGATGGAGGGGCGAAGGAGGGCGGAATGAGGGGGGCGGAATGGAGGGCGAAGGCGGCCCAGGGGCGTGCCCGAGCGGTCAGCCGGAGAGGGCATCTCGTTTCGCTTCGACGGCGGCGAGCAGCTTGTCGAAGGCGTCCACGAAGAGCTGGCAGCCCTTGATGAGCAGCTCGTCCGTGATGGCGCGCAGATCGACGCCCACCTCCGCGGCCGTGGCCAGCACCTCTCGTGCCCGGGCGAGGGTCGCTTCGGGATCGGCGCCCAACGCATCGCTCACATGGCCCTCGGTCTTGAAGGCCTCGAAAGTGGCTGCGGGCACCGTGTTGACGGTCTCGGCGCCGATCAATCGATCCACGTAGAGCGTCTTGGGCAGCTCGGGGCTCTTGGTTCCGGTGCTCGCCCAGAGCACGCGCTGCGGCCGGGCCCCCTGCTGCGCGAGCGCCTGCCAGCGCTCACCCGCGAGGGTGTCGCGGAAGCTGGCGTAGGCTTCGATCGCGTTGGCGATGGCGACCTCGGCGATCAGGCTCTCGAGCCGGCCCTTTCGATCGCCCTCGGCGCCCGCAGCGATCGCGGCCCCGACCTGCTTCTCCACCACGGCGTCGATCCGGCTGACGAAGAAGCTGGCGACGCTGGCCACGCCCGAGGCCTCGCCGCCTCCGGCGACGTACTTCTCCACCCCGGTCATGTAGGCCCCGTGGACCGCCTCGTAGGCGTCGACGGCGAAGAGGAGGGTCACGTTGACGTTGATCCCCTCGCCGATCAGCTGAGAGATCGCCGGGATGCCCTCGGCGGTGGCAGGGACCTTGATCATCAGGTTCGGCCTCCCGACGGCCTTCCAGAGCCGGCGCGCCTCCTCGATGGTGCCCTCCGTATCGAAGGCCAGATGGGGCGAGACTTCGAGGCTCACGAAGCCGTCGGCGCCCGCGGTACGCGCATGGACCGGGCGGAGCACGTCGCAGCCCAGCTGGATGTCGGTGATGGCCAGCTCTTCGAAGATGGCCTTCGGCTCGCGGACGCCCTGGGCGACGAGGGTCTCGACCGCGGGATCATAGTCGCTGCTGCCGGCGATGGCCTTCTCGAAGATCGCGGGGTTGGAGGTGACCCCCAGTACGCCGTCCTCTTCGACGAGTCGGCGCAGCTCGCCCGAGAGCAGCAGGTCGCGGCTGATGAAGTCATACCAGAGGCTCTGTCCGTAGTCCTGAACTTCGAGGAGCGGGCTCGTCATGGTCTGCTTGGAATCCTCCGCGATGAGCCCGGCGCCGGCCGGCGTCCGCAGGCCGGGGCGGGGCGTATGGGGCGCCGATCCGTCGGGGCCGTGCGCGGCGCCCGATCGCAATCATCGCGTGCCTCGGCGCCACCCGCAGCCCTCGCCGGAAGGATTCTGGCATGGCCCGCGCGCGGCCTACGCCTGGCGACGTGCGGAGCGCCGGGAGAACGCCGGAGGGTGCTCAGTGGTTCTTCCAGAAGCGGTCGAAGCGGCCGCACTCCAGCCTCGGCAGCGCCTTGGGCACGGGCGGGCTGCCCTCCAGAGGCACCGGCGCGTCGCCCTCGAAGGCGCGATCGAGGCGGCCGTCGAAGTCGGCGTCCTCCTCCTGACGGCGCACCGCGTCGCCGTCGAGGTGCTGCACCACGTCCGGCCGTCCGTCTCCGTTGGTGTCGATGTCGAGGCGCACGCGCTGGTCTCCCGCGTAGACGTCGCGCTGGTTCGCGCGCCCATCGCCCGTGGTATCGAGCAGGTTCGCGCGCAGCGCATCACCCTCGCGCAGCAGCATCAGCTCGAGCCGTCCATCGCCGTCGCTGTCGATGCACTGATGGCGCTCGCCGCCACTCGAATCGAGGAAGACCTTCTTGGAGGGCCGGCGCCCATCGTCGCTCGCCCACTCCTGGATGCGGATGTTCAGCCCGTCGTCGAAGTGCAGGAGCAGATTCGGCCTGCCGTTGCCGTCGGTATCGCGACCCTGCCGCCGCACCTTGTCGCCCTCGTAGTAGCTCCAGGTGTCCATCTTGCAGTCGCCGCGGGTGTCCTTCTCCTCGGCGAGCACCTGGCCGTCCTTGCCCAGCCAGCCGATCACGTTCACGCAACCGCGGCCCTCGGTGTCCTGGAGGACGCGCGTGGCCTGGCCCTTCTCGAAGAGCACCGTGAAGTCGATCTCGCCGTCGCCGTTCCGATCCTCCTCGCGCCTGGCGATCTGTCCGGACGCGTCGTTCCGGATGAAGATGTCGGGCCGACCGTCGCCATTGGAGTCGCGCTCGCTGCGCCGATGGACGCCTTCGCTGAAGTGCTGCACGGTGTCGAAGGCGCCGTCGCCCGTCGTGTCCTCTTCGATGCGCGAAGGGCGCTCCGCGTCATCGAAGTGGATCAGCACATCGAATCGGCCCGTGCGCGCACGATCTTCCTGCTGCCGGATCTTCCGGCCGTCTTCGTAGTGGATGACCACCTCCGGCGGTCCGCCCTCCACCACGTCCTTCTCGCTGCGCACGATCTCGCCGCGCTCGTCGTAGGTGCTGACCAGCTCGAAGCGGCCGTCGTGATCGTCGTCGGTCCGCTCGCTGCGAATCGTCCCGGCGCTGTACACCTTCTCCACGTCGGGACGACCGTCGGCGTTGGTGTCGAAGGACTCGCTCTGGACCCGCTCGGCGTCGTCGAAGCGCACCCGCAGATCGAACTGGCCGTCGCCGGTGGTGTCGCGGGACTGCTCGCGCTGCTTGTCGGCCTCGAAGCGGATCACGGTGTCGAAGCGGCCGTCCCCGGTGCTGTCCACCTCCTGGCGCGTGCGCAGCCCGCCCTCGAAGTGCGTGACCACGTCGTAGCGGCCGTCGCCCGTGGTGTCGCGCTCCTCCTTCACCTGCATCCGCGAATCGCCCTCGCCCGTGAAGTGGGTGCGTGTATCCAGCCGGCCGTCGCCGGTGCTGTCACGCTCGGCCACGCGCACGCCGCCGTCGGCCCCCAGGGCGCCGCCGCCGTCGATGCGGCCGTCGAAGTCGCGATCCTCCTCGTAGCGCGCGGGGGCTCCCGCCTCGAAGAAGACCACGTAGTCCGCCGTGCCATCGGCGTTGCGATCCTCCTCGAGGCGCAGGGGCTCGCCTGCCGGGCTGCTGATGCGCCGCTGGTCGCGGACACCGTCGCCGCGGGTGTCGCGCTCGAGCAGGACCACCTGGCCGCTCTCGGGGTCGAAGCGGATCCAGGTATCCAGCTGCCCGTCGGCGTCTGAGTCCTCCTCGCGGCGGCTCAGCCTGCCGTTGGCGTCGTAGTGGTCGAAGGCCGTGGCGCGCCCGTCCTGATCGGGATCGCGGACCACGCGCACCAGCCTGCCGCCCTCGTAGATCTCGATGCGCTCGGCCCGGTCCATGCCCCGACGGGTGCTGTCGACGCGGCGGCGCTTCAGCACGCCCCCCTCGAAGTCGGACTGAGACTCGAAGTGGCCGTCGAAGTCGGCGTCGATGCGCTCGAGCACGATCACCACCTCGGGCTGCTCGGCCGCTTCGCCGGCCCCCGCCTCGGAGGCGGGGGCCGGGCCGAATACGTACTCGGCGTCGGGCTGGCCGTCGGCGTTGCGGTCCTCGCGCTGCCGCGCCTTCACACCCGCCTCGTACTCGACATGGGTGTCCATCTTCCGGTCGCCGTCGGTATCGGCCCGCTGCCGCGTCGGCAGGGCCCCGTCGTACTCGGTCACCACCTCGGCGAAGCCGTCGGCGTCACGATCCAGCTCCTCGCGGATCCGCCTGCCCGCTTCGTAGGAGCGGATCAGGTCGTGCCGGCCGCTCTTGTCGGTGTCGATCTCCTCACGTTCCAGCTCGCCGCTGGGCAGCAGCAGCGCGACCACTTCGGGGAAGCCGTCCATGTCCGCGTCGAGGGTGCGCCTGCGCTCGAAGCCCCCCTCGAATCGCGCCTCGCTGTCGAACCGACCGTCCCCCGTGGTGTCGGCCTGACGGCGCGAGACCTGCTCGCCCTCGTAGTGGACGATCCGGTCGACGCGGCCGTCGGCGTCGCTGTCCTCCTCGACCCGCACCCGTCTGCCGTTCTCGAAGTAGAGGGTGACGTTGAGCTGCCCGTCGCCAGACCGATCCTGCTGCTCGAGCCGCTTGCTTCCATCGGCGGCGAACTCGGCGCGGGTATCGATCACCCCATCGAAGTCGCGGTCCTCGCGCACCTCCGCGGCCCGCTCGCCCTCGAAGCGGGTGAAGCGATCCGGCTCGCCGTCGAAGTTCGTGTCCTCGCGACGCTCGCTGGGCAGGCCATTCGCGAAGTCGAGCGTGACGTCGGGGATGCCGTCACCGTTCTCGTCGCGGGTGCGGCGGATCGGGACTCCGGCGACGTGATCGGTCCAGGTGTCGGGCCTGCCGTCGCCCCTGCTGTCCAGGGACTCACGCAGGGGCTGGCCCTCTTCGTCGAAGGTGAGCCAGCGGTCGATCCGCCCGTCGTGGCTGCCGTCCTGCTCGGCGCGTACCGCCCGCTCTCCTTCGAAGTAGACGAACTGATCGAATCGGCAGTCGCGATTGCTGTCCGTCCGCTTCTCCGTGAGTCGCTCCTGCTCGTCATAGTGGAATTCGAGTGCCGGGCAATCGATCTCGCCTTCGATGACCGCCGGCTCCGCGCGGCCGAGCGCCGGGAGCATGACCACGAGCGCGCAGAACGAGAGACGAGCCAGCGGTCGGCCCGGCGCCGCGTTCGGCCTGGGCAGAGCTTGGCTGTCGAGCCGGGAGCGGCGACGCATCGAGGATCCGGGCCCTTTCGTCGGGTGGGTGCTTCCCGGCGCGGCGCGCTCTAGCGCTGAGCGGGAACGGTGAAGGTGGCGGTGATCCGCTTCTCCGAGAGGCAGCGGTTGCGCCGATCCATGGGCGGGAAGGGCGAGGCCTCGAGTAGCGCCCGCGTGGCGCTCTCACCGAGCAGCTCGTCCTCGGCGCGCACCACCTCGACGCCCGTTGCCATGCCCGCGGCATCGAGGTCGAAGCGGAGCTTCACCGTGGCATCGGGGCGAACCCCCTCCGGCACGCGCCAGTGTGTGTTGGTCCGGTCTCGGATCACGTCCATGTATCGCGCCACGTCCGCGCTCTCGAGACAGGGCACCACCCCGCGCGCCGTCCCGGTGCCGCCGCTGCCGCCGCCACCGATCCCCTCTCCGGCACCGCCGGCGCCCGAGTAGACGCCGGTGACGCCGGTGTCGAGCCCGCTGCCCGCGCGGCCGCCGGGTCGGCCGAGCTGCACGAGGGCGCTCGGAAAACCGAAGCTGCTGGCCGTCACGCACCCGGATGCGCCGGACCTGCGCCTCGAGACCTTCACC
>CAZQMY010000355.1:0-6516 GCA_964594405.1 uncultured Spirochaetaceae bacterium | reverse complement strand
GGCGTCACCGAATCATCCGGAATGCCGAGGTTCCAGGCCAGGCCGTCCATGTCGCCGAAGATGTGGCAGCTCGAGCAGGAGTCATCGCCGTTGCCGGAGGTCAGGACCGCGTCGTAGAGGACGGGCCGGCCGTTGAGCACCGAGAGCGGCTCGGGGTTGTGGAGGGCATGGATCGCCGTGGTGAACCCGGTGCCGAGGTCGATCACCTCCACCGAATTGTTGAAGCGCGTCGAGACGTAGATGCGGTTGTTGGCCTCGTCGAGCGCCACGCCGCTCGGCCCGCCGCCGCTGGTGCTGATGTAGTCGGCGCTCTGGGTCGTGGGATCGAAGTTCGCCTCGAAGTTCGCGTCCTCGAGCTCCGTGCGTGAGAAGACGCCGATCTTGCGGGAGCCGAAGGCCGGAATGTAGATGGTGTTGCCGTCCGAGGAGATGGTCGGCAGCAGCGGAGTCGCGAGGCTATGGGGCTTCTGGGCCTCGATGGCGGCATGGTCCGCGCCCGGGTCCGTATGGAGCTTGGTGTAGTCGATGTGCTGATTGAGGTGCTGCACGTCCTGGCTCGGGCCGGAGGGGTCGAGCACGGTCACACGGCTCAGCGAGAGGCGCCCCTGGACGGTGCTGCCCCCATGGTCGCCAGGGCCCTCGAAGAGCACCTCGTTCGGGCTCTCGATGTTGGTCACGTAGACCTTGCCGTTGCTCTGGTTGACGGCCATGTTGAAGAGGATGGTGCCGACGCCGCTCCAGATGGTGCCCTTGGCGAGCGTATCGGCGTTCACCGCGAAGACGTCGTAGTCCGGCAGGTCGAAGGGCACGAGGCTGTTTCGATTCACCCCGTCGGCGTCACGCCAGACCCCGCCGATCTTCTTCACGATCACGCCGACCTCGGGTGCCGCCGTGCCCTCGATGTTGTCGCTGACCCCGGGCACGCCGCTGCTCCCGAAGCCGTCCGGAATGGCGGTCTCGTTGATCACCGTGGTCTGGTTGCCGGAGTGGAAGGCGGCCACGTAGACGGTGGTGCCATCCGTGGCGAGCGCCCGCGGCGTATCCGCGAAGAAGGTCAGCACGTCGACGGGTGTGCCACCGAGGGTGTCGCCCAGGCTGGTCGCGTCGAAGACCCAGACGTCGGCGCGATCGACGCCCGGCGTGGTCAGCTGCGGATCGGCGGGGTTCGAGGCGCCGAAGACCCCCGCGATGGAGGGATGCGTCCGGTGCTGGCCGCGGTGCGCCGTCGTGATGAAGGCGCGATTGCCGCCGGTGCCGGCGAAGACGATGTCGCGCGGCTCGTCGCCGACCAGCAGCGTGCGCGTGACCTGTGGCACGGCCGCGGATACGTCGACGATGCTCACGCTGTCGGAGAGATGATTGACGACCCAGACCTCGTCGTTGTTTCGCGGCGCCACGGAGACGGGCTCCATGCCCACCGTGACCGCCGCCGAGAAGGTGAGTCCACCGATCCCGACGTCGAAGATCTCCAGGGTGTTGTCGGGCGTGTTGACGACGAAGAGCCTGCTGCCGTCGGGCGAGAGGGCGATGGGCCTGACATGCCCGCTCTCGAACGCGATGAAGCTGGGCTGGGCGCTGGCCACCGAACCCGTCAGCAGGATCGGCAGGAGCATCAGGCCGAGCTTGAGGGTCCCAATCGGATTCAAGAGCTGCATGGAGTATCACCTCGATGGGGGCGGTTGGTTCGAGCAGGTGCTCTGCCGGCGTCGACGGCGCTGCTCACGGTCTCTCCCGAGCCGGAACGACTCGGCAGGGGAGTGGCGATCTGGCAGGAAGTCCGTGGCTTCCCAGGGCCCGCACCTTATCGCGAATCCCTCCCCAAGTGTGAGAGAACTCTCGGTCCCTGGGCGATTTGCCCATTCTCGGGCCCCTTGGGGCGCAAGCCCCGTGCAGGCGCTCGACAGGAGTCGGAAGGGATCGGCCGCACTGCAATAAGATGCGGGGCAAGCGGGCTCGAAGCCGCCGTTCACATATGCCCTCGGTCACACATGAATGTGCCAGAGCATGAAGTCGCCCGAAGGCCGCGCCGAGATGGTGGGTAGATCACGATGTGCGCTCGCCGCCCCCGTGAAGATCGTCGTCCAGATCGAGAGCAGGAGCGAACGTTCGTCGTCCTCGAGCCCGCGCACGATGCGAAGATCGCGATGCTCGAGGAAGCGCTCGTCACGACCGTCCACTGGCCGAATGTCCACTCGATCGCCCATTCCGCCGAGCATGCGCGAGAGGTACTCCGTGGCCTCGGCGACGCCGCCGTCGCGGGCGCCCACGAGCGCGGCGGTCTCCCGGTAGTACTGCAGCCCGATCAGCCGTGCGGCGAGGCGCCCCTTGTCGAGCACCTCCGACTCACCGATCACGCCTGCCAGCTCGATGAGGCCGTTGCGCACGTAGTCCACCGCATAGTTCCGGTTCGCTCTGGCCAGTCGCTCCTCGCTCCACTCGTTGGACGGCGGCCTGGGCTGCGCCGCGGCGTCGAAGGGCGGTGGACGTTCGTCCTTCGCGAAGACGAGGCGCTCGTCCTCACCGACTTCGCACGCCCCTTCCTCGAAGTATCCGCAGAGGCCGAACTCGCCGGTCATGTCCTCGGAGACACAGACGAAGCGAAGTCGCGGGTTGCCGAGCGACACGCCATTGTGGGCGTACCAGCCGCGCAGGAAGCCGCGACTGACGCCGAGGGGGATGCCGCAGATCGTCGGCCCGTCATACATCCATCGCGGGTAGCGGAAGCGCACCCATGCCTTCTTCGGCCCCTCCTCCATGTACTCCACCGGCGCGCCGCCGATCGAGTTGGAGAGCACGTGATAGCGCGCGCAGGCCACGGCGTCGGGCAGACCGACAAGGCCGAGCTTCTCGAAGCTGGAGAGGAACTTGTCGAGGTGCTGCCGTCGAAAGAGTCGGAACATCCACTCCTCCATCACGTCCGGTCCGATGCGCGTGGCGATCATCAGCTGCAGCCCGAGCAGATAGGCATGATGGAGCCTCGCCTGGGCGCGGATGGCCGCGCGCTCGCTGCCGGCGCGTAGATCGCTTCCTGCCATCTCTCCCCTTTCTCCTCCCATCTCTCCTCTTTCTCCTCTTCTCCGCTCCTCTTCGCCTCGATCTTCCATCCTCCGCCCTCGATTCCGCCCTCGATTCCGCTCTCGATTCCGCTCTCGATTCCGCTCTCGGTGGATCTCTCACGGAGGACCTCGAAGCGCCGCAAGGCGTCGCCCCCTCGGATCGGTCCAGCTTTCGCGAGACGGTATCGCGCCCTCCTTCGCGATTCCGCTGACACCTCAATACGCCTCACGCGACGCATTGCGGCGCGTGTGGTCTTAAAGCCTGCAGCGGAAGATCCCGATCCTCTTCGTGATTCGGGACACGGTGCGCAACGGCTAGCGAAAGGATTCCAGCGTGAATGGCCGACATTCAGAGCAGAGATCACTGGCCGAGGTCGCGCGGGCACTCCGCAAGGGCATCCACCGCGCCTCGCTTGCGCTGACACTGGCGGCGTCCCCGGCCCTCACCGCCCAGTCCGAGGCGACGGCGCCCTGCTACGGCGACTGTGCCGAGTCGTCGATGGCGCTCGAGGCACGCCGGCTCGCCTGGTCATGGGAAGAAGAGCGCGAGTACCGTCGCGAGCGAGAGCGCCGTCGCGAGCAGCGCTACGAAGAGCGCGCGCAGCGTGCACGCGAGCGAGCGCGTGAGCGGGCGGAGCGCCGCGAGATGCGCGATCGGGAGCGGCGCGCCGACAAGAAGCTGCGCAGCCTGCGAAGGCAGCTCGACGAAGAAGGGCGCTCGCGATACAGCAGTCGCTCGACGAGCTACTCGAGCCAGCGCCGCAACACCAGCGGCGGCATGTGCATGTACGGCATCGGCGGCGAGCTGATCCACCAGCCTCCGGATCGACTCTGTCCGCCGACGCGGAGCGAGTATGCCCGCAGCGGATCACGACCGATCTCCGAGGCCGGCGTCGGCTGCGTCTCCGGTGACTGCCGCGAGGGTCTCGGCACCTACATCTGGCCGGGCGGCGCGAGCTACACCGGGCAGTTCGCCGGCGGCCTCCAGCACGGAGAGGGCACGATGAGCTATGCCAACGGCGCGACCTACACCGGCGCCTGGAACGCCGGCAAGCGCCACGGCATGGGGACCGCGCTCTATCCGGGCGGGGCGTCGCAATCGGGCCTCTGGAAGGACAACACTTTCGTGAAGCCCCTGTCGTCGCGCCCCACGGCACAGGGCACCGCCCCCCGCACCATCGACTGGCCCGATCTCTCGCGGTCGATCCGGCGCGTCGGCGGCGGCGAGGACGACGTCGCCGTCGTCATCGGCATCGATCGCTATGCGCACGTCCCGCGAATCCCGGGTGCGGCGCTCAACGCCAGCGATTGGTATCGGTACCTCGTGAAGAGTCGAGGGGTGGCGCCGGACAACGTGACGCTCCTGCTCAACGAGAACGCCACCCGCGAGCAGATGCTCGAGGCGGCTCGAAGCGCCGCGCAGCGGGCGGGCAAGAAGTCCAGCCTCTGGTTCGTCTTCGTGGGTCACGGCACACCCTCACCCGGCGACGAGCACGGCCTGCTCGTGGGCTACGACGCGCAGCAGAAGGCGAACAGCCTGGCCGAGCGCAGCCTCGGACAGGACGAGCTGATGGTCGCCCTCGAGCAGAGCAGGGCACGCAGCGTCCACGTCTTCCTCGACGCCTGCTTCTCCGGGCGTACGCCGAGCGGCGAGCCGCTCGCCCCGGGTCTGCAGCCCCTGGTGGTGACCAGCAGTGCCGCCACCAGCGATCCCCGATTCACGGTCCTCTCTGCAGCGCATCAGGATCAGTTCGCCGGCCCGCTGCCCGGAGCCGGCCGCCCGGCCTTCAGCTATCTGGCGCTGGGCGGACTGCGGGGCTGGGCGGATGCCGACGGTGACGGCGAGATCTCCGCCTCGGAGGTTCACGGCTACGTGGGCCGCGCGATGCGCGCGCTGGTCCGCGATCGCAAGCAGGAGCCGACCCTCCTCGGCGACGAGGCGGCCCGACTCGCGCGCTCCGGATCCGAGCGCGGGCCCGATCTCTCGGAGATCGTGCTCGAGACCGCCAACAGCCCGGCCTCGTCGCGATGAGGCGCCGCCTCCAGAGCTGGGGATCGACGCAGCGCGTGCTGGCTCTGTCTCTCTTGTGCGTCGGCCTGGCGGCTTGCACGGGGACGCCCACCGCCGAGCGCCCACCGCCGAGCCACGACGACGCACATGCGGGGCCCAGCTCATCCGGGCAGCGGATCGGCCCGTTGGTGGAGTCGCTCGATCGACCCGGCTGGGTGCGGGTGCGCACGAGCGTCGTCGCCTCGGAGGAAGAGGCGCCCGCGCGGGCACGCAGGCGTGCACGGACGGAGGCGCATCGGGCGGCCATCGAGTACGTGGCGGGGGTTCGAGTGCGCAGCAATCTGCTCTCACTGGAGACCTCCGCGGGCGGCGGCCGGGACCTGGTGCAGATACTGGCGAACGTATCCTCGGACGCGCTGATCGTCGACGAAGTGCTCCGCGAGAGCCGCATCCGAATGCTGCCGGGGGGCGGCTATCGCGTGGACGTCAGTCTCGACGCCAAGGTGCTCGCGCCTCGGGCGACGGCAGAGTCGGATGGCTTCGAGACGGAGCTCGTGCTCGAGGGTGACGGCGACTATCGCGACGGCGACCCGCTGGAGCTCCGCGTGCGCGCCAGTCGCGACGCGCGCATCCTCGTGGTGGTGGTGAGCGGCGACGAAGCGACCCTGCTCCTTCCGAATCGGCACCAGCCGGAGACGCGCGTGCGTGCAGGCGAGTGGCTGCGCTTTCCGAGCGCGGGCCTGGCCGAGCGCGGCGTCCGCCTCGAAGCGCGGCTGCCCGAGGGCCAGTCGAGGAGTGAGGAGATCGTCCTCGCACTCGCGCTTCGCGGCGGAGTCCGACCGGAGGACGCCTTCCCCGCCTCTGCCAGCCCCTTTCGCAGCGCATCGCATGCCCGTGTGCCCACGACGCTCGGCGCCCTGCTCTCGCCCCTCGCCGAGCTCCGCGCCAGCGATTGGGCCTTCGACCAGGCGCCGCTCCGCATCGGCCCGCGCTGACCCCCAGCGCCCGGAGAGCGCGGCCGACGAAGTCGGCGAATCTGCTGGCTGCGTTCCGGGCTAGGCTCACACCATGGCGGACGCGAAATCGCGACGACTCCATCGGCTGAAGTACGAAGGCGGCATCGACGCCGACGGCCACATCCTCGAGCCGCCCGACCTCTGGGAGCGCTACATGGAGCCGCGCGACCGAAGCCGCGCGCTCCGCATCCGCAAGGGCCAGGGCGATGGCCTCGAGTACCTCGAGATCGATGGTCGTCCATCCAAACTGATCCGCCGCGGCATGCCGGGAGGCCTCGGCTCGATGGATCGGGTGGGCGGCATCGTCTTCGAGCGCGAGCCCACGGGAGCGGCCTACGTCGACATGGCACCGCTCGGCGCCATGGATGCAGGCGAGCGGCTCCAACGGCTCGACCTCGAGAGCCTCGATGCCGTCGTCCTCTATCCCGCCCTG
>CAZQMY010000354.1:0-6521 GCA_964594405.1 uncultured Spirochaetaceae bacterium | reverse complement strand
GGAGAGCTTTCCCTCGATCTCGGAGCCCTTATCGATGAAGGCCGTCAGGCCGCCCATCTCCGAAGCGCCTCTCTGGGTCGCCGGTGCCGCCACCGGGCTGTCCATGCTCTCGCCACCCTTGCCTCGACCGAAGCCACTGATCGCCATTCATCCTCTCCTGGAGTTGGGGTTTGCAGGTTGCATCCTCCCGCTTCGGACGGTTGGCGAATCCCTTGAGCAGAATTTTGGATTTTTCTTTGCGCCCTCGAAGCTTGCAGAGTGACCTGCACGGCAATGAACCCGGGGGGGGAAGTGCTATCCTCCGCCCGCCATGGCCGCCGATGCCTCCCGCGCACTCCTCGAGAACGCCCTCTCAAATGGTCGGATCCACTCGGCCTATCTGATGACCGGGGCCGGCTCGGCGCCTTCCGTGGCTGCCCGCGCCTTTGCGCGAGGGCTGGTCTGCACGGCGCCGCCGGGGCGCGAGCGCCCCTGTGAGACGTGCGCGGCCTGCACGAAGTCGGCCGAGCGGATGGAGACGGGCGACGACGGGCAAGGCGCCGCAGCGGAGCAGCCGCAGATCGACGGCAAGGGCAAGAAGGGCCCGCTCTATCTCCATGTCGGCGAGCATCCCGACCTCTACTACGTGGCGCGTGGCGACGACGACACCCGGGTCCGGGTCGGACAGGTGCGCGCTGTGCAGAGTGCGCTGCGCTTCGCCGCCAACGAGGGCGGGCATCGCGCGGTGATCATAGACGATGCCGAGTGGCTCAACGCCGAGGCCCAGAACGCCCTGCTCAAGCTGCTCGAGGAGCCTCCCGATCGCACAACGCTGATCCTGCTGGCTCCGAGTCCGAGCACCCTGCTTCCCACGATCAGGTCGCGCTGCGTCCGCATCGCATTGCCCGCCGAGGAGCGGATCGTGCTGCGCGGCGACGGCGCTCGCGAGGAGCACGCGCCCATCGTCGAGCGCCTCGACGGGATCCATCGACTCGACATGCCGGCGCTCCTCGACTGGGCCGAGGAGTTTCGCGGTCCCCGGGCGAGCGCAGCGGAGAAGGTGACCGAGCTCCTGGACGTCAGCAGTGAATGGGTGCGCGATCGCGTCGGGCGGATTGCCGCCGAGGGCGACGCGCCGATGCTCCCTCTGATCGACGCCTACAAGACCCTCCTGCGCTGCCGGCGCGAGGTCGCGCTGCGCAACGCCAACCCGCAGATGATCGCCGAGCGCGGCCTGATCGCCGTTCGCGAGGCGTTCTCGCTGTCATGAGCGACGAGAAGAGATCGATGAGCGAGAGCTACTACCTCACGACACCCATCTACTACGTCAACGCCGAACCGCACATCGGCCATACGTACACGACCATCATCGTGGACACGATGATCCGCCATCATGCCCTGCGAGGGAAGGACACCTTCTTCCTCACCGGGAGCGACGAGCACGGCGACAAGGTCGTCGAGGTCGCCAGGGCTCGGGGCGAGGCGCCGGAGGTGACCGCCGAGTACTTCTCCCTCAAGTTCAAGGAGACGTGGCAGACCCTCGGGATCGGCTTCGATCGCTTCATCCGAACCACGGATGCCGATCACCGGGAGGTCGTCCGCGGCATCCTGACCCTGATCCACGAGCGTGGAGACATCGAGTTCCAGGAGTACTCGGGCGCCTACTGCGTGGGCTGCGAACGCTTCCTCACCGATCGGGACATGGTGGACGGCCTGTGCAGGGACCACGAGCGCACGCCCGAGCAGCGGACCGAGGCGAACTACTTCTTCAAGATGGGTCGCTACTTCGAGTGGCTCTCCGAGTACATCGAGGCGAACCCGGAGTTCATCCGCCCGGAGCGCTACCGCAACGAGGTACTCTCGATGCTGCGCGACGAGAGCGGCCTCGGCGGGGATCTGTGCATCTCGCGACCGAAGAGCCGACTCGATTGGGGCATTCCCCTGCCCTTCGACGAGGACTACGTCTGCTACGTCTGGTTCGACGCATTGATCAACTATCTGACGGGCATCGGCTATCCGGAGGGCGAGCAGTTCGAGCACTACTGGTCGAGCGCCGAGCACGTCATCGCCAAGGACATCCTCAAGCCCCATGCGGTCTTCTGGCCCACGATGCTGAAGGCGGCGGGCCTGGCCATGCCACGCCACATCAACGTTCATGGCTACTGGAACGTGGATGATCGCAAGGTCAGCAAGAGCCTCGGCAACATGATCTCGCCACTTGCCATGAAGTAGCGCTACGGCTTCGAGCAGTTCCGCTACTTCCTGCTGCGCGACATGGTCTTCGGGCAGGACTCGAACTTCAGCGAGGCCCTGCTGATCTCGCGGATCAACGCGGACCTGGCCAACAACCTGGGCAATCTCGTGAGCCGCACGCTCAACATGACCGCGCGCTTCGCCGAGGGCACCATTCCCGAGCCGGGCGCTCGGGCAGAGGAGGAGGCCGAGGTGGAGCGCGCCGCGGCCGACGCGGTCGCCGCGGTGGATGCCGAGATGGACGCCATGCGGCCGCAGCGGGCTCTCGAGGCGATCTTCGGTCTGGTCGACGCCACCAATCGCTACCTCGAGCTGCGCGAGCCCTGGAAGGCCGCCAAGGACCCGGCGCTCGCCGCGCAGGTGCGCACCACGCTGCATACGTGCTGCGAGGCGCTGCGCATCATCGCGCTCCTGATCGCCCCCTTCATGCCCGAGACCGCCGCGGAGATCCTCGACCGGCTGGGGCTCGCGGGTGAGCTCGATCGCGCCAGACTGCCCGAGTCCGGCGGCTGGGGCGCGGTGCCGGTCGGCGCGCGGACGCGCAAGGGCAGCCCGCTCTTCCCACGCCTCGACGCCGAGGCCCTGCTGGGCGAGCTGCCCGGCGATGGGGAAGGTGACGAGGCGTGAGCCCTCCGGAGCGCTGGGTCGACAGCCACTGCCATCTCACGGCCGGACGCTACGACGCCGACCGCGACGAGGTGATCTCCCGGGCCAGAGCGAACGGCGTGGACTGCATGGTGACCATCGGCTCGGGCTACGGCATCGAGGGCAACGGCGACGCCGTCGCGCTGGCGGCGCGCGAGTCGGACATCCACGCCACCGTGGGCGTCCATCCGCACGAGGCCGAGCAGCTCGACGACGCCCTGCGCGCACGCCTTCGCGAGTGGCTCGCCCACCCCGCCGTCCTGGCCGTGGGCGAGTGCGGCCTCGACTACCACTACATGAACTCGGATCGCGAGGCGCAGCGGACGGTCTTCGCAGAGCAGGTAGCCCTGGCCCGGGAGCTGGCCATGCCGGTCGCCATCCACGTTCGCGGCGACGAGCCGAATGCATACGACGAATTGATGGAGATCTGGATCGCCGAAGGCGGCCGCGACCTCGAGGGCGTCCTCCACTGCTATACCGGGACCAGCGAGTTTGCGCGCCGGGCCCTGGACGAGGGCTTCTACATCTCCTTCTCCGGCATCGTCACTTTCAAGAAGAGCCACGCACTCCGAGAGACGGCGGCGGCCGTGCCCCTGGACCGGATGCTCATCGAGACCGACGCGCCCTTCCTCGCGCCCCAGGGCCAGCGCGGCAGGCGCAACGAACCCGCCTGGGTGCCCCTGGTAGGCGAGACGCTGGCCCGCACGCATGGCCAGCCGGTGCGGGAGATCGCGCGTCGGACCGGCGAGAACGCGCGGCGCTTCTACCGCATCGATGGCGAGCGAGCCGGGTCGGGGGCGCAGGGGGAGACGAAGGCGACATGAGCGGACTCGACCGCGCTGCAGTCGACGACGAGACCCTCGAGGTCCTCGACATGGCCATCGCGCTGGCCGAGGAGGCCGGCGCCATCCAACGCGAGCGCTACGAGACCCGGCTCGACGTCCAGACCAAGAGCGCGAGCATCGACCTCGTGACCGAGGTGGACAAGGCCTGCGAGGCGATGATCGTCGAGGGCATCCAGGCGAGCCGGTCGGAGGACGCGATCCTCGCCGAGGAGGGCAGCGGAGAGGACCGTGCCGAGGCACGCTGGCGCTGGATCATCGACCCGCTGGACGGCACGACCAACTACGCGCACGGTTTCCCGCGCTTCTGTGTATCCATCGGCGTCGAGCGCGACCAGCAACGCCGGGTCGGCGTCGTCTACGACCCGCTCATGGACGAGCTCTACCACGCAGTGGCGGGGGCCGGCGCCTGGCTGGGCGAGCGTCGGCTCTCCGTGTCGACGCGCTCGCGGCTGGACCAGGCCCTGGTGGCGACGGGCTTCGCGTACGACGTGCACAAGAGCGAGGACGACAACCTTCGCCGCTTCGCCAACATGCTCAAGTCCGTGCGCGGCGTGCGGCGCGACGGGAGCGCTGCCCTCGATCTCTCGTACGTGGCAGCGGGCCGCCTGGATGCCTACTGGGAGTACAAGCTCCACGCGTGGGACGTGGCCGCGGGCTTCCTGATCCTCGAGGAGGCCGGGGGGCGGATCAGCGACGCGAGCGGAGGCCCCGCGCGACGCGACGGATTGCAGGTGGTCTCGAGCAACGGCCTGCTCCACGAGGCGATCCTCAAGGTACTCTCCCGCTGATGCCGCGCCTCCGCGGACGGCGCGTTCGCGCACTGCTCGCGTCGCTGCTGGCCGGCGCCCTCGGCGCCGGCTGCCTCGAGCGCGACCCGGGCGAGTCGCCGCTGCACCGCGCAGCGAGACGCGGCAGCGGCGCCCAGATCTCGGACCTGCTTGGCCAGGGCGCAGATCCCCTCGTACGCAACCCTCTGGGACAGACACCCCTGCACGTCGCACTCGCAGAGCGCAACGTCGACGCGGTCCGTGCCCTGCTCGGCGCCGGTCCCGACGCCATGGTCTCCCTTCGCCACGGAATCACCCCGCTCCATCTCGCCGCCAGGGCCGGTCGACCCGACGTCATCGCCCTCCTGCTCGCTGAGGGCGCCGCCGTCGATGCGCAGACCGACGGCGGCCATACGCCTTTGCACATGGCCGCCGCGGCGGGACACGCACCCGGCGTCGATGCGCTGCTCGCGGCCGGGGCCTCGGTGGATGCGCGCACGAGCGGCGGATACACGCCGCTCCACCTCGCCGCCCAGGCGGGCCATGGGGAGGCCGCGCTGCGGCTGCTGCAGGCCGGCGCTCGGCCCGAGGCGCTCGAATCGCGGGGATGGTCCGCGCTCCACGTGGCGTCGCAAGGCGGCTCGCGCGCCGTGGCCGAGGCGCTGGCCGAGCGCACAGGTCCCCGATTCGCGGTGGACGCGCGAGGCCCCGACGGCAGTACGCCGCTGCACCTGGCCGCTCGATATGCTCACGCCGCGCTCGGCGCATGGCTCCTGGATCGCGGCGCCCGCGTCGATGCGCGCGACGCGAATGGAGCGACCCCCCTGCTTCGCGCGGCGGCGGCCGGCGCCGACCGGAGCATCGTCCTCCTCCTGGACGCGGGCGCCGCGCTGGAGGCCATGGATGAGGACGGCCGAACCGCCTTGCATCACGCCGTCCAGCACCGCCGCCACACCACCCTCGACCTGCTCCTCGCGCGCGGGGCCGACGTCAAAGCCACCGATGGCGAGATGAATACCGCTCTGCACCTCGCGGTCATCCACGACGACTCCGAGGCGAGGGCCCGCCTCATCGAAGCCGGCGCAGATCCCGCCGCGCGTGGCCAGCAGGGTTGGAGTCTCCTGCACATGGCCGCCAGGCAGGGCGACGACGCGCTGATTCGCGAGCTTCTCGAGGGCGGCGCGGACATCGATGCGCGCAGCGACGAGGGCAACATCCCCCTGCATCTGGCCGCCGGCCGCGGGCAGCGGGCTGCCGTCCGCCTCCTGCTCGCCCGGGGCGCGGACATCGATGCGCGCAACGCCGCCGGCGCCACCGCACTCCACGCGCTGGCGCTGGCCCGCGAGGTGGAAGTCCTCGCCGACCTCCTCGGCGCCGGTGCCGACGTCTCGGCCATCAATCACGGCCGAAACACGCCGCTCCACGTCGTTGCGTACGGCGGCACCGCCGCCATGGCCGACGGCCTGATCGCAGGGGGCGCCGACATCGACGCACAGAACGAGCACGGCGCGACCGCAGCCATGATGGCCGTTCAGCAGGACAACCTCCGGGTACTCGAACGGCTCGTCACACACGGCGCCAACCTCGGCCTTCGAACGCTGGGCGGAAAGACCCCGATGCGCGCCGCGCGCGAGTCGGGCAGCGAGGAGGCCATCCGGATCCTCCGCAAGCGCCGCGCCGCTGGCTGAATGCTGCATCCGTAGCGCCAGAGAGGGCGCGCTGCGGAGTTCGCCCGAGCCGCGACGCGGCCCTTCACCGGATTCCGCGGCTCGACTCGGCCCTCGGCACGGCGCTGGCCGCCCGCCGAAGAAGCCGTGTCGGACCAGCGGCAGGCACCTTGGCCCGGATCGAGGCGGAGGACTGCAGGCGTCGTCGATTGACGGCAGGATCTCGCAACGCAGAGCAGGGCCCGAAGGGCAGTGCCTGGCGACGTCAGGGGCGGGTCGACAGCGTGCTCAAGCCGCCCCCCTGCCCCTACGAAATCAATGGGCAGACCGGCCGGCAACGCGCCCCCTCGACCCGATCCCCGAGG
>CAZQMY010000353.1:0-6534 GCA_964594405.1 uncultured Spirochaetaceae bacterium | reverse complement strand
GCGCGCCTCGGTGGCGTAGGCCTCGAAGCGATCGACAAGACCCTGAACGCCCCATACCCGCTCCTCGGGAAAGAGTCTTGTGGTCTCGTAGCGCGGGCTGTGCTCCGAGAGCCCGTAGTGCGTGAAGCCGGCCTCGATGGCGCGCTGGACGATCTGCTCCAGGGTGTCCTTGGCGTGTCCACAGAACTCGCCGCTGTGCCCGCCGTGATAGCTGAACCAGACCATGCCCCGGAGCCTACACCGCTCCCTTCGACTCGAGCACCCGGATGCACTGGCTCGACCGCTCCGTCGAGGCCCCGACAAGCGAGCTCGCCGAGGAGGGGCGGGGCATGGAGCTCGCTCGGCGGCGTGGCCATGGTCGCAGCTCGGCCGGAGCGGTCCCCGAGGCGGCACGCGCCTCGCGCGTGCCTGGAAGGCGATGCCGCAGCAGAGGGGTCGGCATCTTCCTGGGAGGCGTGCGCGGCTGCAGCACAGAGCTCTTCGCGGCGCCAAGGCGTCTGATCAGCGTAGGCGGGGCGGAGCGCATGCAGGGCACGAGGTGGTCAGGGCATCGCGTCCTCGACGATCCCTGCCGTGCCGATCCCCCACTGCATCACCGAATTCATGACTGCACCCGCTGAGGCGTCGAGGACGCGCAGGTCCGTGCGCGCGACGACCACGATGCTGCCGATGGTCGGTGTGGGCGCCAGCGGCAGGAAGACCACCGCGTGGTCGTCGCCGGCCTCTTCGACAAGCACGCCCAGGCGCCAGCCGTGCTCGCCCTCGCGCACGAGCACGGCGGCCTCCGAACGCGCGCTGTTGAAGCGTTCGGTCAACGCGTGCACGAACTGGTAGCCGGGGATGCGCCCCAGGATCGCGCCCTGGACGAAGTCTCCCAAACGCTGGCCGAGCGGTGTCGAGAGAAGCCAGCCCGAGACGAAGCAGAGCACCACGATGGCCACGAGCCCCAGCAGGAAGGCGACCTCCACGCCGCCGACCTCCTCGACCGGGAGCGTCTCGGCCATCGGGACGAGCAGCGCATCGAGCATCGTGAAGAGCTCGCTGAAGAGGAGCACGACGATCACGATGGGCAGGAGGACGAAGAAGCCTCCGGCCACCGTGGTCTTGATGAAGCGGATCCATTCCTCGATCATGCGGGGTTCCTCCTGCGAAGCGAAGCCGCGGGCCTCCGGCCCGCGCTCGGCATGCGATCGTTTCAGTCCGGCCTGGGGACGGGCACGCAGTAGAGCTGTGCCCCCCCGGTGGCCAGCAGGCGGCGGTTCTCGCTCCAGACGCGGCCCGTGGCCCCCATCAATCCACCGGTCGCGACTTCGCAGGCGTGGTCCGCGAGCAGCCACTCGCTCTTCGGATCGATCTGGTGGAGCCCGACGGTGAGATCGATGTTGGGTGCGGTGAAGTCGGGGCCGGGGTGGGGCTGACTGGCTGCGATCCATCCCATCGTGTCGATCAGCAGGACCAGCCGGCCCTGCTCGATGGGCTCGACGAAGATGTCGGTGGTGGAGAAGTCCCCGACACCCAGGAAGTGCCCGGAGAAGCAGGCTGGTCTGTCCAGTCGAGCCTCGTGTCCTGCGGCCCGCAGCGAGATGGCTGCGATGTAGCCCCCATTGGGGCCCCGGATCTCCCAATCCCGGGAGAGCTCGATCCGGAAGCGCCCCTCGCCGAGGGGCGCTACACGCGTGTCCTGGTCGAAGTCACCCATCCCGGACTCCCTGGCCCTCGATCTCTCTGGCCGGCGCGTCTGGTCGCGCCATGTCCACCATCGCCACAAGCGTATCAGCTCCGTGGATCGACATGATTCGCGAGGGCCTCGAACGAGGGCCGCCCGAACATGATTTCGGCTTGGCTCGAGACGGGTTGCGTGTGCGTCGGGCCACGCCGGTCTCGCGGCCCACTCGAATCCGCGGACGACCGACGTCGGGAGCGAGACGCAAGCTTCATCGGATCGACTTGATTCTCGTCCACTTTCCGCTGTCCATATCCGCGGCCCATGAATAGAATGAGCGCGGCACGATGATCGCCGGGATGAGCCGCGACGATTCCGCCATCCCGGATCCGTCCGATCGCGAGATCACGAACGATGTCTGCAATCGAAATCTGAAGTTGACCTGCGCCCGCGAAGCGAAGCGCAGCGCTGGAGGGGAGCGATGAGTTCGACGAATGGGGTCCGTGCGCTCGGGTCGATCCGCGGCGGCCGATGGCTGGCCGTGACGGTCCTGACTCTCTTGGGGTCCTTCTTGATATCCACCTCGGCATCCGCAGATCCCTGCGTCGTGCCCGACAACGGAGGGGGCACGATCACGCTGCCGCCGGCCGGCTGCGCGTATCTGAGCCCCGACGACGTCCACATGATCATCGATGGGCTGCCGCCGGGCACCACCATCGAGCTCGCGCCGATCCACAAGGACTTCATCTGCAACGAGCAGGCTCCGCCCGGCGGCTCCTGCACGCTGCCGATCCCGCCTGGCGTCTGCGAGGTCGCCGGTGGCGGTCTCGGTGGCAACGGCGACTGCTTCGACTCGGTGGTGGAGTTCGAGGTGACGGGCACCGGCGCGCTGGCGGGCTTCAACCGAATCATCCAGGTCCCGCTCTTCACGGAGGTGCACACCGGGCCGCGCAACCCCGGCGATCCGGTGCAGACCTTTCCCACCGAGATGATCCAGCTGCAGGGGGCGCTCTTCGGTGATCCCGATTTCGATACGCTGCAGGTTCAGGCCGGCCTCGCGAACGGGCTTCCGAGCCCCGGTCAGACGACCCTGACCGTGGTGCCTCGCGGCTACTTCAACGTCGACAGCTTCTTCTACATCTTGTCCCGGATCGACTTCCTGGGCGCGCCCGGGAGCGCCCTCGACGGCCTCTCCGGCAGCACGCAGGCGACCATCCGCATGCAGGCGGGCGAGCCGGCCGCCAACAGCAATCCCTGCATCGTGCCCGACAACGGCTCCGGGACGGTGACGCTGCCCCCCGCTGGCTGCGAGTACCTCAGTCCGAACGAGGTCCACGAGATCATCAATGGCCTGCCGGCGGGCACCACCATCGAGCTCGCCGCCATCCACAAGGACTTCATCTGCCGGGGCGACCAGGGCGCCGGGACCTGCTCCTCCGTGATCCCGCCCGGCCTCTGCGAGGTCCCGGGTGGCGGGCTGGGCGGCAACATCGACTGCTTCGACTCGGTGGCCGAGCTCACGATCAACGGGACGGGTGCTCTGACCGGGTATCAGCGCAACATCTTCCTGCCCCTCTTCGTCGAGGTGCACACGGGTCCGCGCTCGCCCACGGACGACGTGCAGGAGTTCCCGACGGAGATGGTCCAGCTGCAGGGGACGCTCTTCGGCGACCCCGACTTCGAGTTCCTGCAGATCATCGGCGGCGCCGCGAACGGCCATCCCAGCCCCGGTCAGACTACGCTGACGCGGCTGCCCAGCGGCGACTTCAATGTCGACAGCTTCTTCGACATCGAGTACCGCATCGAGTTCCAGGGGGCGCCCGGCAGCCCGCTCGAGGGCATGGGCGGCTCGACGACCAACTCGATCCGCATGGAGACCGGCAGCCCGGCGGACAATCAGGTGCCGGGTCTGGTCGAGCCCATGTGGGTCGCGCTCGCGGTGATGGCCATGCTGGCCGGCGCCGCCGTCGTCCTGCGCCAGCGCGCCACGAGCTGACGCAGCCACCGATGAGTGGGTGGTCGTGCGGAAAATCCCACGCCGCGAGGCGAGGCGGGGCCGCACGGCCACCCTTCACCGGAGGGCTCTCGATCTCCCCCCTTCTCGGCTCGAACGGGTCTCCAGGGGCCTCGATACACCATGCGAGCTGGATTGCGGTTGGCCCCTGGCCTCCATTCGTGAGAAAATGCGCCCGGGACGCTCCCGTTGGATTCGAACCGGATGTCACTCTTCCCCGACCGACTCGCAGCGACGATCCGCAGCTCGCTCATGGGCGCGGACCCGCGCGAGGTGGAGTTCGCGGTTCGGGGCTTCCATCGATCCTGCCCCGACAAGGTCGCTCGGCTCGAAGGGGTCGGGGCGCACTTCATCCGGGGCTACCGGCTCGCGCTGGAGCAGCCCGAGGCCGAGCTGCTGGGCGAACGGCTGGATGACGTCGCCGCCCGCGATCGCGGCTTCCACTACGAGGGCGCGGGCATGGCGCTCGCCGCGTTGGACCTCGCGACCCCCTGGCGGCGCGATCGACTCGATCGCTTCCTCGCCGGCGCCGGCGACGCCCACACCTACATGGTGCACATCGGCGCCGGCTGGGCGTGGGCCCGGCTCGGTGTGCTGGCCGGACAGATCGAGGCACGGCTGGCCGAGCGCGATCCGGTGCTGGGCCCCCTCGCGCTCGACGGCTACGGCTTCCACGAGGCGTTCTTCAAGACCGAGCGCTTCGTCGACTCCGGCAGGCTCCCCCGCAGCCTCGAGCGCGCGCGGATTCCCGCCTTCGACTCGGGGGTCGGCCGCGCACTCTGGTTCGTGGGCTGCGCCGAGCCGGATCGGATCTCGGCCACCGTCGAGGGCTTCGCGCCCGAACGCCACGAGGCCCTTTGGGCCGGGATCGGTCTGGCCTGCTGCTATGCGGGGGGCGCAAACGAGGACGAGCTCGCGGCGCTGCTCGAGCGAGGCGCCCGGCATCGCGCGGCGATGGCGCAGGGGGCGGCCTTCGCCGCCAAGGCCCGCGCCCGCGCGGGCAACCCGGCGCCCCATACCGATTGGGCGGTGGGCGTGATCTGCGGCGAGCGCGCCGAAGCGGCCGCACTTCGCTGTGATGTCGCCCTCGCGAAGGTGAGCACCGAGGTCGAGCCCGCGTTGCGCTTCGAGGCGTGGCGACGCGCGCTGCGCCGGGGCTACGCGGACCTCTCGTCAGCGGACGCCGGGGCGACCGGATCCGCGGCTCGCCGGATCCTGGCGGGGCCACCGGGGACCGCCGCGCGGCCCGCGAGCCAGGTCGCGCAGATGAAGTGGTCGGGCGGAGGGCACGATGTCTGAGCCCGAGCGCGTCCCCCTCTGGCGCAGATGGCTCGCGAGCGCCGTCGCCGCCGTCGTGGTGCTGGCGCTCTATCTCGCCGCGCAGCTGCCCACGCTGGAGCCGGACGAGCGCGCCGCGCTCGCCGCGCGCTTCGCGTTCACCTCGCTTCCGCTCCAGCGCTGGAGCGGCGATGGCTGGCAGACCCGGCGCAGCGTCAATCCCAGCCTCGAGAAGCACTCGGGCTGGATCTCGGCCGTGGGCGCCGCCGTGGCCCTTCTCGACCTGGATGGCGATGGCCTGGCCAACGACGTCTGCCACGTGGATCCGCGCACCGACCGCGTGACGCTGGCGCCGGCGCCCGGGACCGGGGCACGCTACCCGCTCTTCGCCCTCGAGCCGCCGAGGCCGGGCTACGATCGCCGCACCATGGCGCCGATGGGCTGCGTGCCGGCGGACGTCGACGAGGACGGTCGCATGGACCTGCTCGTCTACTACTGGGGCCGCACGCCGTTGATCTTCATGGACCGCTCGAAGGGCGGCGGCCCGCCCACGGCGGCGCACTTCAGCGCTGTGCTCCTGACCGACGCGGACGAGCGCTGGTTCACCAACGCGCTCACCTTCGCCGACCTCGATGGCGATGGCCATCTGGACGTGCTCGTGGGCAACTACTTCCAGGACGGAGCGCGCATCCTGGACGCGAGCGCCACCACACGTGACTTCATGCAGCACTCGATGTCGCGTGCCTACAACGCGGGTCGGAACCGGATCTTCCGCGGCCTCGGCGGCGGCCGGGGCGATGGTCGGCTCTTCGAGGAGGTCGAGGGGCTCTTCGACGAGCAGGTCGATCACGCCTGGACGCTGGCCATCGGCACACAGGACCTCGACGGCGACCTGCTGCCCGAGATCTACTACGCCAACGACTTCGGGCCCGATCGGCTCTTCCACAACCGCTCGACGCCGGGCGCCCTCGAGTTCGAGCGGGTGGAGGCGGCTCGCGGCTTCACCAAGCCGCGCTCCAAGGTGCTGGGGCGCGACTCCTTCAAGGGCATGGGCGTCGACTTCGCCGATCTGAACGGCGATGGCATGATGGACTTCTTCGTCTCGAACATCGCCGACGAGTACGCGCTGGAGGAGAGCCACTTCGTCTATGTCAGCCAGGGCGACCCCTCGGCGCTCGCACGCGGGAAGGCGCCCTACGAGGACCTGAGCGAGCCCCTCGGCGTCGCGCGGAGCAGCTGGTCGTGGGACACCCGCTTCGGCGACTTCGACAACGACGGCGTGCCCGAGATGCTGCAGGCGACGGGCTTCGCCAAGGGCGAGGTGGATCGCTGGCCCGAGCTGCAGGAGCTCGCGACCGGCAACGACGAGCTGCTGGCGCTGCCCGAGGTCTGGCCGCAGTTCCAGGAGGGCGACGACCTCTCGGGACACGCGCCCAATCCCTTCTACGTGCGCGCGAGCAGCGGTCGCTACTTCGACCTCTCCGCCGACCTCGGTCTGGCCGCTCCCCAGGTGACGCGGGGCATCGCCACCGGCGACATCGACGGCGACGGCGACCTCGACTTCGTGGTCGCCAATCAG
>CAZQMY010000352.1:0-6603 GCA_964594405.1 uncultured Spirochaetaceae bacterium | reverse complement strand
AGCCTCGCCCTGATCCAGCTGCATCGCAAGAACGAGGTGCAGGACGTCCACCAGGGTCTGATCTCGGAGTCGCTCGTCTACTCGACCCTTCAGTCGGGAACGGAGTTCGCCGAGTGGCGGAAGAAGACCTCGGCACGGCCGCTGCCTCCGGATCACGGCCCCGCCGTGATCTGCGAGCGCGAGGGCGCGCTACTGAGGCTGAGCTTGAATCGGCCCCAGCGCCACAACGCCTTCAGCGTCTCGCTGCGCGATGGCCTGTCGGAGGCGCTCCTGCTGGCGGCGGATGATCCCAGCATCGAACGCGTCCTCCTCCGCGGCAACGGGCCTTCCTTCTGCAGTGGAGGAGACCTCGACGAGTTCGGGAGCTTCCCCGACCCCGCCACTGCGCATCTGATCCGCTCCACCCGCAATCCGGCACGGCTGCTCGCCGGGATCGCCGATCGTGTGGTCGCAGAGGTCCACGGCGCCTGCATCGGCGCCGGTTGCGAGCTGCCCGCCTTCGGTTCCGTCGTGCGTGCCCACCCCGAGAGCTTCTTCGCGCTGCCCGAGGTGCGCATGGGGCTGGTTCCAGGCGCGGGGGGCACCGTGAGCGTGCTCGCCCGGATCGGTCGGCATCGCGCCAACGCCATGGCCCTCTCGGGCGAGCGCATCGACGCGCGCACGGCCCTCGCCTGGGGGCTGGTGGACGAGCTGCTGAGCTGATCCGGCGCGGCGTGTGTCGTTCGGACGGGTACGATCGGCGGGCCCCCAGCGCTCACTGGAGACTCATCCCGTGTCCGGCCCGTGTTCGCGGGGACGTCCCCGGGGAGGCGCGGAGCCTGGCGTCCGGGTACGGGGAGCATGGGGACGACGTCCTCTGGGCGCTGGAGCGCTCCGACGCGGAGATCGCCGCAGCGCATCGTCGGGTCGGGCGGGATCGTGCCTGGCGGCGCGACCGGACGCTCGGGCGCTACCAGTGCCAGAGCAGGCCGATCGAGAGGTTGTGGAAGTCCTGGGCCGGGCCGATGCGGAGGTCGTAGTGGGTCGAGAGCATCGCGACCCGGCTGATCCGCATCACGTAGCCGACCCCGAGCAGGAAGATGTCGCGGTCGAGCTCGGCGCCGTTGGTGATGAAGCGCCCTCCGGTACGGGCGCCGGTGAAGCGGGCCTCGATGGGGCGGCTCTGATCCCCGAATTCATGGGACCAGGCGAGCCGGAGCTCGGGTTCGAACGCGTACTGGCCGCCGAGCGTGAAGATCCGCGACAGGCGGACGCCCAGGTTGGTGACGATGCTCGTGACGTCGGTGGCCGAGAGCTCGAGATCGAGTGCCCCGGTGCCGCTCTCCGTGAAGGCGTCCTGGCGGATCTCGGCGAACTGGAAGGCTGCGAAGGGGTGGAAGAAGGAGCGTCGCGGATCGCCGAAGTGGAGCCCACTCTCCACATAGGCCGAGTACTCGTGCCCCTGCGTGGATCCCCGCGCGGTGCGATCGATGTCGCCGAAGGCGATTCGGCGATTGGTCTCGATGCTGCTGTAGGCATAGCGGCCAGCCGCACCCACGTAGAATCGCTCGGCGTCGAAGGCGCCATAGAGGGCGAGCTGATAGATGTCGGCCGAGCCGCTCATGGTGCCGACTCGGCTGCCCACCTGGCTGTGCGTGTAGCCGGCACCGAGGCCGAGCCGCGTATTGCGACCGCCGGGCATCCAGCTCCCATCGTCGAAGCGGTGATCGAGTCCGCCCGTGAATCCGTAGAGATTGGAGTTGATCCCGGCGGCGAGGCCCTTGCCGTCGATGCCGCCAAAGCTCACGAAGGGCTCGAGCCAGACGCCCAGGCCCCGATCGGCGCGCTTGGGCCAGAAGAGGGGCGGGCCGGCCTCGACCTCGGGCGTCGGCGCCGACTGCTCTCCTGCCTCCTCTTCGCTCCCGTGCCCATCGCCGGCCTCCGATTCCGGCCCCTCGCTGGCCGGCCCGGTCTCCGGATCCAGGGCCCGGTAGTGGGTGGTATTGCCTCGCTCGAAGCTCAGCCCCTTGTAGGTGCTCGGTCGCCCGGTTCGCGGGGGCGCTCTGCCCTCCTCGAATCGGTGCACGTAGAAGCGCCGGGAGAGCATCTCCGAGAAGTGCGAGGCGTTGGCCAGGCGCGCCGAGCTCAGGGCCGTGAGCGGCTCGCCCGCGATGGAGTCGTAGAAGGCCGGCGCCTCGGAGAGGGTGAGCGTCGAGAGGCTTCGCTCGACCTCGTCGTAGTTCGCCGACGGATCCGGGTCGGCTCGCAGCTCGGAGAATCCGGTGGCCGTGGACAATTGATTCGGAGTCCGCGCCGCATCGACGATGTTCTCTGAGCTCGGCTCGATGCGCAGCGTGATGCGATTCGCCGTCGTGGCCGAGCAGCTGCCCGGGGCCGCGACGGTGCAGGTGGAGAGGTCGAGGATGAGGTAGTCCGGCGTGACGAGAGAGAAGTTGCCCGCACCCGCGAGGCCACCACCGGCGATGACGACATCCACCTCCTTGAAGGGCGTGTTGTAGAGTCCGCTGCCGACCTCGACCTCCAGCTCGGCGCCCGTCTGGATCTCGGCGCCCCCGGTGACGTTGAGCAGTGAGGCCTCGCCCACGGTGCTGCCGTCGGCGCCCGGCCCGGCCTGGATGGCCAGCACCGATCCTGCTTCGAGCGTCGCGTTGCCCGAGATGACGAGCGAGCCCTTGTCTCCGCCGATGGCGACGCGGCCGCGCGAAGTCAGCTCATCCAGGGTGGCGTTGGTCAGCAGCGTGCCCGCGGACTCCACCGTGACCGGTCCGTTATTCTCGTAGCTGGCCCCCTGCAGCGCCAGGGTGCCGCCGCGCACGATGGTGCTCGACGACGTGCCGAGGGTCTGGTCCGTGGAGGAGAGGGTGAGGCGGCCGGCTCCGCTCTTCTCGAGCGTGAAGACCTGGCCGGTCGCCACCGAGATCTGGCCGCCGAAGGTCTGGTCGTCCGCGTGGCTGAAGTCGAGTATGGCGGTGCTCGACACCTGGACGTTGCCCGGGATGCTGGTGGGGCTTCCGACGAGCTCACCGCCGGCCAGCTCGAGGTCGCCCTCGAAGCTGTTGGCGCCCGCGAGGGTCAGGGTCCCGGCGCCGCTCTTGATCACCCCGCCCTCACCGCTGATCCGGCCCTGGTGCGTGCCGGTGGTGGACTGCTCGAACTGGAGCTCGGTGCCCGGGTCGACGCGCACGTCGCCCGGGATCGACGCGCTGTCTCCGATGATTCGCCCGCCCTCGATGATCAGCCCGCCCGTGAAGGTGTTGCTCGCGTTGCCGGCGGGATCGAGCGTCACGGTGCCACTCCCGCTCTTCTCCACGCGGCCGTCGCCGCTGATCGCGCCGGTGAACGTGCCATTCGTCAGCTGCGTGAAGCGGAGGGCGGCATTGCCCTGGACGCTCACGTCTCCGGGGACGTCCTGGTGCGTGATCTGCAGGGTGCCCTCGAGCACATCCGTGCCGCCCGTGTGGGCGTTCGCCGCGTTGATGAGGACCACCGTGCCCTCGCCGCTCTTGCTCAGCTTGCCGTCGCCGGAGAGAACACCGGTGTAGCTGCCCGTCTCGTCGCTGTCCTCGATGCGAAGCTCGAGCGTCGCGGACTCCTCGATGAGTACGTCTCCTACGATGGCGGTCGGGGCACCACGCAGCGTGCCCGCCTTCACCTCGTTGCTGCCGAGCCACAGGGCGTTGTCGCCGGTCAGCGTGAGCACGCCGCTGCCGTCCTTGATGAACGTGCCCGCTCCCGCCAGACCCTCTCCGATCTCGAGATCGCGCTCGGTGGTGTAGGTGAGGCTCGCCCCCGCATCGACCTGGAAGGCGATGATCTCAGGGTCGCCGTCGGCCGGTGTCTCCCAGACGAATTCGAGCTCGTTCAGAGTGACGGCGCCGCTGGCGATGTCGAAGAAGACGTCCGGGTCCTCGTTCTCTTCGAGCACCCGCTGCAGACGGACCTGCAGAGGCGTATCGGGGTCGAGGACGAAGCGCGCGTCGATCTCGAGGGTGCCCTCGCTCTCGAGATCGATGGTGGGGAGGGCGCTGCCCACGCCGATCGTCGCGAACGAGAGGTTGTCGGTGAACGTGATCCGGTTGTCGTTGCCGGCGTCCAGGCCCTCCGTCAGGGCGTTTCGCAGCGTGCCCCCCACCTCGGCGCCATCGCCGTTGTTGGTCACCTGGGTGACGATCGTGTCGGCCTCCAGCAACGACGCGGGGGCGAGCGTGAGGAGGGCGGTCAGCCACAGAGCCCGGAAGGGTTTAGCGAACATCGGAAGCAGCTCCGGACCGGCACACAGCGGGCGGGGCGAAGGAGTGGCGGGTCGTGCCCCGGGCAGGCCGGCGCGCGGTCGAGCGCGACCACGCCGTCGTCACGACGGCCAACGATACCAGAGCGGTCTACTCGCTTCGACGCTTCGACGCTTGGCCTGCGAGCGGCTCAGCTGCCTCCGCCGGGCCCCCAGGGCATGGAGAGGTCCGATGTGCGCACGACGGTATCCGCTTCCAGATCCCGGGAGACCGTCTGGCCGACGAGGTCGAGGACGCGCGTCGGCGAGACGCCGGTGGCCGGGCACTTGTAGACGAGCATGTCCTCGGTGATCCGGGTGCCCTTGCTGATCGGCACGCGCGTGGTGACGCTCTTGGCGAGCTTCTCGCGGAAGGGACGCTCCGCGTCGAGTAGCGGCTTGTCGCTGCGGGAGAGTGCTGCCTGGGTCTCGCGGACGTGCTGGACCATTCGAGCCAGCTCGTCGGGCTCGAGTGAGAAGCCGTGGTCGCCACCGGTCATCGTGCGATCGAGCGTGATGTGCTTTTCGATCACACAGGCGCCGAGGGCGAGCGCCGCCCCGACCACGTGCCAGCCGAGCTCGTGGCCCGAGTAGCCGACGGGGACGCCGTAGCGCTCGGCGAGGGTTCGGATGTTGCCGAGCCGGATCTCCTCAGGCGGCGTGGGGTAGATCGAGACGCAGTGCAGGAGGATCAGCTGGGGATTGATCTCGCCGATGACCTCGACGGCCGCGTCCACCTCCCAGCGGTCGGCCATGCCCGTCGAGAGGATCACCGGCTTCCCATAGCCGGCGATCTGTCGGCAGAGGTCGAGGTTGGTCAGGTCCGGCGAGCCGATCTTGTGCGCGACCACGCCGAGCTCGTCCACGAACTCAGCGCTCTCCGGATCCCAGGGCGAGGCCATGAAGGTGATCCCGCGCGTGCGTGCGTAGTGATGCAGACGCCGATAGTCATCGTGAGAGAGCTCGAGACGCTCGCGGTGCTGACCGTAGGTGGCGCCGTACGAATGGCCCCTGTTGTCGTAGGGCTTCTCGTAGGCCTCGCGCGAGAGCAGCGCGTGGACGGACCGCTTCTGGAACTTCACGGCATCGCAGCCGGCTTCGGCCGCGGCATCGATGAGCTCGAGGGCGGTATCCAGTCTTCCATTGTGGTTGATACCGGCCTCCGCAATGATGAAGGCCGGGCACTCCTTACCCACCTCCCGATCTTCGAACAATATCGACTGCATGCTGCCTCCGGATGAACGCTCTTGACGCGCTTCCATGCTCTTCCGGGCTCGTGGGGGACGTCTTGCTCTCGCTTCGACGTTCCCGGAAACGGGCGGTCCTGTCTCCTCGAATGGGCGATCGCGGGTGGTACGAAACTGGATAGCTCGCATCGAGGGCGCCTGCGACGCGGTGTCGCGCGAATCTGCGTGTGGCGAGCGCTGTGCGCGAAAAAAGCCGCCCGATTCGGGAGAACTCCAGAGGCCTGAGTGGGGGAGTTTGGCCAGAGGCGCGGTGTGTGGGGGTGTATGGGGAGCGTGTGACCGCTCAAGACTCCGCGGCAGCCTGGCTCTTGGCGAGCTTCTTCCGATAGCGATATGCCTTGCCCGTCATTCCGGCGGCCTTGTAGGCCTCGACGGCGAATGAGTAGAGCTCGATCCTGCTGGCGTGGCCGACGGGCAGGCTCGACTCGAGGATCCGGGTGGCCTCGCCCAGGTGCTTCTGAAAGGCCTGGAAGTCACCCTGGATGATGGCATTTCGTGCGAGGCCGTCGTGAATCATCCCGACCCTGAGGTCGTCCGGGCTCCGCGTCGCGCTGTAGATGTGGATGGCCCGCAGCCCGTAGCTGCGCACCCGCTTGTGTTCGCCGAGCGCATTGGCCACGGGCGCCATCGCGTAGAGGATGTGCGCGATCTCCTCGACATCGCGGCCCTTGTGCTTCTCGATGATCTGGATGGCGCGCGTGTAGCTGCGCTCGGCCTCCTGATTGCGCCCCATCGCGCGGTAGGCCTGACCGAGGCGGCGGTAGGGCTTCGCGACCGGGAGGGCCTGCGCACCGTGGGCAGCCCTGTAGATCTTCACGGCCGCTTCGAGCCTGGCCACGGCATCGGCAAAGCGCTCCAGCTCGAGATGCATGAAGCCTGCGTTGTAGGCGAGTATCCCCGTCTGCGGATGGCGCACCCCGAGCTCGTCCACCGCCAGCTCGTAGGAGCGCTCCGCGTAGCGCAGGGCATCGGCGATACGGCGCTCCTCGCGGGCCTTCTTGTAGGCGAGATAGCTCTCCCGCAGCTCGTCGCCGAGCAGGCCGGCGTCCTCCGGCCGAGTCGTCAACTCGACAACTACCTCCCGCTCGG
>CAZQMY010000351.1:0-6610 GCA_964594405.1 uncultured Spirochaetaceae bacterium | reverse complement strand
CGGCCCGGCCATGGCGTGCGCCGCGCGCGCGCTGGTCTCGCGGGCCCGGAGCCCACCCCGCGGCCTGGGCGACCAGAACGAGCGAGAGGATCAAGGCGAGATGCTGCGATCGGCGCGCGAGGCGCATCGACCGATCGACGGAATCCGGGCCGGGCATCCCTCGACGAACGGATCTCGGAGACCATGAGGGCCTCTAAGCGCCCGCCACGGCGCTCCGCACCTCGGCCAGCCGATCGATGCAGGCCAGCGCGTGCGCCTGGTCGCTCACCATGTTGCGCACGATCACATCGCTGAATCCGCGCGAAGCGAGATCCGCGAAGGCCTCGGCGACCTGCGCGACGCCGCCGACGATCGGCGCCTCCGGCGGAAAGCCGCGATGGCCGCGCGCCACCAGTGGCCCGGCGAGGCGCTCGGCCTCCGCCGCATCCGCGCCCACGTAGACATCGCGCCGGATCGGGGTCGCGCCCGCCGCGCGCCCCTGCCCTTCGCAAGCCTCGTGATAAGCGGCGAGCTGCAGCGAGGCCTGGTCCGGCGTCAGCGCGGGTGAAGCAATCCACCCGTCACCGAGCCGCGCGGCCCGCTCGATGGCGGCGGGCGCCGACGCGCCGATCCACACCTCGACCTGCTCGGCCGGCCTCGGCGCGATGCGCGCCCCCTCGATCACGAAGCGCCCGCGATGGCTCACCGTCTCGCCGCGGAAGAGCGCCCGCATGATCTCGAGCGACTCCTCGAAACGCGAGGGCCGATGCCTCGGATCGACGCCCATGGCCGCCGGCTGCGCGTCCTTCGCCCCCAGAGCGCATTGCAGGATGAAGCGCCCGGGCGCGATCGCGGCCAGCGTGCCGATCTGCTCGGCGAGCAGCACCGGATGCCAGAGCGGCAGCAGATAGAGCGCGCCCGCCGGCCGCTCGTCCCACTCGGCCAGGCAGCGCGCGAGGATCGGCGTGTTCTGGTAGTAGGGGATCGGCACCGCGTGGTGGTCGCCAACGAAGAGCGAATCGAGTCCCGCCGAGGCCGCCGCCCGCGCACGCTCCACCATGAAGCGGGCGCCCGCGCGGGGGTCCTCTACGGGATGGGCGCTCATCAGCGAGATGCCCACCTTCATCGGTGCCTCCTGACTCGCATGCCGGCGATCGGGCTCGGTGGACACTGGAGCGGGCGCGTCGGTGTCCCACCGGGACGCAGCGATATCGCTGCCTTGTGGCTCTCGACACGCGAATGCTAACAATCACTGACGGCGGGTCTCGTGTCGACGCCGACCGGCACGCACCGGAGGGGGCAGCCTTGGTTTCGGGAACCACCCCCAGCCCTGAGGGCCACTTCGCCGATGGGGCCGATCGGGAGAACGAAGGCGCGAGCGACTCGACCGGCGAGTCCATCGACTTCAGGGCCCTGCTCCGTCTCGCGTTGCGAACGCTGCCCTACCTCCGGCCCGCCCTTCGGCAGCTACGCCCGCTCCTGTGGGTGACGCTGATCGTGCTCCTGCTCGGCCTGCCCATCACCATGATGGCCAGCGACCTCATCTTGACGCGCATGCTCGGCGGTGAGCCCCTGACGCCCTCCCAGGCCTGGCTGCTGCAGCTCGATCCGGCCCGTTTCGTGGAGGTCGACGCACTCTCCATCCCCGCGAGGCAGATGCTCCGCGATCGGCTGCTCATCGGCACGGGCGCTTTCACGCTGGCGTCGCTGCCCATCGCGCTCTGGGCCTTCTGGCTGATCCTGAAGATCGGCCAGCAGATCAACCAGCTGCTGCGCGTGCAGATGCTCGAGCGCGTGCAGGCCATGTCCATCAGCCATCACCTGGACAGCCGGATCGGCGACAGCGTCTACCGCATCTTCCAGGACAGCGCGATGGTGACGAACCTGATGGGCATGCTGGTCTGGCCCCTCTGGCCGCTCTTCGTGGGCGCCACCGGGCTGGTCATCGCCTTCGTCTACGACTGGCGCCTCCCGCTGCTCCTGCTCGTGCTCTACGCGGCGAGCTACGCGCTGGCGCGTCACTACACCCTGCCCCTGCGCGCCGAGTTCCGCACCGCCCGCGAGCTGAACAGCGCCCTGACCTCGCGCATCCAGGAGAGCCTCTCGGGCATCCGCGTGATCAAGGCCTACGGCGCCGAGGCCCACAGCCAGGCGCGCTTCGAGGAGGCCTCGAGCCGTGCCTTCGCCGGCGCCTACGAGGCGCGCTCGCGACTGGCCCTCTTCGGCATCCTCGCCTTCTGTCTCACCGCGATCCCCGGCGTGGCGGTCTCGGCCTACCTGGCCGTGAAGGCGCGCGAGGGCAGCCCGCTGCTGATGGGCATGGTGATGACCTTCGTGGGCTTCGCCACCTGGAATCTCGGAGCCTGGGGCGATGCGACCCGCCGCTTCGGCGGCTGGGCGCGCGCGGCGCGCACGCTGCTCTTCTTGTGGGGACGCACCCAGGACATGGCCGTCGGCATGGACCGGGCCTTCGATCACGTCGACCTCGCACCCGAGGTCCAGGACGCCGACGATGCGGTCCCCATGCCGGCGCTCGAGGAGGGCATCCGCTTCGAGGGCGTGGGCTTCGCGTACAGCGAGGGCCATCCGGTACTCGAGGCCATCGACCTGCACGCGCCGCCCGGCACCATCACCGCGCTGGTGGGCCCCACCGGCTCGGGCAAGAGCACGCTCGTCTCGCTGCTGCTGCGCTTCTTCGATCCCGACACGGGCCGGATCACCATCGATGGCGTGGACCTGAGACAGATCCGACTCGAATCGCTCCGCGCGCACGTCTCCATCGCGCTGCAGGAGAACCTGCTCTTCGGCACCACGATCCGCGAGAACATCCGCTACGCCGAGGACGCCGCCGACGATGCGTGCGTGGAGGCCGCCGCGAAGGTGGCGTGCGCGCACGACTTCATCACGGCCCAGCCCCAGGGCTACGACACCCTGCTGGGTGAGCGCGGCGCCAAGCTCTCCACCGGCCAGCGCCAGCGCCTCTCGATCGCGCGGGCCGTGATCAAGGACACACCGATCCTGGTGCTCGACGAGCCCACCGCCTCGCTCGACGCCGAGACCGAGCTGCAAGTCATGCGCAACCTCGCGCGCTGGGGCGAGGGCCGCGCGATCTTCATGGTCACGCATCGGCTCTCCACCATCCGCCGCGCCGATCAGATCGCCTATCTGCGGGACGGGCGCATCGTCGAGTGCGGGAGCCACGACGCGCTGATGGCGCGGGAGGGCGGCGCCTACCGCCGCTTCGTCGAGCTCGAGGCGGCGCACGCATGAGCGGGGCCGCCGCAGCGACGTCGAACCGTGAGGTGCTTCGCGATCTCGGGCGCGCGCTGCGCTACGTGGCGCCGGTGCGCCGGCTCTACGCTGCCAAGCTCGCCCTGATGAGCCTGGTCGTCGTGCCCACGATCCTGCTGCCCTGGCCCGGAAAGATCCTGCTCGATCACGTCATCCTCGCGCAGCCCCTGCTGCGCGAGGACTACCCCTTCTTCTTCCACCCTTTCATCGACGTGGTGCAGGGCCGCTCGCCGGCCGAGGTCGCCTTCTTCGTGGTCCTCTTCCTGCTCGCCATGCTCGCCGTCTTCGGCGGCTGGTCGAGCGAGGCGCAGGACCAGACCGCCGCTTCGCTCTCCCAGGGCATCGACACCGCCACACGCTCCGAGAACCAGGCCAACCAGGGACACAGCTTCGTGGGCGGACTGGTGGGATACCTGGAGTTCCGGCTCACCCTCGACATCTCTCAGCGACTCAACCACCACTACCGCAGCCACCTCTTCCAGCGCATCCAGCAGCTCCCGATGTCGCGCCTCGACGATCAACGCATCGGCGACGCCATCTACCGGCTGATGTACGACACCCCGGAGATCACCGAGGTATGCAGTCGGCTGATCCTCACCCCGGTGGTCGTCCCCGTCGTCGCCACCGCGACGCTCTGGGTGATGTGGCTGACCTACGGTGATCAGCCGGAAGTCGTGATCGGCGGCGCGCTGCTCATCCCGCTGATCTTCCTGGTGAGCCTGCCCTTCACCGGCGCCTATCGAAGGCAGAGCCTCGCCGCGCGCGCGAGTGGCGCCGAGACCACCACCACCATCGAGGAGAGCATGAACAACGTGCTCGCCGTGCAGGGCCTGGGCGCCAGCCGCCACGAGCGGGAGCGCTTCGAGCGCGACAGCTGGGCCTCCTTCTCCGCCTTCCGCGACTTCGCGCTGGTCTGGCTCGCCATGATCATCAGCGGCGTGGTGGCCTCGGTCGGCGTGGGCACCTTCGTCTTCTACCAGCTCACCGATCGCGTCTTCGAGGGCGCCCTCAGCGTCGGAGACCTCTGGGTGATCCTGGCCTTCTACAGCGGTCTCGCCTTCATGGCGAGCCAGGTCGGACGGCTCTGGATCTTCATGCAGAGCAACGCGGTGGGCCTGCGACGCGTCTTCGAGCTGATGGACGAGCCGCCGGATCACGATCCCGAGGAGGCGGCGCCCTTCGAGACCCTGCGCGAGGGGATCCGCTTCGACGACGTCCACTACGCCTATCCCGACGGCACGCCGGCGCTGCGCGGTGTCGACTTCGAGGCGAGGCGCGGGGAGATGGTCGCCCTCGCGGGGCCCGCCGGCGCCGGAAAGACCACGCTGGCCTACATGGTGCCGCGCTTCCTGCAGCCGGACCGAGGTGGGATCTCCGTGGATGGCCGCCCTCTCGACGCCATCGGCAAGGAGGCCCTGCGCCGCCAGATCGCCTTCGTCTTCCAGGAGCCCACGCTCTTCGACGCCACCGTCGCCGAGAACATCCGCATGGGCAAGCCCGACGCCACCGACCTCGAAGTGCGAAGAGCGGCCGAGCTGGCCGGCGCCGCCGAGTTCATCACGCACCTGCCCCAGGGCTACGAGACCCCGCTGGGCCGCGGTGGCGGTCGGCTCTCCGTAGGCCAGAAGCAGCGCCTCTCCATCGCGCGCGCCCTCGTGCGCGACGCACCGATCCTCATCCTCGACGAGCCCACCGCCGCGCTCGACCCCGAGACCGAGCTGCGCCTGGTCGCCACGCTGCGAGAAGTGGCGCAGGACAAGCTGGTGATCGTGATCGCCCACCGGCTCTCGACCATCCGCACCGCGGACCAGATCCTCTTCATCGACCAGGGCCGGATCGTCGAGCGCGGCAGCCATCGAACGCTGATGGCCCGTGAAGGCGGGGCCTATCGCCGCTTCGTCGAGCTGCAGGGCCGGAGCGCCGCCTAGCCCTTCGCCGCGTCCAGCAGCCGATCCAGACCGTCGGCGCTGTAGCCCTTCATGATGCGGCCATCGACCTCGATCACCGGGATGCTCCTTTGCCCGGTCTTCGCGAGCAGCTCCTGCTTGGCCGCGGGGACGTCCACGTCACGCAGCTGATAGGCGATGCCGCGACGATCGAGGTGACGCTTGGCCTTGTGGCAGTAGCCGCACCACTCGGCGAAGTAGAGGATGACCTCCGGCGCGCCGGAACTCGCGACAGTCGCCGCCGCCGCGCCGTACCGGGCCTCCCGGCTGCGTCGTGCGTCGCCGGGCGAGAGCGGCGGGGGCGAGTCCATCTCGACGAAGCCGACGCGATCGCGCCAGCTCTCGGGCACGTCGTCCAGGCGCTCGACGAAGGCGACGCGACCCCGCGCATCGATGTATTGATAGTAGATGCGCGTCTCGTCTTCGCTCTCCAGCGACGTGAGGTCCGAGTCAGGGGGCCGCTCGGCGCGAGGAGCCTTCTCGCTCGCCTTCGCGGCGACCTCCGCGCCCACGCCCGGCTCTCCGTCGCCTCCCGGCGAGCACGCGCTCGAAGCCCACATGAATCCCGACAAGAGCAGAATGCCCAGTGCGCGCACGCGAAGCCTCCCCGTTTCCCGAGCCGGATGCAATGATCCGAGATCCGGGATCGGTGCGACGACCACCGCGCTTGAGGCCCCGAGCGGCCATTGGCGGCAGATCCGTCGCTGCACTAACTCTTCCCCTGCACACCAACTCCGTCCGCGACCGAGCAACCGCTCGCGCCCCGCCCCCGGGGGAGGCGGAGCCACCGCCGATCGCGCTGCCAGCGAGAGGGAGCCTGGGACCAGACGGGTGCCTGGTGCCGGCGGGCTGGTTCGTCAGTGGCGGGGATCCGGAGGCGGGCGACGGGCTGCCGCGCCGCTGGCTGTGGGTCGACGGCTTCGTGATGCAGCGGTTCCCGGTCACGGTCGCGGCGTACACCCGGTTCCTGGAGGCGGTCCACGCAGCGGGCGGCGACGTGGGGGCGGTGGTGCCGGCGGCGCCGTCGACCTCGGGCGACGCGCCGCTGCTCGCGCGCGTGGACGGGTGCTGGGTGCGCACGGAGATGGCGGTCGGGGCTCGGGCGATCGAGCCCGACTGGCCGGTCTCGAGCATCTCGTGGCACGCGGCCACCGCCTACGCGGCGTGGCTGGCCGAGCAGGAGGGCGCTCCCTGGCGCCTCCCCCACGACCAGGAGTGGGAGAAGGCGGCGCGCGGGACGGACGCCCGACCTTTCCCGTTCGGGCGGAGGCTGGACGGGAACTTCGCCTGCCACTTCGGATCGCATCGGGCAGAGCCCCGGATCCGGTCGATCACGTCGTTCCCGCTCGACGAGAGCCCGTACGGCGTGCGGGGGCTCGGCGGGACCGTCCGCC
>CAZQMY010000350.1:0-6626 GCA_964594405.1 uncultured Spirochaetaceae bacterium | reverse complement strand
GGTGCCAGATGATCTTCCAGAGCGCCTCCTTCAGATCGTATGCGAAGGAGTAGAGCGCTGTCAGCGTCTGCTTGTCGATGTAGATGTCCTTGTGGTGGTAGGGGTGATCGGCGTTCTTGGGGATCATCCGGATCTTCACCACCTTGCGCATCTCCCAGCGATCGTCCGCAAAGGAGAGACCGTAGGGGCCGAAGTTGTGGTCTCGGTCATAGGGGAAGCCGAGCACCTTGGTATTGCTGGGCCCCATCATGTCCATCTCGCCGAGGCACTCCCACTCGTACTGGGGCACGATGCCGGCGAAGCTGCGCAGATCGTCGAAGGTGAAGTCTGTCCCCGAGATCGAGTCCGTCCGCTGCGCGGTGGAGATGCGGCGGACGCGGCGTAGGGTCGGCACGTAGACCCAGGTGTCGTCGTTCTTCGCCTCGCTGCGCGGCATGTCCGTGGACTTGTATCGGTAGGACATGAGCATGATGCCGCGCGCATCGAAGGGCGCCGTCACATCGACGCCGAAGGCATTCTTGCGCTTCTCGTTGCGGAAGACGTCGCCGTCCGTCTCCTGGTATTGGGGCTCGACGCGGTGGGAGAGCGTCACGCCCTTGGAGTTGCCTTCGTAGTAGAGCGGAAGCTCCTCACCGCGGTCCCAGTACGAATAGTAGAAGTCGGTGTTGCCCCCGGCGCCGTTCCACGTGTAGTCGAAGTTCCACATGATCTTGACGGCGGCCTGCGGATCGCCCAGGCAGTCGATCTCGTCCATGGGGAAGGGCTGGCCCGCCGTGTAGTTCTCCAGGCTGTTGTCGGGTCCGATCCGAGGCTGGCCCTTGTAGCGCTCGGTGGCGGCGACGTAGGCCTCCGCAGGCGAGTAGTCGCGATAGAAGGGGCCGACCTCGAGCTGCATGCCCTCGTAGAAGAAGAAGTCACGATTGACCCAGAACTCCTCGGGCAGGTAGGGCCTCAGCGCGTCGAGCTGATCGAAGGTGATGATGTCGCCTTCCTTGAAGCTCGGTGCCATGCCCTCGGCGTCCTCCTGGGCATGGGTCTGCGCGGCGACGAGGGCGAGGCCTGCGGCGAGCAATAGGGCGATGATGTTGCGCGGATGGGCCATGACATTCTCCTTCACCCCACGGCGGACGCGGGGTGCGATCTGGGCGGGTGGCGGCAGACGTCTGGTCTCCGCTCGGTCGTGTCAACTATGGGGTCGGACTACGAGGCCCGGCTTGAGGTTCTCGGGTTCCGTCGCTCTTCCCGGTTCGGGGCTGGGCGCGGGCCGCTGGGGAACACCTCGGATGCGACCGGCAGACGTGAACCGGTTGTCTAGACTAGCCTCGAATGCGTTGTCAACTTGAGGACTCATCGGGAACGTCTCGCAGTCGGAAATACGACGCCCCGGACCTACGGTCCGCGCTGGCCGCACACACCGATTGCCCACCTCGACTCGGGCGTGCTCCGTCGCACAGGCGTCAGGAATCGACCAGACCGCCCTCCCACGGGGGCCGAGTTCGAGGGCTCAGCTCGATGAGATTGGACGATTGAGGCGCGGACTTCGATTCAGACTTCGCACCAGCGGACTCGAGGCGCTGCTCCGGCTGCTCGGCTGGGGCGTGGCCGCAGCACTTCGTCTCTCGACGGGCCAACTGCTCGACCTGCGGCGCGACCCGGCGGCGCGCGCGCAGCGCAGGGGAGAGCGACTGGGAGTCATCGCGGATCGCCTCACTCGGACGCTCGGTGTGTTGAAGGGCGCCTTCGCCAAGTCCGGCCAGTTCCTCTCACTGCGCCACGACGTGGTTCCGGCGACCTTTCGCGAGCGACTCGCGAGCCTTCAAGACCGCGTCCCGCCCCTTCCCCTGGAAGCGATCGCCCCAGTGGTCGAGGCCGAGCTCGGCGTGCGGCTCGCCGAGGCCTTCGATCACTTCGATGCCCATCCGATCGGCGCTGCCTCGGTGGCCCAGGTGCACCGCGCCACATCCAAGGAGGGCGAGGTGCTGGCAGTGAAGGTCCAGTATCCGTGGGTCGCCGCCGCCCTGCCTCGCGACCTCGCGCAGATCCGCTGGGGCCTGCGCCGGCTCTTCGGCAGACGCATGGCGCCTGCGGATGTCGAGCGGGTGCTGGCAGAGCTCGGCGAGGGGCTCCGCGATGAGCTCGACTTCGAGCGCGAGGCCGACGTCGCCACCGAGATCGCGGCCAACCTGGCCGCCGACGCGCAGGTCGTCGTCCCCGAGATCGTGCGCGAGCTGAGCGGGCCCCGCGTGCTCACCATGCGCTACCTCGATTGCATCGCCCTGAACGATCCCGAGTCCCTTCGCGCGGAAGGCATCGTGCCGGCCCGCGTCCTCGAGGTGCTCGCCCGCGCCTACGCGAAGCAGGTCTTCGTCGACGGCCTCTTCCACGCGGATCCGCACCCGGGCAATCTCTTCGTGATCCGCGAGGCCGCCGCCGCGGAGAGACCGCGAGTGCTCTTCGTCGACTTCGGCCTCTCCCGCCGCCTCTCGGAGGCGCTGCGCGATCGCATGCGACGCGCCATCTACGCGCTGCTGCAGCGCGACCTCGGCGCCTTCATCGAGCAGATGCAGGCGCTGGACATGATCGCGCCCGGCGTCGAGCGCCGCGTCGAGGAGGCCGTCGCGGGCATGATGGAGCGCATGGCTTCAACGGGCGAAGGCAGCCAGGGGGTGCTCGGCGCCTCGGGCGCGCAGATCCTCGCACTCAAGGACGAGGCGAAGACCCTGCTCTCGGAGACCCCCGGCCTTCGGCTGCCCAACGATCTCCTGCTCTATGCGAAGACGCTCTCCTACCTCTTCGCCCTCGGTCAGGAGCTGGATCCGGAGGTCGATCTGATGAAGATCACCCTGCCCTACCTGCTCCGTTTCCTCGCCGGCGTACCGAAGCCGGCGCCCGATCCCACTACGACTTCCCGGCCAGCCGCAGGCCCTGCAGACGGATGAAGCCGCCGGCATCGGCCTGATCGTAGGCGCCCTCGTCCTCCTCGAAGGTGACGAGGTCCTCGGAGTAGAGCGACACGGGAGAGCGTCGGCCCAGGACCGCCACGTTGCCCTTGTAGAGCTTGATCCGCACCTCGCCCGTGACGTTCTGCTGCGACTGATCGATGGCGGCCCTCATGAAGTCCATCTCCGGAGCGAACCAGAAGCCGTTGTAGATCAGCTCTGCGAAGCGCGGCGCCATCCGGTCGCGCTCGTGCATCACCTCGCGATCCATGGTGATCGACTCCATGGCGCGATGCGCGACGTGGAGCACGGTGCCGCCGGGCGTCTCGTAGACCCCACGACTCTTGAGGCCCACGAATCGATTCTCCACGAGGTCCACCCGTCCAACGCCGTGATGCCCCGCCGTGCGATTGAGCGCCTGCAGCAGCTCCACCGGACCCAGACGCTTGCCGTCGATGCTGACAGGAGCCCCCTTCTCGAAGCCGATCACGAGCTCTTCGCCCTCATCCGGCGCGAGCTCTGGCGCCTGGCTGAGGATGAACATCTCCTCCTCGGGCGCGGTCCATGGATCCTCGAGGATGCCACCCTCGAAGGAGCAGTGCATGAGGTTGCGGTCGATGGAGTAGGGCTTCTTGAGCGTGGCGGAGATCGGGATCTCGTGCTTCTGCGCATAGCTCATACAATCGGTCCGCGAGCGCAGATCCCACTCGCGCCAGGGCGCGATCACGCCGAGCTCGGGGGCGAGCGCGCGGAAGGTCAGCTCGAAGCGGACCTGGTCGTTGCCCTTGCCCGTGGCGCCGTGCGCCAGCGCATCGCAGCCCGTCGCCTTCGCCACCTCCACGTGGTGCCTGGCGATCAGCGGCCGGGCGAGCGCGGTCCCCAACAGGTACACGCCCTCGTAGACCGCGCATCCCTGCACCGCGGGATAGACGTAGTCACGAACGAACTCCTCGCGCAGATCCTTGATGACGCAGTCGACGGCCCCGGTGGCCGCGGCCTTCTCGGGCAGCCCGGAGAGCTCCTCTTCCTGTCCCACATCCGCGCAGTAGGCCACCACTTCGCAGTCGTACTCCTCGATCAGCCAGCGCAGGATCACCGAGGTGTCGAGACCGCCGCTGTACGCGAGGCATACGCGCTCGTACTTGTTCTTCCGGGCTCCGGACATGGGCTGTCTCCTGATGGGGCTGCGATGCGCGCGGGAGAATACCCCCTCGCCCTGGCAGCGCCAGGATGCGACGCGCAGTCGATGGCGACGCAGCCGGCCGCGAAGCCCCGCGCTCGAAGCTGCTGGGCGAGCCCGCGGCCTTGCCTCAGGAAGCCTCGGCGGGCGGCAGGCGCAGGCTGGTGACTCGGCCGAGGCGATCGTCGACCAGCGTGACCAGGCGGCCGCCGAGGGCACCCGCCGTGGTTCGAACGCTGCCGGGCTCGGGCTCGTCCTTGCCCGAAGCCATCGGAGCACTCATGGGATCCGTGACGGAGAAGACGAGGCCTTCGTCGCGTCCCCGTCCGCAGGCGCGAGCGGAGATGAAGATCGTATCGCCGCTGACGGCCTCGGCGAGCCGATGGCGCACCAGTCGAACGAGCGCCGTCTCGAGCATGCTGCCATCGCCGGAGGCCGGCCGCAGCCGCGCGGGCGCGAGGATCTGGAGCGAGACGCCGGTGGCGCGCGCCTCTTCCTCGAGGAGCTGCACGACGTGCCGCACTGTGCGCGTGGGATCGAGGCTGGTCGAGAGCGCGCTCCGGTCGCCGGAGCCGTGCAGCGCCCGATGCAGCTCGGCGTTCCACTTGGCCGCGCGATCGAGCGAGCCGAGCCCCTGCTCGACCAGCAATCGGTGGCGCTCGTCCCGGCGTCCGCCGGTCTGCTCGAGGAGCGACTCGAGGCACGCCTGAGCCTCGCGGATGGGCTCACCGATCTCGCTCTGGTAGGCGAGCAGGCGGCGATCGGTCGCGGGCTCGCGCGTGAGCAGGATGATGACACCGACGCGATCCTCCTCCGCGAGGATCGGCGAGGCCAGCCCCAGATACGCGGAGTCAGCCTCTCGCAGCCGGAATTCGATGGGTTGCCCCTTGCCGCAGACCGTGGCCACGGCGCCGAGGATCGACTCGCGACCGCCACCCGAGAAGAGCGAGGCCAATGGCTCGCCCCCCGCCTCCTCGAGCGAGCACCCCATGGCCACCTCGAAGGCGGGGTTCACGTAGACCACCCTGCCTTCGGGATCGCCCACCACGACGGGCGCGCCGATGAAGGAGAGCAGCGAAGTCGCTCCGCCCATGCCGTTCATGCACCCATCTCCACGAGTCCGGCGTCCATCAGCCCGCGCAGCGAGTGGAGTGTGTCGAAGGCATCCATACCCGAGAGGGAGACCAGATCTTCCACACTCGTCATCCCATCCACCATCGAGAGCAGGAAGCCCGCATCCGTCGGCAGGTTGTAGCGGGTGATCGGACCCGCATCGGATCTGAGCCGGGGCACCGAGGCCAGGGCGCCGATCGCTTCGCGATGCTCGAGGAAGAGCCGGGTCCTGGCGAGGTCGATCATCGCCTCGACCTCGAGACCGTGGCCTTCACGGTGGCAGGCCGACTGGAGCAGCTCGAGCGCGGCCCCCCATTGCGAGTCGCCCATCAACAGGCGCGCCTCCCGGAGCAGGAGCTCCGTGGCAGATGATCCCGCGTCCTCTGGGACGCCCCCGTCGGCCGCGGGCGGTGCGGGCGGTGCAGGCGTCGACCGCCGGTCCGCGTTGCTGACGTAATCCAGCGCCCGCTCGTTGCCCGGATCCAGCTCCAGCACGCGATTCCACGTGACGATGGCCGCGGAGACCTCGTCCTCCGCATAGAGGTCGAGCCCTTCGCGCAAGAGCTGCTCGATCTGCTCCGCATCCGCGCCGCTCATGGCTCAGCCCTTCAGCTCCACCTCGTAGAGGTCGTTCTCCTCGATGATCTGCTCGATCTCCTCGTCGGAGAGCGTGCCGGTGGAGTTCACGGTGATCGACTGCTCCTTGCCCGTGGCCAGATCGCGGGCCGAGACGCTCACGATGCCGTTCGCATCGATGTCGAAGCTCACCTCGATCTCCGGCTCGCCCTTCGGCGCCGGCCGGATCCCGGCCAGTACGAACTCGCCCAACAGATCGTTCTCCGCCGCCGTCTCGCTCTCGCCCTGGAGCACGCGGATCTTCACCGCCGACTGGTTGTCCCGCGTGGTCGTGAAGATATGGCCCTTCGAGACCGGCACCGTCGTATTGCGTTCGATCAGGCGGGCGAAGTGCCCGCCGTAGGTGCTGATGCCGCGCGAGAGCGGCGTCACGTCCAGGAGCAGCACGTTCTGGTCGTCGGCCATCAGCGTCGCCCCCTGGACCGCCGCGCCGAGCGCGACCACCTCGTCGGGATTGACGCCCTTGTGAGGCCTCTGGCCGAAGTACTCGGTCACCGCCTTCTGTACCATCGGCATGCGGCTCTGGCCGCCGACCATCACCACCTGATCGATGTCCTGGACGGTCAGCCCCGCGTCCTGGACGCACTGCTCGACGCTCTTGAGCGTACCGCTCACCACGTCGCCCACCAGATTCTCGAGCGTCTCGCGGCTCAGCTCATGGTTGAGATGGCGCGGACCGTCGGCGTCGCTGGCGATGAAGGGAAGGTTGATCTCAGTGGACTCCCGCTGGGAGAGGTCGCACTTGGCCTTCTCCGCGG
>CAZQMY010000349.1:0-6629 GCA_964594405.1 uncultured Spirochaetaceae bacterium | reverse complement strand
CCGATCCCCATGGGCACGCCGAAGCGCTGGCTGTTGCCCACCGCGATGTCCGCGCCGAGCGCCCCGGGGCTCTCCACCATGACCAGCGCCATCGGATCCGCGGCCATCACCACCTGGCAGCCGGCGGCGTGCGCCCGCTCGAACAGCGCGCGCGGATCCTACAGGCGACCGTCGGTGGCGGGATACTGGAGGAGCAGTCCGCAGAGCTCCTGGCCCTCGAACTGGATCTCCGATGGCTTGCCCACCTGCAGCTCGATGCCCACTGCCCGGGCGCGCGTTCGCACGACGTTGATGGTCTGGGGATGGCAGTCGTCGGCCACGAAGAAGCCGTTCTGCTTGCCCCGAGAGAGGGCGAAGCACATGGACATCGCCTCGGCCGCCGCGCTGGCCTCGTCCAGGAGCGAGGCATTGGCCAGCGGCAGGCCGGTCAGGTCGGCGATCATCGTCTGGAAGACGAGCAGCGCCTCGAGTCGGCCCTGGCTGATCTCCGCCTGATAGGGCGTGTACTGGGTGTACCAGCCGGGGCTCTCCAGGATGTTGCGCTGGATCACGCCAGGCACGATCACATCGGCGTAGCCCATCCCGATGCAGCTCTTGAAGACTTGATTCTCCGTAGCCATCGCATGCAGCTGCTGGAGGAGCTCGTGCTCGCCGAGCGGGCGATCGGGCAGGCCGTCGAGCACGAGGGGCTCGGGGCTTCGGATGCTGGCGGGGACCGCCGCATCACAGAGGGCCTCGAGGGAGTCGAAGCCGATGGCCTCGAGCATGCCCGCGATCTCCTGCTCGCGCGGTCCGATGTGCCGGCGGGCGAAGGTGTCCGAGGATTCGATGGGGTCTTCGTTCTGGATGAGCTTCATCGGGTTGGCTTGTTTTCACTCCATCGTGCAGGCCGCGGGAACTCGAACGCGTTGCGCCCTCATCGGCGCGGCCAACAGGTAGCATGAATCGGCTCGAGGCCGCGGATCCGGACAAAGCGAGCCGACTCAGATCTGCGGCAGTCCGCTCTCGGGTGGGCCGGGATCGGCGAGCAGGGAACGGAGACGATCGATGTTCCCCGAGTCGCCGAGCACCAGAAGACGGTCGCCGGCGCTGATCTCGAAGCTTGCCGGGGGGTTCGTATGCGACGCGCCAGCGCGCTCGACAGCGAGGATAGACGTCCCCGTGCGGGCTCGCACGTTGAGCGCCTGCAGGCTCACGCCACCCGGGTAGCCCGATGGGACATCGAGCCAGTCGTGCGCCACCTCATCGAGCAGCTCCACCAGCCACGGGTCCATGGGCAGCGCCGCCGGATGCCGGATCGCCCCGTAGCCCTCGTCGCGCAGGGCGCCGGTGAAGCGGTCGATGGCGCCGGCGGGGATCTTGAAGTCCTCGAGGGTGCGCGCCACCAGGGCGATGCTGCCCTCGAACTCCTCGGCCACCACCACATTGGCGCCGGCGGCGTAGAGGGGATCGACCTCCTCGACGAAGCGAGTCCGTGCGAGGATGGGTGTCTCGGCCGAGAGCAGCCGGATGCGCGCGACGATCCGGCGCGTCGCCAGGGGATCCGAGATGGCGACGACGACCAGTCCCGCGTCCTGCACGCCCAGTCGTTCGAGCGTGGTCGGACGCGTCGCGTCTCCGAAGATCGCATCCTCCCCCCGCGCCTGGAGCTCACGCACCGAGCGCGGGTTGGTGTCGATGATGCGGTAGCTCACGTCCACTGACTTGAGCAGCCGGGTCAGCGTCTGCCCGGCTGGACCATGGCCGATCACGATCACATGCGGCGCCCCGGACTCGTCGTCCGAGTGGCCCCGCGCCTCTTCTGCACTGCTCGGTGTGCCGCCGAGCAGCCGCACGATGGCTTCGCTCGCGGCCGGTGATGCGCGGACGACGAAGGGCGTCGCCACGAGGCTGACGATCGAGCCGGCCAGCACCAGCTGATAGAGCGATTCGTCGAGCACCCCCGCACGCAGCGCGACCTCGCCGAGGACGAACGAGAACTCGCCCGTCTGCGAGAGGGCCAGACCCGCGAGCAGACCGATGCGCAGGCCGCGGCCGGTCATCAGGCTGCTCGCTCCCGCGACCACCAGCGTCTTGAGCACGAGCGTGGCGACGACGTAGAGCAGCACCAGGCCCGGGCGGTCGATGATCACGCCGGTGTCGAAGAGCATCCCCACCGCCGTGAAGAAGAGGCCCAGGAGCACGCCGCGCAGCGGTACGACCTCGGAGAAGAGCTGGTTCGCGTAGGGCGAGGAGGTGGCCGCCACGCCGGCCAGGAAGGCGCCGACCGCGAGCGTGAGGCCGAGCTCTTCGGCGAGGTAGGCCGAGACCAGCACGATCAGCAGGGCGAGGAAGGAGAAGAGATCCGGCGAGCGCTGCTCGGCGACGCGGTTGAGCAGGCTCGGCACGCCCAGGCGCACGATGAAGAGGACCAGCGCGAGCGCGCCGGCCATGCGCGCAAGGCTCAGCAGCACCTGCATGGTCGAGAGCTGCTCGCCGCCGCCGAGCAGCGGGACCACCAGCAGCATGGGAACGATGGCCAGGTCCTGGAAGACCAGCACCGAGACCGCGATCTGGCCGTGGGGGGCGTCGATCTGGCCCTCGTCCGAGAGCAGCCGCATCACCAGCGCCGTCGAGGACATGGCGAAGAGCGCGCCGAGCACGAGGCCCTGGGCCAGCGGCAGTCCGAGCACGACGCTGCCCCCGGCCACCGCGGCCATGCACAGGCCCACCTGGCTCCCACCCACCAGGAGGGCGCTGCGGCCCAGGTCGCGGAGCCTCGACACCGGGAGCTCGAGCCCGATCTCGAAGAGCAGGAAGATGACGCCGATCTCCGCCAGGGCGCGCACCGTGTCGGGGTCGGGGACCAGCGCCAGCCCCCCCGGTCCCGCCACGGCGCCGACGACCAGGAAGCCGGCGATGGCCGGCAGACCGAAGCGCTCGAAGAGCGCGAGGCCCGCGGCGGCGAGGGCGAGCAGCAGGATGACCTCGAAGAGCAGGTGGGGATCGGTCATTCCGCCCCTCGCCGACCGGTCGCGCTCGTGCGATCCCGCATCAACGCAGCTCGGCGCCGCAGTCCCGGCAGTAGCGGGCGCGCGCGTCGTGCCCCTCCGAGAGACAGTCCGCGCAGACGCGGGTACTGACCGGTCCTCGAGAGACCGAGACGATCTCGGCCGTCACGATACCGGTGGGAATGGCGATGATGCCGTAGCCGACCACCATCAGGATCGAAGCCATGATCTGGCCCGGGACCGTCTGCGGAGAGATGTCGCCGTAGCCGACGGTGGTCATCGTGACGATGGCCCAGTACATGCTTCGGGGGATGCTCGTGAAGCCGTGCTCGGCGCCTTCGATGGTGAACATCGCCGCTCCCATGATCACCACGATCACCATCACCGTCCCGACGAAGACCATGATCTTGTGGCGACTCGCGTGGAGGGCCCGGGCGAGCACGTTGGCTTCACCGAGGAATCGCACCAGCTTGAAGATGCGGAAGATCCGGAGCAGCCGGAGCGCGCGGACCACCAGCAGGGATTGCGAGCCGGGGAAGAGCAGAGAGAGCGGGGTCGGCAGGATGGAGGCGAGGTCGACGATGCCGAAGAAGCTGCGCGCGTAGCGCCCGGCGTGGGGGACGGTGATCAGGCGCATCGCGTACTCGAAAGCAAAGACCAGCGTGAAGAACCACTCTGCGATGCGCAGCTCGTCGCCCCACGCCGCCTCGATGCTGGCGACGCTCTCGAGGATCACCGTCAACACGCTCGCGCAGATCGCCAGGAGCAGCCCGACGTCGAAGGCCTTCCCGGCGGGCGTCTCGGCTTCGAAGATGATGATCCGAAGGACTTCCCGCCAATGCGGTCGTTGGCCTTGCCGCGTCGGCGACGACATGGGCGCAACTGTAACCTCGGCCCGATCCGGGCGCTGCCATCGCTCGGGTGACGCTTCTCTCCAATGATCTCCTGCGCCATCCGTTCAGACTGCAAGCCGCAAAGGTCACCCATCTCGATTCGTGCCGTGATTCATCGGCGCCCGGGTCGGATCGCCTTGGGGGCCGCTTTTGGTTCAAGACAGGAAGGAGCCGACGCGATACAGACCCACGCACCCAGCCAGAGAGCCCGGGCCGAAGGCGAGCGCAATGGCCCGTCGGCCCGACGATGACCTCCGATCGAGGAGCCCTCGCACCGATGTCCCTCAGCCGCTTCGCCCGACTCGACGTTCCCCACGGCTCCAGCCTGCGCCCGATCGGGCCCAGCGAGGCGGAGAGCCATGGCGAGCATCGGGCGGCGCTCGACGCGACGCTCTTCCGCGAGGCGCGCGAGACCCGCGAGTGGGTGTTCGAGCTCGAGTCCGGCCAGCTCCGGCTTCGAGACCTGGGGCGCTGATCGGGGCGAGCCCGCCTACAGCTTCGCCTGCGAGGGCCCAAGTGGCGTGCCCCGAAGGGGCGGCGGCGCCGGCCAGCCCGACGCCCCCTCGCCATTCTGCTCGGTGTTGCGCGCGCAGGCGGCCCGCTACCTTCTCGCGGGGTCGGGCGTGCGCCCGGCCCATGGTGTTCAGGTCTCTCGTGACGCACGCATGCTGCGTGACGATCGACCCTCGAGGAGATGTGAAATTGGCGAGTGGTACGGTCAAGTGGTTCAGCGAAGAGAAGGGTTATGGCTTCATCACGCCGGATGACGGCGGGAAGGACCTCTTCGTTCATTATTCCAACATCGCAGGCGACGGATTCAAGAATCTGCAAGACGGACAGGCTGTCCAGTTCGAGCCCGCCGAAGGCCGCAAGGGGCCGGAGGCGACGGACGTCCGCCCGCTCTAGGCGTCGCGGTTCGGCGGCGGGCCGGCCGGGATGAGGGCGCGCGCAGTGCTCCCTCGAGATCCGGGCCGCGGAGCCTGGAGTACGGCCGGCCGGCCGGCCGGACACGCGAACCCGGGAGAGGTCTGCTGGAGACCCGAGCGTCGAAGGCAGACCGGATCTCCGGAGTCCACTCGGACTCCGAAGATGAGGCTCTGGCCATCGCGCCTGGGCCTCATTGCATATGGGCATCACGCGGGGCGCCCCGGAGGTCGCTGGCGGACGTGTGGGGACGCGTCGCCGCGTGACACCCATCAGGGTAGGGAGAAGCAGCTTGAGCATACATCCTCTCATCGATCTCTCGGTCGACCGGGAAGTGAAGCAGGCCAAGGGATTCCGCGCGGCCGCCGCAGCGCTGCGCGGCGACGCGCTCGAGGCGCTCTATCAGACGGAGATGGAGAACGCTCCCAAGCGAAAGGACGCCGGCAAGAAGTTCCTCGGCGTCAAGACCGGCCGCACGCCCCAGGACCGTCAGGCGGGAAAGGATGACCGTCACCTCGGCCTCGCCGTCGCCGCATGGGCGAAGCAGACCGGCGAGCGGATCGAGATGCCCGGCGGCGACAAGCTCGAGATCATCGACTCCACCGTGCCACTGCGCACAGCAGCGCCAGATCGCGCCAGGGGCGACGACGATCCGAACAAGGGCGTCGAAGACGTGGACCTGCTGGCGCTGCTGCCCGACGACCGGCTCGCGGTGATCCGGTGCAAGTACCTCGCCCCGGACGCCACGCGAGGGGGCGCCGGCGATACGCCGCTGCGCGCACTCCTCTCCGGGCTGGCACAGGCCGCCTTCTGCGACGCCAATCGCGAGGGGCTCGCCGAGGAGATCCACAAGGCCACCGGCCGCACGATCTCCGAGGAGGCGCCGGCGCTGATCCTCGCCGGCACACCCCGCTACTGGGAGCTCTGCCGCAAGCGCGAGGCCCAGAAGGGCGCGGGCTGGATTCGTGAGCTCGAGCGGCTCGGTCGCGAGATCGCGGAGAACATCGGCGTCGAGGTCTTCTACGTCGGCATGGCGCTCGAGGGCAATCCGGGCTGGACCTACGGCGACGACGGTCCGGTCCTCGATGCCGCGCCGGATCTCGACGCGGCCTGGGAGATCGGCGCCGGCAAGCTCAAGCCCAAGCCGAAGAGCCGGGCCAAGAAGAGCGACAGCATGGAGATCGTAGAGGCCGACTACTCGCGCGAGCCTCGCGAGTACGACGTCCATGCCACCTACGAGCCCGGCGATCGCGTGCTGCACAAGTCCTTCGGCGAGGGCGTGGTGCAGGCGGTGCTCGGTCGCGAGAAGATCGCAGTGCTCTTCGGCGAGGAGACCAAGCGCCTCGTACACGACCGACCCGGTGCGAGCTGAAGGGTCGTAGCTGAATCTGTGCGGGCTCCAGGCCCGTGGGCCCCAGGAGCAGGAGCAGGAGCCAGGAGCAGGAGAGAGAAGGAAGTGTCCGAGAAGAACGATTTCTACAAGTTCACGGGAACCGATGGCTACATCGTCTCCCGGCCCCTGGTGGAGGCGGTCAACTGCGCGATCGCGCTGGAGCGCCCGCTGCTGATCAAGGGTGAGCCGGGCACCGGCAAGACCCTCCTGGCGCGGCACGTCTCGGAAGGCCTCGGCCTGCCCATGGAGTCGTGGCACATCAAGTCCACGAGCAAGGCGCAGGAGGGCCTCTACGTCTACGACACCCTCCAGCGCCTCAACGACGCCCGCTTCGGCGACGGCAATGTGGGGGACATCCGCAGCTACATCAAGCTCGGTCCGCTCGGCCGCGTCTTCGCGGCGAAGAATCGCCATGTGCTGCTGATCGAC
>CAZQMY010000348.1:0-6645 GCA_964594405.1 uncultured Spirochaetaceae bacterium | reverse complement strand
GGGTGTCCTCGCGGCGGCGCTCTTCGGTCTGCATCCCCTGCACGTCGAGTCGGTGGCCTGGATCTCCGAGCGCAAGGACGTGCTCTACGCGGTCTTCTACTTCCTCGCTCTGCTGCTCTACACGCGGGCCCTCGATCACGCGGCGGGTCGGAGACTGAGCTACGGACTCGCGCTCCTCGCCTTCCTCGCCTCGCTGCTCTCGAAGGGCCAGGCCGTGGCTCTCGCGCCGAGTCTCTACCTCGTCGACGTCCTGCGAGGTCGCGATCTGCGAAGGGCCTATGTCCACCTGGAGAAGCTGCCCTTCCTGGCGCTCGCGCTCGCCTTCGGTCTCTGGGCCCTCGAGGCTCAGCGCGGCGTGGGCCAGCTGCTGGGCACGCCCAGCTGGAGTCTCGGCGAACGGATCCTGCTGGCGAGTCAGGCCTATCTCCTCTACCTCGCCAAGCTCGTGCTGCCGATCGGCCTCTCGGCCTTCCATCCCTATCCCGAGCGCGATGCGCTCGGCGTGCTCCACTGGCTCTCGCCGCTGGGCGTGATCGCCACTTGTGCGCTCTTCGTCCGGTCGCTTCGGCGTCATCGCGTGGTGGCCTTCGCGATCGGCTTCTTCACCTTGAACATCCTCCTGCTCCTCCAGATCATCCCGGTCGGCGGCGCGCACATCGCGGAGCGGTACGTGTATGTGGCCAGCTTCGGCCCGGCCCTGCTGGTCGGAGCGCTGCTCTCGAAGCCCTTGCAGCGCCTGTGGTCGGGCGGAGACCGGGATGTCGTCGTCTGGTCCAGCGCGGCCCTCTTGCTGCTCATGGCGCTCGGCGCAGGCGCGCTGACCTGGCGACGCGTCGATGTCTGGCAGGACTCGATCACCCTCTGGAGCGACGTGATCGACAAGAAGGGCCCGGTGGCCATCGCCCATCTCAATCGCGGACTCGCGCGCCATGCCATCGGCGACCTCGAGGGCGCTGAGCGCGACCTCTCGGCGGCCATCGAGGCCGACCCAGGATATGCGCGAGCACGGGCGCATCGGGGCGTGATCCGGAGCGCCCTCGGTCGCAACGCGGAAGCCCTCGCGGACCTCGATCGTGCCATCGCACTGAGCCCGGACGCCGACGCGCACATCAACCGGGGCGCCGTCCGCCTCGCGGCGGGCGATGCGAAGGGCGCAGTCGCCGACTTCAGACGGGCCACCGCGCTGCGGCCGGGCGACCCGTTGGCCCACAACAACCTGGGGCATGCGCGCCTGCAGGCCGGGCATCCCGCTGCGGCGCTGCCCGAGTTCGCCCGGGCCCTCTCGCTGGCGCCCGGCTACGTCGCCGCGCATCACGGCAGTGGCCTCGCCCTGCTCGCATTGGGCGATGGTACGCGCGCGCTCATCCACTTCGAGCGCGCCCTCGAGCTCCATGCAGACCATGCCGCTGCCCACCTCGGCCGCGCCGAGGCCCTCGCGCTCCTGGGCAGGACCCGTGAGGCCTGCGACGCGCTGGGCCGTGCCCGGGCGCTGGATCCGACGACATCATCCCCGACCCTGGAGAAGCGCTGTGACCCCCGGTAACGAAGTCCCCCTGCCCCATCCCCAGGCGCCCCGGCATCCCGCGGCGCCCATCGGCATCGTCATCAATCCCGTCTCGGGCCGCGACACCCGACGCCTCTTCGCACGGGCCATGAGCTCGAGCAACGAGAGCAAGCGCAACCAGATCGAGCGACTGCTGGTCGGCGCCGCGGCCTCCGGCGCCCGCCGCGCCGTGCTGGTCGGCGACCCCTTCCGAATCGCCAACAGCGCGGTGGAGGCGCTCGGTGTGGATCTCGAGATCGACCTGCGCGACATCGGCGCCAGCTGCAAGCCCGGCGATACCGAGCGAGCTGCGCTCCTGATGCGGGACCAGGGCTGCGCGGCCATCGCCGTCCTGGGCGGCGATGGGACGAGTCGAACGGTCGCGAAGGCCTGGGCCGACGCGCCGATGCTGCCTCTGTCCACGGGCACGAACAACGTCTTTCCGATCATGACCGAGTCCACCGTGGCCGGTGCGGCGTTGGGCTTGATTGCCGGTGGGCATGTCTCCATCGACGAAGGCGCACGCCCCTGCAAGGTGGTACGGGTCGAGATCGAGGGCGAGCCCGACGATCTGGCGCTGATCGACGCCATCCTCATGGAGAACGACAGCACGGGGAATCTGCTGCCCTTCGATCCCCACCACATGCGGAGCCTCGTCGTCACTCGGGCGCGTCCGGATGCTGTCGGCATGTCGCCGGTCGCGGGACTGCTGATGCCCCTGGATGCCGACGAAGACTCGGGCGGTCTGGTCGAGTGCATCGATCCACACGATCACGCCTCCGGCCAGCCCCTCCTCGCGCCCAGCTCGCCCGGCCTCAATCGGCCGGGGAACGCCCGCAGCGTCCGGCGCCCGCGACGCGGCGAGAGGGTCGAGGTGGTGGGCCCCGGACTGCTGGCCTTCGACGGCGATCGGGAGCGCGATCTCGCGCCGGGCCAGCGGGCCTGGCTGCGGGTCGAGCGCGACGGTCCGCGCGTCATCGACATCGCGCGCTGCCTCCAGCTGGCCGCGCAGCGTGGAAGCTATCTGGGACGGGCCGAGTGGCGGGACTCGAAGGTGGACTCCGGGTTCGAGTGCTGTTGAGCCGAGCCACGACGTCCCCGTCAGCCGCGCTTGCGAGGGGCCTTGAGCTCCGGCAGGTGCAGAAGTGCGGAGAGATCGAAGAGCTCTGCGACCAGCGCCCGGCGATAGCTCGGCGCGAGGGCTCCGGCGTGACGCAGGATCCGCGCCGCGAGCACCCGGCCGTTGAGCAGACCGGCATCCTCCTCGGACTCGCCGGCACCGCTCATGGCGGCGCTGCGCGCCACGCAGAGCTCGGCGAGCGCGTCGCGGTAGGCCTGCTTGCCGACGCGCGGCGCTCTGGCGCCGTCCCCCGGTTGCGCGACCTGGTGCGCCCGCCGCCCGAGCGCCTCGAACTGACCGGCCTCGAGCCGCGCGCGGGCGCTCGCCGCCGCTCGAGGTCCCTCGGCATCGAGCTGCTCGACGTGCGCGAGGGCTTCTCGCCGGGCCGCTTCGAAGCGGAAAACAAGGACCTCGAGGTGCTGCCCGGCCCGAGCACCCAGTCGGTCTCCCGCCAGGCCGCCGAGGCCCCGAGCCCGCTCGAGCAGCGCACGAACGAAATCGACCGCTGGCCGATCGAAGCCCTCCGCGCCCTGCATGACCAGCTCGTCCAGGCGCTGCGCGACATCCGTGAGCCGAGTCGCAGACGTCTGATCGCTCTCCTCGGGAGCCGTCGCGGCCGAAGGCTCAGCCATGCGGGTGCTGATCGGCCACTTCGTCGCCGGCGAGCGCCGCAGCCGCTCCGCGGCCGGCGCCCTCACGCAGCTGCCGAAGCTCTTCGAAGAGCTCCCGCTGGAAGTCCAGCTGCCGGGCATGGAGCTGGTGCGCGACGTCGAGCTGGTCGCGCAACGCATCCGCGGCGGCGCCTCGTCCGGCGCGCTCGACGGCGCCCTCCACCTCGCCCAGATTCGCGAGCCAGGCCTCGGCGGCCTCGCGCTGGCGATCCACCGCCCGCCCGAAGAGCTCGGCCAGGCCCGAGAGCTCCGCCCCGCCGGCCTTCACCAGCGAAGCCGCCTCGTGGATCGTCTCGCCCGACGCCAGGAGGCGGTCGGTCAGCGCCTCGGCGTGATCACGCAGCGCCTCGGCCTGAGCCGTGGCATGACGATCGGCGACCTCGACCAGGCGGGCCTCGAACTCGCCCATCCGCTGCGCCTGCCCGGTCTGCGCATCACCCACCTGCTCGAGCAGAGACTCGAGGCGGGCCAGCCCACGGGCCTCGCCCTCCGCCGCCAATGCGCGGAGCGCTTCGAGATGGTCTCCGAGCTCGGCCAGCTGCGATCGCGACTGCTCGGCGAGCTGCTCACCCAGCCCGCTCGTCGCGGCGAGCTGCGCCTGATGCCCCTCGCCCATCCACTCGAGCAGCGATCGGACGCGCGCCTGAGCCTGTGCTTCGCGCTGCGCCGCCGCCTCGCGCAGCGCCTCGCTGTGCTGCCCGAGCTCCACCATCTGCGCCCGGGACTGCGCCCCGATCTGCTCGCCGAGCTGCACCGTGGCGCCGAGCTGCCCCTCGTGAGCCTCGGAGATCGCTTCGAGCAGGCGCTCGGCGCGCTCGCCGGCGGCGGCTTCGAGGCGCACTGCGCGGCCCTCGGCCTGCGCGAGGTAGTCGGAGAGGGCGGCGATCTGCCGCTCACCCTGCATCTGCAGGTCGGCACCGAGATCGGAGAGCTGGGTGGCCATTCGCTCGCTGCGCGCCTGCCACTCGAGCTCGGCGCGCTCACCCGCCTCGGCTTGCAGGCCGGCGAGGTCGGCCGCCGCAGCCTGCGTCTCCTTCAACCTCGCGATCACGTCGGCCAGCAGTCGGTCATGCTCCAGGTCGCGCTGGCGGTGCTCGCCCAGCGCATCGCCCAGCTGTCGGGTGAGCGTCTCCCAGCGGGCCGCGAGCTCCGCTGCGCGCTCCCGCTCCGCAGCCTCGAGCGCCGCAAAGCCCGCCTCCAGCACCTGCTGATGCGCGCGCGCCCCCTCTTCCCGGACCTCGCGATCGGCATCGGCCCGGCGTGCGAGCGCCTCGACGTGACGCTCCAGACTTCGCGTATGTGTCGCCTCGGCCTCCCGCCGCGCCGCGAAGTCCTCGCCGATCTTCTGCAGCACCTGATCGAGATGCGACGTTGCAGCGCGCGTCGTCTGCGCGACCGCGTCCTCGAGCAGCGGGACCGCTGCCTCCTTGGCAGCGCGCGCGGACTCCTCGACGCCATGCTTGAGGTCGCTGCGGAACTCGCTCACCGCGTCGCGCACGATGCCGAGCGTCTCGCGCGTGCTCTTCTCGGTGGCGGAGAGCCAGCTCGCTTCGAGCTCGGCCAGCTGATGCGAGACACCCTCCAACGCCTGCGCGGCCTGGGGAAGCGCATCGGCTTGTCGGATCAATGCTTCCATGGCCACCAGCTGATCGCCGAGGCTCGACATGGGCGCCTGGGCGCTGGCGGCCAGGGCATCGGCCTGCGCCGCCAGCCGATCCTCGCCGCGTCGCACGGCGACGCCCGCCACGCCGAGCAGGAGAGCCGCGCATAGACCGGCCGCGCTCACCTCGAAGCCTTCCGCGAGCCCCATCAAGGGCCCCTGCAGGTTGACGCGCAACGTGCGCCAATGGCCGCTGCTCTGCAACGCCTGCTCTGCCCCGACCAGCGTGTCGATCACGCCGAGGAAGCCTCCGATCAGGCCGAGTGCCACCATCAGTCCGGCGAGATAGGGCGTCAGGGAGGGCACGAGCGCGCCCACGGGTTGCCGCTCGACACGCGCCCGGATGCGCGCCACGACGGCACCGTCGAGAGCGGCGAGCTGAAGGTCGCTCGCCCGCTGACCGCTCTCCCTCAACCCGGACCAGAGCGAGGCGAGGTCGGCCGCGGATCGCGCCGACCGCCGATCGCGCAGCCAGAGCTCGACCAGGCCCGCACAGAGCGCCAGGCCCATCAAACCGAGCACCGCACCGCCCAGGCGCCCCGCATCGGCGCCGTCGGCGGGCGAGAGCAGCGAGACGCGACCGAGGATCATGAACCCCGCTGCGCCAACGAGTAGCAGTACTCCCCTCATCGTGAGCTTCCCCCCATCGAAGTCCGGCCCCAAGGCGCTTCGTCCATGCGGATGCCGCCTAGGCGGGCGCCGCCGCAGCGCGCGCGGCCTCGTGAGCCGCTTCGACCAGCCCGATCATGCGCGCACGCTCGTGATCCAGCGCCCCCATCACCATCCGGACCGCCAGCTCATGAAATCCGCTCACCCAGCCATCCGGGGCATACCACGGGGCCAGGTGCTCCGGCTCGGGCGCGCCATCGGCCTGAGCCAGCGCTCGCGTGTGCTCGACCAGCTCGTCTGCGAAGTGCTGGGAGAGCGCGGCGGGGATGCGCGCGAAGAGCTGTGCGGTGAAGCGATAGCGCGCGCCGGAGAGCAGCGCGTCGAAGCGCTCGAGCCGCGTGGCCTGCGGGCCGAGCCGATGAAGCGCCGGCGTCGCCTCGCTGCGCAGCGCGCGGGCATCTCCACGCACCCGCGCCAGGCAGTGCCCGATCGCCATGAGATACGCATCGCAGGCCGAACGCCCGATGGCTCCGATCGACCGCGCGTTGCTGCGTCGCCAGCAGCTGCGCTCGCTCAGCTCCGCGTGCAGGCGCTCGCCACTCGCGAGCGCCGAGCGCCCGGACGGCAGCTCCCGAAGCCGCCGTGCGAGCGCCTCCTCGATTCGGCCGAAGCGACCCAGGAGCTCCTGGCAGAGCTCCAGGGCCGCCTCGTCGATGCGGGCCGCGTCGGCGTCGGGGCTGTCAGGCGAGGACACCCCGACGCTCGGCGCTGCACCGCACCCGGTTGCCGGCACCGCAGCGCCTGGCGTGGCTGCGGCATCCGACACCGCCCCCCCTGTCCCGCTCATCAGGCCCTGGGCACGAAGCTCTTCGCGCGCGACCCTGCCCGGATCGACGCCGAGCGTCGAGTCGCGTCCCTTCAGGTGCGCGTCGAGCTTCATGGACCCGGTCAGATCGATCGTGAGCGCCAGCACCTCCACCGGATCCACCCGAACGGGCCCCACGTCCTTCCCGCCCTCGGCGAATGCCGAAACCAGGGGCCT
>CAZQMY010000347.1:0-6659 GCA_964594405.1 uncultured Spirochaetaceae bacterium | reverse complement strand
GCAGGTGCTCGTAGGAGAGTCCGAAGCGATCCTGCAGGGACTCGGCCAGGTTGGTGACCCGGGCGTCGAAGCGCTTCATGCGGGCGATGCGCCGGATGACCGAGATGGCGGTGTCGCTCGAGAAGTCGAGCGCAAGGGTGCGCCAGCTGACCTTCGACCCGGGGATCTCTGCGCCGTAGTTGGTCGCCTCGTTGATGAGGCTCGCCCTCCTCGGCTTCCCCTCGTCGTCTTCGAAGGGGAGGATCAGGCGCGAGCCGTCGACCTGACGGACGTTCTCGATCTCGATGCCGCTGTGCAGCGTGCGCTCGAGGTTGACCTTGACGCGCCCCTTGAAGACATGTGTGCCCACGAGGAGGACCAGCCCTGCCGAGTAGCTCTGCATGGCTTCCAGCGCCATGGCCTGTCGGATGTTCATCTGCGCCCTCCCAGGCCGATCGGCCTTCGCCTCCAGGACCGTGGGTCAGTCCCACGAAGGCTCCAGCCCACGATGGCCCGGGGCCGACCGCGTGTCAATCAAATTAGACAACAAATACTGTCAATCTTACTTGACACTTCCGTCGGCAGGGCGCCGGGGGCCGCCGAATCCGGCGGGACACGGGCGGTGGACGGCACGGGGCCAACGCAGGCAGGCGGGCTCGCCGCGATGGGGGCGGCGACTCAGCTGGAGATGCGGACCTCGAGGTCGAAGACGTGCCGATCCGCGCCCTCGATCTTCGGTCGGATCAGGCGGGCGAGGATCGTCTCGGGATCGACCTGCCAGAGCGAGACCTCGAGGTCGTCCTCCTGATAGAAGGGGCGCAGGAAGGCCGGCACGCGGATCCCGCGCAGCCGGGCGACGTCGTCCCCGGCGTACTCGCGCAGGATGTCGTGGGTGACGATACTGATCGCACACGGACCGTGGGCGCGCGGATCCGACTCGTCGATATGTCGGAGGTTGGGATCCTCTGAGGCGCACGCCCAGCGGAAGACCAGCCGCTTGCCCGCGAGGTGGTGCTCCAGGACCGCATCCGGGTCGCGCTCGGGCACCTCGACCGGGCGCTTCGGCGGTCGATCCACACCGTCGGGCGCCATGCCGGCGACACGGCACATGATCTTAACGTCCTGGTAGTGCGTGGCGCCGTCGGCGCTCCAGAGCTCGCTGACGTGGCGGACGAACGCGCTGCCCTTGACCCCGTAGATGCCGTCGAGACGATGCCGGATCTCGCCGAACGCCGTCCCCGGCATGGGCGCGTGGAAGTCGATCTCGGTGCCCATGTAGAGGCCGCGACCTCGCCCATCGGTGCCGGGCTCGCCGTGCTGCCAAGTCTCGTAGCCGCCGGGACCGCAGATCGTCGTCATCACGGGCTCGGTGTTGCGTGCGTACTGGAGCGCGAGATTGTGCCCGGTGAGCGGGTGGGCGAGCGTGCCGGTGCCCTGCTTCAGCCAGCGCTCGCGGGCCGCCTCCCGCACCGCATCGGAGCCCACCCCGTCGACGTCGCTGGCCTCGGCCAGGAGCGGCCGCAGGTTCCACGACCACGCGAGGGGCACCCTCGGAAACTCTTTGCTCGCATCCTTCGGATCGACCTGGAACTCGTTGCTCACGAGGATCCTCCTGTCATCATCGCCTCACGCCGCGCCCTTGCTCGACGGGACGACCGTTGGCTGGCTCGATCGGGTCAGTCGGCGTCGGCCCCGCCGGCTCCCGGGACGCAGCACTCTACCGAAATTCCCGGAGCCCGGCGTGTCGAGGAGCCCGTGCGAGCCCGCCGATCAGGACGCCCCGTTCGCGCCCGCTGCGCATCCGACTCATCCGCGAGCAGCGAGGCCGAGAGCGGCCAGCAGATCGCCGACTCGAAGTGCGCGGCGGCCCGGCGGCGGGGATGGGCAGGCGGTGGGGCCGGCTGGGCGCCAGAGGGCGCAAGGCCGTAGGCTAATCTGGTACGCCGGAAGGAGAGAGATCCATGGCCTACTACAGAGCCCAGCTCGACGTCCGCCGCCCCATCGACGAGGTCTTCGCGTACCTCGCAGACTTCTCCAACACCGAGGCATGGGATCCGGGTGTCCGCTCCGCGAAGAAGTGCGGCGAAGGTCCCGTCGCCGTGGGGACCGAGTTCGAGGTCGTCTCGAGCTTCCTCGGCCAGGAGCTGCCGCTGACCTACCGGGTCCTCCAGCTCGACCCGCCCAACCGGATCGTCCTCGAGGCCGAGAACGACAGCCTCCGCTCCGTCGACACGATCACCTTCGAGAAGACGGACCGCGGCACCCGGCTCGTCTACGACGCGAACCTGGCACTCAAGGGGTTCCGCTATCTGGCGGACCCGGCGCTCCATCTCGCCTTCCAGTGGATCGGCCACCGAGCCCTCGACGGCCTGCGAGCCGCGCTGGGTGAGGCGGGCACGATCTAGCGTTCCTTGCGACGCCGCAAAGGCGAAGTGGGCACTGGAATGTCGATGGCGCCGGAGAACACAGCCCATCGACCATCGTATCCGTGAAACATGAAGCATGAGAGAGGAGGACCCATGAGGCGTCGCCGCTCCGAACGACAGCGCGTGCTCGTGCTGGGCGGCGGCTTCGCCGGGCTCGCCGCCGCGCTCGAGCTGCGCTCGGATCGATACACGGTGACCCTCGTCGATCGCAGCCGCTCCTTCGAGTTCCTGCCCAACATCCACGAGCTGCTCTCGGGCGTGAAGTCGCCCGAGCTGCTTCGGCTGCCCCTCGATCGCAACGTCCGACGGGCCGGTCACACCTTCGTACACGATACGGTGACGGAGATCGATCCTGCCCGACGCACGGTCACGACGCAGCGTGGCCGGTCCGCCCTCGAATACGACGCCTTGATCGTCGGGCTCGGAGGAGTCGACGCGACCCGGGGCGTCCCTGGGGTCGTCGAGCATGCGATGCCCTTCAAGTCCGTCGAGCAGTGCGACAGGATCGGCAAGCGACTCGCGCAGCTGGTCATGCGGCGCGAGCCCGCGCGCGTGGTCATCGTCGGGGGCGGGCTCGAGGGCGTGGAGGCGCTCGGCGAGATCCTGCGTCGGCATCGCCGAAGCGGCATGCACGTGACGCTCGTCGAGGCGAGAGAGCGGCTGCTCCCGGAGACACCGGCTGCGCTCGACACCCACGTGCGGGCGCTGTGTGCGCCCCATGGCGTCGACTTCGAGCTGAGCTGCCCGGTGAAATGCATCGAGCAGGAGGCCGTCGTCCTCCGAGACGGCCGCTCGCTTCCGTCGGACCTCACGATCTGGACGGGCGGCCCTGCGCCGCCCGAACTGCTCGCGGACTGCGGCCTGGCGCCGCAGGGCGCCTGGGCGCCCGTCGAAGTCACGCTCCAGAGCAAGAGCCACCCCGAGATCTTCGTCACCGGCGACGCGGCCGACCTCCCGACCCCCCTCTCCAAGCAGGGCTACCACGCACTCGACATGGGCGTGTGCGCCGCGCGCAATGCGCAGCGGCTACTGTCGGGCCGCAGGCTCGAGCCCTTCCGACCCTCCGGCAAGCCGACGCTCATCTCCTTCGGCGACCTGAGCTGCTTCCTCGTCGCCGGCGACCGCGTGCTCGCGGGCCCGTCCCTGGGCGCCGCGAAGGAGGCCGTCTTCGAGCTGGTGATGGCGCAGCTGGATGCGCAGCCCCTCTGGCGCTGGCTGCCCGCTGTCGTGCGGCGCGCGGAGCGTGCGTTGGGATCACTGCTCTGGCCAACGGTGACGTCACTGGAGGCGCTCCGCCGGCAAGGTCGCATCTCGCTCCTCTCGACCGGCTGAGCGGACGACGGGCCGAGCGGAGCCCAGGGCCACTCGCCCGGAGCACGTTGGCGTGTCGATTCGAGATGCGAGCCCCTTCAACGGCCCGGCATCCAGCGCGCCGCGGTGGATCTCAGGAGGCCGGCCCACACCTCGGGTCGGGCCCGAGCGGTCACCGTCCGTATCCCAGACACGTGGCTCCCACGAGGCGATGCCGAGGGCAACGGGGACGAGGTGGAGTCGCTCTGTCCCGAGGGCGGCCCTGGACTTGCGGGGGAGAGACGGCCGTCGTCTTCCAAGGGCCCCTGTTCAATCGGAAGGAGTCAGCTCTCGATGCCCTCCGGTGACGAATTGCGCATGCGGAACAAGATTGATACAACGTCTCAAGTATTTTCCGCAGCCGAGGAGCCGAGCGTGAGCAGTGCCGAGTTCGATGTCGTGATCTACGGGGCGACCGGCTTCACCGGAAGCCTCGTGGTCGAGTACATGGCGCTCCGCTACCCGCCAGTGGTCGGCCCCACCTGGGCCATGGCCGGTCGCTCGGAGGAGAAGCTCCGCTCGGTGCGGGCGGAGCGGGGCGCACCGTCGGACACCGCGCTCATCATCGCCGACGCCTCCGATCCGGCCTCGCTGGAGGCGATGGCGCGGCGCGCGCGGTGCGTGATCTCCACCGTCGGTCCCTACGCGCTCTACGGCGAGCCGCTGGTTGCGGCCTGCGCCGCGACCGGAACCGACTATGTCGATCTCACGGGCGAGGTCCTCTGGATGCACCAGATGATCGAGAAGTACTCATCCGAGGCTCAGGCCTCGGGCGCGCGGATCGTCTTCTGCTGCGGCTTCGACTCGATTCCTTTCGATCTCGGCGTCCAGCTCCTTCAGGAAGAAGCCATGCGGCGCTTCGGTGCGCCATGCGCGCGGGTGCGCGGGCGCATCAGGGAGATCGAGGGTCTCGTCGCCTCGGGCGGATCGGCCGCCTCCGCGGCTGGGATCGTGAAGGCGGTGAAGAAGGATCCCTCGCTCATCAAGATCCTCGTCGATCCCTTCTCGCTGGCCGGCGGGTTTCGCGGGCCGGACCAGCCACGGGGCAACGAGATCGTCGAAGAAGACGGCGTCTGGCTCGCGCCCTTCATCATGGCGCAGATCAACACGAAGAACGTCCACCGCTCGAATGCGCTCCTGGGGCATCCCTACGGCGAGGACTTCGTCTACGACGAGATGGTGATCGCCGGGCCCGGCGCAGAGGGCAGGGCCAGGGCCGAGGCCATCGCGAGCGGTAGGATCGGCGGACAAGGCGCACCGAAGCCCGGAGAGGGACCTTCGAAGGAGGTCAGGGACGCCGGTCACTACGACTATCTGGCGATTGGCACGGGCCCCGACGGGCAGGAGATCCGAATCGCCGTCACGGGCGACAAGGACCCCGGCTACGGCTCCACCTCCAAGATCATCGCCGAGGCCGCGATCTCGCTCGTACACGACTGCCCGGACGGGCCGGGCGGGATCCGTACGCCGGCGGCGGCCATGGGCGCGAAGCTTCGAGAGCGCCTGGTCGAGAACGCAGGTCTCACCTTCGACGTGGAAGCCTGAGCCGACCTCGGACGGAGGCGATGCCGGCACAGAGCCGGGTGTGGAACCATCGCATCACCCGCTGCGCTCGAGTCGGCAACCGGCCCCTGGGCGTGGGGGCGCCCGACCTCGAGATCACCGCACCCAGTGCCAAGTAGCCGACGCTCGCTGGATCCGGCGAAGGACGACGAGCAGGATCACAGGAAGGGAGAAGAAGCATGAACCGGATCTTCAAGTGGTTCGTGGTCGTACTCCTTGCGTTGCTGGTGCTGGGCTGGGTGCTCTGGCAGAACCGCCTGGATCTGCTCGTCTGGGGCATGCCCATCGCCCAGCGAACATTCAATCCGGTCCCGCCGAACCAGCCCATCGAGTGGGAAGCCGGCCCAGACCAGGCGCAACGCGCGCCCGACGAGCGGCCGCCGAACGTCATCCTCTTCCTCACGGATGACATGGGCTTCAATGACGTCTCCCTCTACAACGGCGGCGCCGCCGACGGGTCGCTCATGACGCCCAGCCTGGACGCCATTGCCAAGGAGGGGGTGCGCTTCGACAACGGGTACTCCGCCAATGCGGTGTGTGCGCCTTCTCGCGCGACGCTGATGACCGGACGCTATTCCACCCGCTTCGGCTTCGAGTTCACGCCCTTTCCGAAGATCGGCGCCACATTGGGGCGTTGGATGATGGAGCTCGACCCGCCCCGGATCCCCTCCTTCATCGACGAGGAGGCCGTTGCCGGGCTGGCACCGATGACCGATCTGGGAATGCCGACCGGCGAGATCACGATCGCAGAGCTGCTGAAGGCCGCTGGCTATCGCACCGCCCACATCGGCAAGTGGCACATGGGCTCTCGAAACGGGATGCATCCGATGGACCAGGGCTTCGATGAGAGCCTGTACATGTCCGGGACGCTCTACCTGCCGGAGGACCACCCGGAGGTCGTGAACGCGAAACGCGAAGAGCAGGCCGTCGAGCGGATGGTGTGGGCGACCGCTCGCTACAGCGCACACTGGGATCGCCAGGAGAACTTCGAGCCCGACGGCTACATGACGGACTACTACACCAACGAGGCCGTCAAGTTCATCGAGGCCAACCGGAACCGGCCCTTCTTCCTCTACATGGCGCACTGGGGCATCCACAACCCCCTGCAGGCCACGCGCGAGGACTACGACAGGTTCGCGCACATCGACGATCATCACCTGCGCGTCTACGCGGCGATGATCCACGCCGTGGACCGCAGCATGGCACGCATCGACGCAGCCCTCGAGGCACACGGGCTTCGGGACGACACGCTGATAATCTACACCTCCGCCAACGGCGGCGCGGGCTACAACGGCCTGCCAGACATCAACAAGCCCTATCGGGGCTGGACGCTCACCCACT
>CAZQMY010000346.1:0-6666 GCA_964594405.1 uncultured Spirochaetaceae bacterium | reverse complement strand
GTGCCCGGCGGCGGCGAGCGCAATCAGCTCGACATCTACCTGCCCAAGGGCGACGTGGAGAACGCGCCCGTCCTGCTGCAGGTCCACGGCGGCGGCTGGGTGATCGGCAGCAAGAAGGAGCAGGGCCTGCCCCTGATGATCCACATGGCCACGCGCGGCTGGATCTGCGTAGCGGCCAACTATCGCCTCTCACCCAACGCGACCTTTCCCGCCCACCTGGTCGACCTGAAGCGCGCCATCGCATGGATTCGCGAACACATCGCCGAGTACGGCGGCAACCCCGACTTCATCTGTGCCACGGGCGGCTCGGCCGGCGGACATCTCTCCAGCATGCTCGGCCTCACCGCGAACGACCCCGAGTACCAGCCGGGCTTCGAGGAGGTCGACACCTCGGTGAAGGCCGTCGTGCCCTTCTACGGGGTATACGATTGGTCGAACTACTACGGCCTGCACGCCCAACAGAACATGATGAGCTTCGTGGAGCGCCTGGTCCTGAAGAAGACCCGCAAGGCCGACATCGAGGCGTTCCGGCGAGCATCGCCCATGCACCGGGTGCACAGCGACGCGCCACCCTTCTTCGTGATCCACGGCTCGCACGACAGCCTCGCGCCCGTCGAGGAGGCGCGGCACTTCGCGGCTCTGCTTCGCGGGGCCTCCAAGCAGCCGGTGGTCTATGCGGAGATCCCCGGCGCGCAGCACGCCTTCGAGATCTTCCACTCGATCCGGACCACGTGCACGGTTCGCGCGGTCGACCGCTTCCTCACCTGGGTCCGCTGCCGCGAGATCGCGACGAGCTGAGACCACGGCATCGACTCGACGGCGACATCCTGGTGCCGGTCCAGCGCGACGGCGACGAGGCCCCGGGACGAATCCATCGATACAGACCGACCGCCGACGCCATCGAGGCCGTGTACGCCGGGCGCACGCACGGCGAGCAGAAAAGGAGAGCCGAATGCCGGCAGATTCGCGAGCATCCCGCCAGCGCTTCGCGTCCAGCCTGAGGCCTGGCCTCGGGCTCATCGCCCTCGTGCTGATGGGGGCGGCCTGCGGCCCGGTCGGCCCCTTCTCGGGTGGACGCCTGCGCGGGGACCCGGGGCCCGCTCGGATGAGCGATTGGAGCGCCGTCGCGGAAGAGAGCCTGGCCCAGATCGAAACCCGACCGGACGATCCGCACTCGGTCAACACATGGTTCGTCACCCTCGGCCCCGACGTCTACATCCCGACCTCCATGATCCTGGGCCCGAAGGACCCCACCGAGCGCGGATGGGTGGCCCACGTGACCCAGGACGCCGACGTCCGCGTGCGGATCGACGGGACGGTCTACGAGCGACGCGCCGTCCGGGTAGAGGGCGAGGAGTACGAGCGCGCGCGGGAGGCGCTCGAGCGGAAGTACGATCGGGATCCGGACGATCGGGACCCCGAGCGCACCATCTGGATCTTCCGCATGGATCCGCGCGACGACTGAGCGTCTGCGGCCCAGGCGCGCGACCGGCGTCCGTCCGACAGGAAGGCTCGACCCGACGGCGCCCGCTCACCGACGACTCGCGCGTCCCCATGCACCCAAAGACGCTGCGGGAAGCCCTGGATGAGAGGTTGCCCCAGGGCTAGTCCAGCGCCACAGGCCGCGTCGGAGCAGGCTCGGGCGGCGTGGCGTCGTCTCCGGCATCGGCGCGCGCCACGTGGCGGAAGTGGAGATCGAGGAAGTAGCGCCGTCCCGGCACGGGCCTCACGTAGTCGTCGAGCAGCACGTTGAAGCCGGCGCGCATGGCCTGGTCACGCCGGCGCGTACACTCGGCGTCTGCGATCGTGGCAAAGCAGAGATTGGTCCCGGTGAAGATTCGACGCGCCTGCGCTCGCTCGATCTCTGGTGTGGCGGGATCGTCCAGCTTGGCAACGGCGGCCCAGGGTTGATCGAATTCTCGAGGGCGAGCCGCAGCGAACATGGCGCGGCGTTTCAGGTGACGGAATCCGTGGGTGTAGCGGCCGCGCTGCTCATCATTGCCGAGCACGACGAACATCACCCTGCCCCGACTCTCTGCGAGGCTCGGCCAGCCTTCGGCAGAGAGTCGCTCACGAAGGCTCGCGAAGCGGTCGCGCACGAGGTCGGGCGTGATCAGGCGATCGCCGAGGACCTTGCGAACCACCGAGTCGATCTCCTCGGGCGCGCGGATCGGAACCCCGCCGCTGTAGTCCTTCAGCTCGAGCCAGACGAAGAGCGGCTCGTGCTCGCGGTCGAGATCGGACCAGTGCCGGATCTGCAACAGGCAGTCCTCGAAGGCGCGGCAGTGCGTCCGGCCGTCGATGAGCGCGATGTGGTAGACCTCGAAATCCCCGTTGCGCGTGCGATGCAGATCGAGCTCGAGGCCGCGAACACCATGCTGCGCGAGCTGCGCGTAGAGGGTCGGCTGCGAGTATCGGTGCGCGCGGAAGAGCGGCACGAAGGGCTGCTTGTGATAGCTGTTGTGCGTGCCCTTGATCTGCATCTCGTCGATGGGCGCCGCCTCGGCCTGCGGCCCGAGATCGGCGAAGTCCCCTCGATGTTCGAGGGCCAACGCCGCGAGGCCCGGTGGCGGCGCAGAGCCGGGTCGCGATGGGAATGCGGAGGTTAGCAGCCCGGCGATCAGAGATGTTACCAGCTGCGAGCGGGCGGGGCCCCGCCCGGCCGAGAAGCCGGATGCCCGTGCCCATCGGCTCGTCGAAGGTGAACGAGTAGCGAGTGCTCCGGCCAAGGATCACGGACCTCCCCGCCGCTCAAGCGGCGCGTGTCGGTCGTCCGCACCCCTCCAGGCCCGCTGCGCGCCCCGAAACCGATCACTTCTCGCGGATCCGGGGAGACGACGCGCTCAACCTATCACGGATGCCAACGCTGCGAGTGTCGATTCCGCGAAGGTCATGGCAGTTCCCCCGCCGGAGGGACGACGTCATGCAGACGACCGGCACGCGTTGGATGGACAGCCGCAGGCGAGACGCAGGTCGTACGTGCGCTGCGCCCGCCGACTACGCCCTCCGATGACGCGAGAGGCGTCGGCGCGCGACCATGAAGGCGGGCGCGAGGAGCACGATCTCGGCGCCGAGGCCGCAGAAGGACTCGGCAGCGGAATCGCCGCCGCCGGGCAGCGCAGCGGCCTCGACGTTCTCGTAGGCGTGGCGGCACTCACCATCCTCGAGGTCTACCGCGCCGTCGCCATCGTTGTCGATCCCATCGTTGCAGATCGGATTCTCGAAGGCGGAGCCGAGGGAGAGACACCCGGCATCGGCGCCGAAGTCGGCGTAGCCGTCGCCATCGTTGTCATAGCCATCGGCGCACTCCTGCTCGGCGCCGCGGAGCTTGTGGATCCGCCCGTCATCACCGATGACATAGAGCTCGCCCACCGCATCCTCGCCAAAGCCGACGGCCTTGAGCGGGGACTTGATCGCGGCCTCGATGGAGGCGGTGTGATTGACGACGTCGCCGCTGCCGGCGTGCCGGCTCCACACGCGACCCGAGCACGAGTCGGTGAAGAAGTAGCGCCCCTTCAGCTCCGGCTGCACGCCGCGGTAGATGTGGCCGCCGATGATCCCACACACGAAGTCGTTGTGCGGGTACTCGTAGACCGGATCCGTGATCTCGGCCGAGTTGCACGAGAGGGCCGGCGAGGGATCGTCGTCGTTGCAGCGGGTTCCCTCGACCACGTCCCAGCCGTAGTTCACGCCGCCAGCCGAGTCGAAGGGCTCGTAGTCGATTTCGGAGGCCACGTTCTCGCCGCGATCCGCGATCCAGAGATCGCCGTTCAGGCGGTCGAAGCTGAAGCGACGCGGGTCGTGGAGACCGAAGGACCAGATCTCGTCGCGGACGCTCCCATTGCCCAGGTAGGGGTTGTTGGCGGGGATGGCGTAGCGCGCGCCAGGGACAGGCACCGAGCCCGCTGCCAGCGTGTCGGCGACGTCGATGCGCAGCAGCTTGCCGTGCAGCTTGTCGGCCGCCTGGGACTGGTTGGCCGGGTCGGCGTGGCCACCACCATCGCCGAGCGCGATGTAGAGGAAGCCATCCGGACCGAAGGCGATGTGGCCGCCATTGTCGTCGCTGTAGGGCTGCGGAACCTCGAGGATGACTCGCTCGCTGAGGGCCTCGCTCAGGTAGGGATCGCTCGAAGTCTCGAATCTCGAGATCACCAGCGTACCCTGCGCGTCGGTCCGGCTCGTGTAGAAGTAGCCGTTCTCCGCGTAGGCGGGATCGAAGGCGAGACCGAGGAGGCCCTGGCCTTCACCCGTGGCGGTGTCGTCGCGAAGGTCGATGAAGTCCGCCGGGCGCACGGCGCCGCCCTCGACGATTCGGACCCGGCCGACCTGCTGCACCACGAAGAGGCGCGGATCGCCGGCCGGCGCAGTGACGAAGCTGGCGGTGCCGATTCCAGAGACCACCGTGCTCGCGCCCACGGTCACCACACCGGGACCGGGGATCGGGTCGGGGTCGGGCGTCGGATCCGGATCGGGCTCGGGATCGGGATCGGGATCGGGATCCGGGACGCTGACCGGCACGACGGTGATGCTGACCGTGTCGGGCGTCGGGTCGGCGAGGCCCTCGCGATCGGTCACGGTGAGCGTGACGATGAAGGAGCCCGCCTGGTCGAAGCGGATCGATCCCGGATTCTGGACGTTGCGCGAGCCGACACCGGAGACGTCGAAGTCCCAGACATACGCGAGGTCGTCGCCGTCCGGATCGCTGCCGGTGGCCGCAAAGACGACGGAGTTGCCCGCGGTGATGCTCACCGTGGGCGCGGGAGAGCTGATGGTGCCGTTGGGCGCCTGATTGGGCGCTGGCTCGGGCTCGGGCGCGGTGGCGCCTTCGCGGAGGGACCAGTTGGAGAACTCGCTGACCTCCCCCTGCGCATCGTAGGCCTGGACCGAGACGTAGAGATCCACCTCGTCCAGAGTGCTGCCGGTCAGGTCCCAGGTGTAGGAGTAGATGCCGTCGCCATCGGCGCCGCCGGCATCGCCGACGTCCTGCGCGAAGCTGTAGCTGCCCTGGCTGGGCCCGGCGTACACGATGAAGCCTTCGGCGGCATCACCGCCCGCACCCGCGCGCCAACGCAGTGTCTCGACACGGGCCTCTGCCCCCACAGCGACGAGCAGAAGGATGAAGAGACCGAGCGCAGGGACCATCCGCCCGCATCCGCCCGCGCGCAGCGAGGGCGTCCAGTCGGCGCGGCTGCGGCGCCAGGGGGGGACGGCGACGATGAGTTGGCGGCAGGACATGTCTGGGAGACCTCCGACTTTCTGGCCCACGCACCTCGAGGCGCGACTCTGGGCCGGCCTTCTTATCGATCCCTCCCTCCAGGTCAGTGTGACTGCAGTCACACCCGCGGCCGTCGAGCCCCATCGATCCCTGTTTCCCGGCGCGCTGGCCTGATTCTCCATTCGCCTCGAAGTGCCCCACCTGAAGCGTGTCTGCCGATTATCAAACGTGGTTCTAAAGATCTACGCCCTGCTCGGGGCTTCGCCGGAGGCCGCGCTGGACGAAGCCAACGGGAAGCGACGAAAGCGGGTGGATCTCACGGAAGGTGCAAACGCATTGACAATCATCGATGTGTTTATCAGCATAGCGATCCACCGCGATCGATCTGCCTGCTTCGCCGATGGTCGGCGCCGCAATCCGAAACGGGCCCGTGCGAGGGCCCGTACACCGCCCGATCCACGGGACATCGACCGACGAGACATCGACCCACGGGACATCGACCCACGGGAAATCGACCGGATCGAGATCGACCGCATCGAGAGGAGGTCACGATGCAACCCAATATCCGATTCCAGCTGGCCCTGAACGTCGACGACCTCGACCGTGCCATCGCGTACTACGGCAAGCTCTTCGGCGCGGAGGTGAGCAAGAGGGAGCCTGGCTACGCGAACTTCGCCCTCGAGAGTCCGCCGCTCAAGCTCGTGCTCTTCGAGAACTCGGAGGCGAGCGAGCGGCTCAACCATGTCGGCTTCGAGTACATGGACAGCGAAGGCGTCGAGGCGGTCATCGCCAACCTCGACGCGCGCGCCGTGCCCCACCGCGTCGACCGCGCCGAACACTGCTGCTACGCGGACAAGACGGTCGCGTGGGCAGAGGATCCGCAGGGGCTGGCCTGGGAGTTCTACAAGAAGGATCGCGATCGCGATACGCTCGGCGCGCCGAGCGCGAAGGCGCTGGACGAGCCCGCCTCATCGAGCTCGGGCGTCTGCTGCGCCTAGCTGTGCATTCGGATCCACAGGGGCGGGGGGGGGGGGGGGGGGGGGGGCCCGCGCCGCGCCCGCCCGCGGCGCCGCCGCCCCCCCCCACGGCCGAGCACCGCGCCGCGCTGGAGGCGGCGAGCGACGAGGAGGCGCTCGCTGAGCTGGGCCTGCCGGATCCCGAGACCCTCGCGCCAGGCGACGATTTCGCCGCCTTCTTGCGCGACGAGGTGCCCGACCGGCTGCGGCGGCGGGCGCTGCGCCGGCTGTGGGTGTCCAACCCGGTGCTCGCGAATCTCGACGCTCTGGTGGATTACGGCGAGGACTACACCGATGCCGCGACGGTGCTCGAGAACCTCCGGACCGCCTACCAGGTGGGCCGGGGCTGGCTCCCCGGCGAGGATGGCACGGGCGCCGATGCGCCGGCGGACGACCCGGCGCGATCCACGAGGGCAACTGGCGCGACTACCTCAA
>CAZQMY010000345.1:0-6676 GCA_964594405.1 uncultured Spirochaetaceae bacterium | reverse complement strand
GGGAGTTATCGGAGCCGCCCAGGGGTAGGTGCGAGATGTAGGTGGACCTACGTCACGGTCTCCGTAGCCGCTACGCGACGTAGCCGAGATCTTGCAGCAGAGGGCCGATGAGCTCGTCGGCAAGGCGAGCTTCCTCGGGGCTCGCGTACTTGCTGCCGATGCGCACAGAGAGGGTTGCCGCCTCACCGAGCTTCTTGCGCACCTGGTCGAGCAGCATCTTCTTCACCTGCCCGGGATGGGTACGCGTGCGCTCGTATACGCGCTTCTGGAACTCGACGTTCTTGAACCGGGTGATCGCGTAGGCGAGCTTCTCCGGCAGGATCTTGCGCAGGAAGTTCGCGATGGCGTCCTTGTCCGGACGGGAGACCACGTAGGTGGGGGAGCGTTGGAGCATGGTGACGTGCTCCACCTCCTTGGCGATGGCCGGCACCACCGTCATGGCGGTCGCGCCGCTGCCGATGACGACCACGCGCTTGCCCCGATAGTCGAGATCCTCGGGCCAGTGCTGCGGATGGAAGAGCGTGCCTTCGAAGCTCTCCTCCCCTTCGAAGCCGGGTCGGTAGGGATCCTCGTAGCTGTAGTAGCCGCTGCACATGAGAATGAAGCTGCAGCTGACCTCCTCCCGCCCGTCCCCGCCGTCGGTGCGGGTGAGCGAGAGCGTCCAGCGCGCGTCGTCGGTGGACCAGCTCGCGTCGTCGACGCGGCGGTTGAAGAGGATGTGATCGCGGATGCCGTGCTCGTCGGCGGTCTCGTTCACGTAGGCGAGGATCGAAGGGCCGTCCGCGATGGCCTTCTCGGCCTTCCACGGCTTGAAGTCGTAGCCCAGGGTGTGCATGTCGCTGTCCGAGCGGATGCCGGGGTAGCGATAGAGATCCCAGGTGCCGCCGATGGCGTCACGGCTCTCGATGATCGCGAAGGATCTGCCCGGGCACTCCTCCTGGATATGCACGGCGGCGCCGATGCCGGAGAGGCCTGCGCCGACGATGACGACGTCGAAGTGCTTCATCTCGATTCTCCCTGCCTGCGAACGGACCCATTACCAGTAGCACGGTGCGGCCCCGAGACGCCGCCTCGGGCTCGCGCGTCGCCCACTCCATGGGCAGGTCGGCGGGCCCGCGCCCCGCCTTGCACCCTCAGGACGCCCTCACGGCCACGAGGACCGGAAGCCCACCGGCAAGTGAGCGGGGCGCGGGCCGCTCGGAGGGCTCCACCCGACCCACTCGATTCGCGACGGACCTCACGGACGACGGAGCCAGCCGCGTGCGTGGCGGCAGCCGCTCGGCCTGCTCCGGATCGAGCCTTCGACGTCTCTGGAGCCAGAGCGCATGAAGCGGGCGCTGGTCGTGCACGAACGCGGTGCGAAGCCCCCGTCGACCAGCGGATTCGATGATCGCTCGCGAAGACTCTGCGCATTGTGCGGCGAGCCCGGCAGCGACATAATCGGCCGGGAAGTGTCACCACGGCGTGTCGGATTCTCGACGCCGGGGACACGAGGAGAAGCCCCGATGGACGATCCCAACCTGCTCGGACAGATCGCTGGCCTCGTCTCCAACCATCCGTGGGCTTCGTTGCTGAGCGCGATCGCGGGGTCGGGAATCGTGGGCAGCGGCATCTTCGCATACCTGCGCAGGATCCCCTCCAGCGAGGCGGAAGGACGAAGGATCGAGGGCTACTTCCAGGCGACCCGCCTGCTCTCTCCACCGCTGGAACGCCCCGCCTACAGCGATCGCATGGCCTACGTGCTCGCCGAGATGTCGGACCTCGCCTACTACGAGTTCGAGGGCCCGGGCGGCACCGTGCTCGATGCGGTCAAGCGGTTCAAGCGACTCGAGCAGGACGAGGAGGGCACGCTCGAGCGCTTCTTCGAGGAGTTCTCTCGCGAGCTGATGGGCGGCCGGGCGCTCAGCACCGACTTCCTGCGCGACCTGCTCGAGGCCGCCGACTTCGACCTCCTCCGCACCATCGACGTCGGCGAGACCCAGGGCTTCGCCTGCAGACGCAATCGCCCGGGGGAGCCGCCCTATGTCGTCGTCGCCTTCCGCGGCACCGAGAAGAAGGTCTCGGACTGGCTCACGGACGCGCGCGCGATGCCGACGGAGCGGGGCGATTCGAAGGTCCACACGGGCTTCCTCGAAGCCTTCACGGAGGTGCGGGACAACGACCAGAAGACGGTGGAGGATCGCGTGCGGGAGATCCTGAACAGCAAGGACGCCCTCTCCGAGAGCGGCGAGCCCCTGCCGGTCTTCCTCACCGGCCACTCCCTCGGTGGCGCCCTCGCCCTGATCGCCACCCGCCAGCTCGTGCCGAACGTCAACGGCGCCTGCTACACGTTCGGCGCGCCGCGCGTTGCCAACTACGAGTTCTTCCGCGAGGTGAAGACGCCCGTCTATCGCGTCGTGAACTCGAGCGACATCGTCCCTCGCGTGCCGCCGGGCGCCATCAACATCGTCCTCCTCGGCGCCGTCAAGGGCATTGGATGGATCACGGCCGCGCTGGGGCCGATCTCCGACCTCATCGGGAAGCTCGAGCGCCTGCTCGATCGACTGAACGGCTATCGGCACTTCGGCGACCAGCGCTACCTCACGGACGTGGCCACGGGCCGCTGGAGCGACGTGCGTCTGCTCCGCAACCCGCCCGCCATCGATCGGGTGATCTGGATGTGGAAGCACCTGGCGGCGAGCCTCTTCGTTCCCCTCAAGGCCCACAGCATGTCCATCTATCGCAAGAAGCTGCGCTACATCGCCAGCCAGCGATCCTGACGCGAAGCTCCAGCCACCAGAGAGGAGTCACTCCCTTGACGGTCGTCATCCTGAAGCGGCGCCTTCCCCTCTTCCAGGACGCCGACACCAGCGGCCCGATCGCCGCGCGGGCGCCGATGGGACGTTACGACGTCATCGAGCGCAAGGTCGATCATCCGAGCCGGGAAACCGACTACGTCAAGCTCGCCTTCGGCGGGCAGCAGCTCTGGGCCTGCTCGCGCTGGAAGCACAATCACTACGCGGAGTTCGAGGAGCAGGCTCCGCCCGAGCCCGCACCGCTGGTCACGCCACCGGGCACGCAGATCCCAGAGTGGGCACTGGTCCGGCTGCTCCCGCGCTTCACGGCATTCACCTACAGCCTGAAGCGGCCGCGCTACCCCTACGAGATCCCGGGCGTCCGTGTCCGCACGACTGGCAAGAAGGCGATCAACTGCTGCACCTTCGCCGAAGCCCTGCTGGTGCGCGCCTTCGAAGACGAGCTCGACCAGGCCTTCCATTGGGGACCGGTGCGTCACGCGCAGATGATGATCTTCGACGCGGGGGACCGCTTCTCGCCCATCACCGCGGCGGTCGAAGCCAACATGGGCGCGGCCGTGGACGACGAGGACCGCGCCCCCGAACCCTGGACGCTGGTCCAGGGCTGGCGCGGCCACGAGATCTCGCGGGGCGGCCACACCTTCATCGTCCTCGACGTCGAGGGGAAGGGCGCGGACGCGCGCATCCTGACTCTCGAGGCGAACAAGGCCTACCAGATCAACGGCGTCGGATATCGCGGTCTCGGCAACATCGAACGCTACCGGAGCCGCGGGCTCAGCCCGGGCGCAGGCTGGTGGGACGCCGCCGGAATCCCGAGCTGGGGCCAGCTCGCGGAGACCTATCCGCTGCGACGGAGCGCGAAGCTGCACGTGGGCCAGCCCGCCTTCGCCCGAAGCTGAGCCGGCGGCTCGACGCTCAGCGCACCTCGCTCACGGGCATGACCACGCACTCGGGCTTCGGCGGATCTTCCTCCGGCAGCAGGAAGCGCCAGAAGATCGTGCCCTTCGCGTGGCCACCGGTATCGAGCCAGTTCGGGACGCCCGGATCCCGCTCCGAGATCACGATGCGATAGCGCCCGTCCGATTCGAGCCGCAGCTGCGACGCGTTCACCGCCGAAGTCCGGCTCCGGTATTCGATGGTCTGCATGTGCCTGTTCCAGAGCATCACGTTCGCGAAGACGCCCTTCGGCAGGGTGCCGGTCATCACCAGCGCCTGATCGGGCTCGAGGTCCCAGCTCCCCATGGAGTAGACGATGTCCGCGGCGCCGGGCACCGGCAGGCCGCTGTCGCGGAAGCTGTAGGGCGTGGCGACGTCGTTCGGCACCTCCGAGACGAAGGGCACCTTCGGGCCCTGCCCGGGGAGCGCCTGGCCGATGGTGGCCTGACGCAGGAGCGCGACGCCCTCGGCCATCCGCTCGGCGAAGACCTCATCGCTGAGCGGCGCGGGCTTCGGCTCGGCTGCATCGAGGCATTCGATGTCGATGCGCACGTTCACATCCGGGTCGTTCTGCGCCGACACCTCGAGCTGGAAGTAGCTGCGCACCAGCAGACAATGCGTATCCGGGTGCAGCTCGATCCAGTTGCCCTGGTGCTCGTCGGGACTGAAGATCACCTCGTAGCGCCCATCGTTCCCGACTTCGAAGGCGCGGTCGTTGACGTCGGCGAGCAGGGGGCCCGCGAGTCCGCCGTCGGGCGCTCTCCCGTGGACGGTGAACGAGATGTAGCACTCCTGGTCCATGGTCCCGGTGACGCGATAGGTGCGATCGCCGCGCAGTCGGACGTAATGGTAGATGGCATCGGGGTTGTCGCCCTGGAGCTTCCTGGCGGGCGAGACGATGGAGGCGAAGCGCGGATGCTCGGGATCCGATTCGAAGAAGAGCTCGGAGGCGAGGCTCAGCAGCTGGCCCACGTAGCGATAGCCTTCGACGACGTCGAGGGGGTCGTCGAAGCGCTCGGGCGCGTTCACGTACCCATCGCGGATCTCCTGGAGGGCAGCAATCAGATCGTCGAAGACTTCGGTCGTGCGGGGGGCATGGCTCGGGCTCATGGGGCGCTCCTGCTGTCGATGAAGCGACGAGTGTAACCACGTCCGTGCGGCCGGCGCCGGCCGGTCCGGGGACGAGCGGCGGCGAAGGCGGCCGGAGCGATGGAGGGCGCTCGCTCAGGAGGCGCCGACCGAGAGCAGGTTGTCCACGGGCTCGTAGAGCTCTTCCAGATACGCCAGCGTCGCGTCCTCGAGCTCGATCCTCGTCGCGGCCACGAGCTGCTCGAGCTGCGAGACCTTCGACACGCCGACGATCGGCGCCGTGACCACGGGCTTGGCCAGCAGCCACGCCACGGCGATCTGCGCGGGCGTATGCCCGAGCTTCTCGGCCACCTCGATGACCCGTTCCGCGATGTCGAAGGTGCGCGCACCGCGATAGAGGCTCCGGGTGCGCATCACGTCGCCGCCCTGGCTGCGATCGGTGCTGCCCCCGTCGAAGCCACCGCGATAGCTCCCGGCGAGGATGCCGCGGGCGAGGGGCGACCACGGCGTCACGCCCACTCCGCTGTGCTCGCAATAGGGGAGCATCTCGCGCTCCTCTTCACGATAGACCAGGTTGTAATGATTCTGCATCGAGACGAAGCGGGTCCAGCCGTTCTTCTCGGCGGTGAGCTGGAGCTCGGTGAACTGCCACGCGAACATGGTCGAGGCCCCGAGATAGAGCACCTTGCCCGAGCGCACGAGATCGTGAAGCGCCTCGAGGGTCTCCTCGATGGGCACGCGCGCCTGCCCCGGAACGCCGTGGGGATGGCGGTGGATCACGAGGTGATCGATGTAGTCGACGCCGAGCCGCTCGAGGCTCCGGTCGACGCCTTCGAGGATGTGCTTGCGCGAGAGCCCGCCCTGGTTGGCGGCGCGCCCCATCGGCATCGCGACCTTGGTCGCCAGCACGTACTCGTCGCGCGGCAGCAGCTCCCTGAGGAGCGCGCCCACGACCTTCTCGCTCGCTCCGATCCCGTAGAAATCGGCGCAGTCGAAGTAGTTCAGGCCGGCCTCGATCGCAGATTCGAAGATCGCGCGCGCCTGGTCGATGCCGAGCGTCCAGTCTCCCTGATGACCGCGGCCGGGCTCTCCGAAGTTCATGGTGCCGAGACAGAGCCGCGAGACGCGGAGTCCGCTGGCGCGACCGAGCTGAGTGGTTTCGAGCATCTTGATCCTCCGGAGCTTCGGGTGATCTGCGGGATTGTCAGGGCTCCGCGCGCGCCTGTCGACCGGCCGCCGAGCCCGATCACATGGCGACCGCGCTATGCTCGTCGATGGCGCAGCGGGGTGCGATGAGCGGGGGGCGAAAGATGGCCGGGCCGGGCCTCGAAGACCTGATCGACCTCGAGGTACAGCTCGCCCGAGACGCCGACGCGACCCCCGAGCGCCTGATGGCCCGCGACGCCGAGATCGGCGGCCGAACGGGCGCGGTGGAGCTCGCCGATCGCGAGGCCCTGCTCGCCTGGATCGACGCGATGCGCGAGCAGAGCGATCTTCCGGGGGCGGTGAGCCTACGCCTCCACGAGCGTCTGACCGTCGGCTTGATTCTCGGTGGCTTCGCAATCGGCGCCCTCGGCGTGGCGGGCTGGCTGGCCACGGGGAGCCGCGAGCCGGTGAACGTCGTCTACTTCTGGCCGGTCTTCGTCGGCGTGCAGGCCGTGCTCGCCGTGCTCTTTCCCATCGTCCTCTTCCCGGAACGGACCACCGAGCGCATTCCGCTCATCCGATCGCTGATCGACGCCCTCCGCGGACTCTCGGCGCTGATTCCGCGCCAGGTGGGGCCACAGCTGCCTCGGCTCTCCAGAGAGGGGGGCGAGCGCCTCGACCTCGACGACAGCGCGCTACGACGTCATGGC
>CAZQMY010000344.1:0-6689 GCA_964594405.1 uncultured Spirochaetaceae bacterium | reverse complement strand
CCGATCGCCAAAACGATCACCGACTACGTCTTCCGGTACCTGGGCAATCGCTATCTGAACGACGAGGGCGAGGTGAGCGAGGACGTGGTGGCCGACTCGGCCGGCAGCGCTGCGGCTCCGCGGCCGGCCCCGGTCGCGGTGCGGCCGACCTCGACCGCTGGTGCGGTGGCCGGGGGCTCCGGGGCGGGCGAGACGTCCGCTCCGGGCAGCTTCGTCAATCAGGCGGATGCGCCCTCCTGCATGGACTGTGGCTCGATCATGGTTCGCAACGGCGCCTGCTACAAGTGCCCGAACTGTGGGAGCACCAGCGGCTGCAGCTGAGCCGCTTCGATTCGCTGGGCCCCCGTTGGAGTTCGCTCCAGCGGGGGCTCTTCGTTTCGAGGGGCGCAGCTCTCGTCCGGCAATGAGGGTAAACCCTGAGCCGGATTCCGCGTGGTGTCGTGATGCTGGATTCCCGAGGCCTTCGCGACCTGGGGGTGTCTCGTTCGCTACTCTGCGGTTGGATGCTCTCTGGTCGGAGTGATGCAAGCGAATGACCAGCTCCGCATGGAGTGAGGCCGATCCCCAGAAAGAACGGCAGGACGTGGGGCGCGACTTCGCCCGGACCCTGTTGCCAGCGGTCCGGGCTGCGGCCTCCCTGGCCCGAGCGCTCGAAGGGCGCGTGCCCAATACGCCGAAGGCGGGCGAGCCGAACGCGGCCAAGCAGGCGTTGACCCGGGCGGACACGGCCACTCAAGAGACGCTGCTGGCTGCACTCTCGGAGCACTTTCCCGAGGTCTGCCTCGATGCGGAAGAGGACACGCCGACAGTCTCGCGCTTCCCCTCGCACGGACCTCGGATGGTCGTGATCGACCCGATCGACGGCACCCTGCACTCCTACCTCGAGGGGCGCGGGCCCTACGCGGTGATCATGGGGCTCTCGATCGATCGCGTCCTGATCAGCGGCCTGGTCGCTCTGCCACGCGAGGGATTGATCCTCGCTGGGAGCCGCGGGTGCGGCGCGATGCTCCATCGACCGCTTGCGCGCAGCTCGGCCGCCCGTGCCGAAGCCGACGGTCGCATCGTATTCGTCTCCCATGATCTGCCGGCACCGGCGACCGCCTTCCTGGAGTCGCGCGGATACGAGCCGGTCCCCGCCTGCGGCGGCGCCATCGCCATCGCGCCTCTGATTCGGGGTGTGCTCGGAGGCCTGCGCGTATCGACGAGCGGCGGTGCATCAGGCATCAGCGTTCGTGGTCGCGTCGGCACCCTGCTCGCACGCGAGGCAGGCGCGCATCTGCTGGCGGACGACGACGCGCCCTTTCCGGCGGATCTCGACACACCGACTCGCAGCCTGCGCGTGGCGGCGCGCGAGGAGGATCTGCAGCTCCTGGGAGAAGCCCTGCGCGTCGCCGGCCTCCCATCGCCGGGGGGCGGCTAGTCCCACCTCCGGCACCCGATGGGGGTCCGCAAGCCCGATGATCAGCTCTTGCGCAGCGTCTCGAACTCCTCGTCGATGAGTTCGACGTAGGCGTGCAGGTCCGGAATCGCGTCCCAGTCCGCGTTGAAGCCCCAGAAGAGGCTGCCGTCGTAGCTGAAGAGCGCGACGCCGAGGGCCTGGTTGGTGAAGAGCGGCACGAGGGGATAGATCTCGTGCATCGTCGCGCCATTCATGAAGACCGGCTGCTGCGGACCTGGAACGTTGGTGACCACCATGTTGAAGAATCGGCGCGTCGCGGAGATCCGACTCATCTGCGTGAGCAGTCCGGGCGCAGTCCAATCGGTGACCTCCTCGAAGAGCTCGGTCCCTTCGGCGACACCCGATCCCTTCACGCGCTGCGTCTCGACGGAGACCTGCTCGAGGCGCTTGCGAGGCTCGGGCTCGGCCAGCGGCAAGGGGACCATCACCAGCGAGACGTGATTGCCCAGACGGCCGCGCTGCTGCGGCTTGCGCGTGCTCACCGGGACGAAAGCCCGGAAGTCGATGTCGTCGACGACCATCTGATGACGCTCGAAATAGTGACGCGTAGCCCCTGCGACGCATGCCAGAACCACGTCGTTGAGCGTCCCCCCGATCCGTTCCCTGACCTCGCTCACGTGATCGATCGAGAAGCGCGTCCAGTCGAAGCGCCGATGCGGACCGATGGGCACGTTGAAGGGCGTCTCCGAGGCGGGACGGATCGAGTCTGCGAGCGAGGAGAGGAAGCCGAAGGCTCCGTGTCCGATGGCCTCCGCCCGCTCTCCGCTCCCGAGGATCTTCATGGCCGCACGGGTCGCGCGCACGGGGAGGCTCGCTCTTCGCAGGACCTCGTCGCGGAGCAGGCCGACGCCGCTGGGCCTGGGCCGCGGCATCCACTCGATCCCGTCTTCGCCGACCCGGAAGTCGGCATCGAAGCCCATGTTGGCTTATTTTAGGTCGACCACCGAGATGCCGTCGATCATCGCGTGGTGGACCTTCGAGATCACCGCCAGACGGCCGTCTTCGAGGCCCTCCACGAACCAGATTTCCCAGAGCGGCTTCGAGCGATCGAGCTTCTGGCTCATGATGCGCCCCGTCAGCCTCTTGAGCTGACGGACGTCGCCCGGGTGCGGAAGGGCGGTGTGGCGGATGTGGTAACGGAGGTTGAAGTGGGGGTCGTCGACCCAGACCGGATGCCCGGAGACCGGGATGTAGTCGAGCATCTGACGAAAACGCGGCGTTCGCGTGAGCGCATTCTCCGCGAGCACCAGGAGCTGATCGAAGTCGACGCCGCCCTCCGTGGCCAGGGGGCCGGGATCGAAGAGGCCGACCGAGCCGACGTGCATGTGCACGCTGTCGTCTTCGAGGTCGAGGAAGGTGGCGTCGAGGGCAGAGAGCCGGTCGTAGTGGTTGTAGGCCATGGGGCGCTCCTGGATCGGGCGCCCACGCCGACCGGGCGCGACGCGCCTGTGGGATCAAGACCTGCGGCTGCCCTTTCGCTTGCTGGGCGGCGGGGGCGGCTTGGCCACGTAGCGATGATCTTCCACGAGTCGAAGCAGATCGAATGCACTGAGCATCCCGACCACCTTCTTTTCGTGGGTGACCACCAGGTGGTGGATCTTGTGATTGCGCATGATGCGTGCGGCGGTGCTCACCTCTTCATAGCCCGGCACCGTGAGGACCTGATCACTCATGTGCTGGCTGATCGGTGACCGGCCGTTCTGTCCGGGCGCGGCGAGGTCGGAGGCGGAGATCATTCCAACGGGGTGGTCTTCGGAGTCGACCACGGGGATCGAACCGATGCCGGCGTTCTCCATCATCTTGCGCACGTGGTCCACATCTCGGTGGGGCTGCGTGGTCACTACGTTGGGGCTCATCAAGTCGTGGACCTTGGCGTTCATTCGATCTCCGCATCAGATGGGCGAGGAGCCGATTCACACCTCGCGCTGTGGCTACGTGCCCAGGTGATGCAAGCCGAGTGCCGCAGATCGGCGCACTGAGCGGGCTCCGATACGGTCGGCTGTGGCGCATCGACGCATGCAGTGGCCCATTGCCTCGCTTCTGCCGTCGACGTGAGTCGATCGACGACGTCCATGCCGGACATCCCGGCACACCCGCCGCTGCGGCTGCTGGCGGCGGACCGCGGCGGCGGGTCCACAGTCTCTAGAATCCCCGGAGCGCCTGGAATCGGATCGGATCCACCCGGAGGCTTCATGAAGTCGATCAAGTACGTCACGCTCGGGCTGCTCCTCGCGTTCATCGCCTACTCCGCCCCCGATACCTGGGTCGCGATCAAGCGCCGGATGTACGAGCCACCGGACCGCGACTCCTGGCAGCATCCAGAGAAGGTGATCGCTGCTCTCGGCCTGCAGCCTGGCCAGGTGGTCGCCGATCTCGGTGCCGGCGGCGGCTACTTCACCTTCCGTCTGGCCCGGGAGGTCGGCGTCCAGGGGCGCGTCTTCGCCGTGGATGTCGACCAGGGAATGCTCGGCTACGTGGAGAAGCAGGCCGCGGCGCTCGGGCTGCCTCAGATCCAGACGGTGCTCGCCCCAGAGGACGGGCTGGGGCTGCCCGAGAACTCCCTCGACCTGATCTTCCTGACCAACACCTTCCATCATCTGCCGGAGCCGCCCACCTACTTCGCGGGCGCGCGGCCCCTCCTCCGGGCGGGGGGGCGCGTGGCGGTGGTCGAGTTCGCCGAGTCGAGCACGCCGCCAGGACACTTCACGCCGCCTGAGGACATCCGTTCGGCCTTCGAGCGCGCTGGCTACCGACTCGCCGAATCGCACGATTTCCTGGAGAGCCAGAGCTTCCAGGTCTTCGAGGTGGCGGCCGGGGATCGCGGCGCTAGCGGGCGATGACGGGCAGCTGCCAATCGTCGTCATGGATCGGGACGGTGTACACGCTCGCCTCGTCGACAACCTCCTCGATCACCTCCAGTCGGGTGACCGCGAGCATTCGGAGACGCTCGATGAGTCTCGGATGGACGTCGTCCACCGGCCATGACCATCGCGCAGGCGGATGGGCTGGCAGCACGATCCGGATGTGGCCGATCGGATGCTCGCCGTCGGAGGCCAGCAGATGGATCCGCGTCGGCACCCCCGGCGGATCGTTCCACTGCAGGCCCAGACCGATGCGCCAATCCAGCCACCCCCCGGCCAGACGCGTTCGATCGATGTCCGCCACGATGTCGCCCTGCTCGACGAACGCCGCCCACTCGAGATAGGCGAGAAGCTGATCGTGCCCGCGTTCCGAAGACCGCTCCGCGAGCCTCAGCGCACGCGCGAGTGCCACATCGATCTCGCCCTGGCGATAGTGGAGCAGCACACGGATCCCGTCGCGATCGATCCCGGGATGTGGTCGGCCGGAGCCCTGATCGAGCAGCTCGAAGCCGCGGCCCAGATCCGCTGCGCTCGCATCTGGAGACGTGGCGATGGAGAGCGCGGCGACGTCCGCCGACCAGGGGACCGCGGAGTACCGCTCGACGAAGCCTTCGACGTGGTCGAGCGGCCGCGTCCCCCAGATCAGCAGGTAGCGCCAGCCGCCCGACGTGACCACGATCGAGGCATAGAGGACGGCCAGCGCGGCGAGGCATCGGCCCATCGTCCTGGGCAGGGGCGTGCGACGCTGGACGTCGTAGCCCCCGGTCAGCAGCGCTGCGATCAGCAGGCCGCCCGCCGCGCCGAAGGCATGCGCGCCTTGATGGTGCCCGGAGTCACGCTCGATCAGCGTGGCGATGGACGTGAGCGCAAAGGGGACGGAGAAGCCGAGGACGACCAGGGCGTACGAGATGGGGAGCTGGCGCCAGAGGCGTCCGACCGCCGCCAGGAGTCCTCCCTTGACGGCGTAGGGAATCGCGGAGGCGCCCACCGCGAAGACGTACGGGTGGGTCGCCGAGCCGGCCAAGATCCCGACCAGTCCCCCACCGAGCGCGATGCTCGCCATGCGTGCGCGTCCGACGAGCGGCTCGAGGAGCAGCCCTGGGATCACGAGGGAGCTGATGTTGGTGAGGACGTGCTCCGCGTCCTTGTGCAGGAAGTTGACGAGGAGGAGGCGATCCCACTCGCCCAGGCGCACGAGGTCTACGGACATGGCGCCGGAGAGCAGCTTCCAGATCGGCAGGGCGGGGACGGGGCCTGCCGCCTGCTGGAGGATGAACGACAGGGCGATGACCCCGGCCATGCCCGCGGTGACGGGACGTCGGTCGCGGAAGAGCCGCCGCCCGGCGGCGGAGCGCTCGCGGACGCGCTCGAGGTGGGTGCCGTCGTCATCGAGCTGGCGCAGACCCTCGTCGACGAGCTCGACGAGCCCGTATGTGGATCGCTGCTCGAGTTGCAGCTTGCGGGGCAGGATCATCGGGAAGCGGCGCCATCCCCCATCGATCCAGAGCCCGATGCCCGGCACGCGATCGAAGGATCGGAGCTCCCGCCACGCCAGTCTACGGGCTCGGCGCCGCCCGCCCAGCGTCCGTTCATAGCAGATGCCCTCGGCATCGAAGACGAAGACCCGAGGATCGGGACGTCCGAATCTGAGGTGCAGTCCCATGGTCAGGCCGACGCATGAGATCGAGCAGATGACCACCGCGATGGTTCCCCAACCCACCGTCCTCTGTCCCGGCGCGGCCGCCGGAACGTCGTCGAAGCCGGTGGCGGCCGCGAGCAGGAGGATCGGCACGCAGAGCGGCAAGAGCGCGAGGAGATCGATCGGGCTGCCATCGATCGACGCGCGAATCGGCCAGGCGATCGGCTCCGGGTCGGACATCCGGCCATACTAGGACGGGAGCCGCCTCGCTCCGAGGACATTTGCCGCACGCCTGGGCGCCGCGCCCCAACGAAGCGGGGCCCGGAGGCGCATCGCCCCCGGGCCCCGTCGGGATCGCTCGCGTATCCGCCGGGCTACATCTGGCTGTAGTCCGGGCCCTCGCCGCCCTCCGGCGGCGTCCAGGTGATGATCTGGTACGGATCGGCGATGTCGCAGGTCTTGCAGTGCACACAGTTCTCGTGGTGGATGAAGAGCTTCTTCTGTCCCGGCTTCTCGGGATCGTCCACCATCTCGTAGACCGCGGCGGGACAGAACTTCTCGCAAGGGTTGCCGTAGTCGCGGGCGCAGATGGTCGAGCAGATGTCCGTGTCCGCGACCTTGAGGTGCGGCGGCTGGTCGGACTCGTGGGCCGTGCCCGAGCAGCCGACCAGGTGCTCCTTGCTGAAGGTGAGCTTTCCGTCGAACTCGAAGGGCTCGGGCTCGCGCTCGC
>CAZQMY010000343.1:0-6705 GCA_964594405.1 uncultured Spirochaetaceae bacterium | reverse complement strand
GTGGCATCGCCCCCGACCCCGGGCGGCAGCCCTCGACGAAGTTATCCATGAGAAAGGCCGCGGCACCTCCGAGGTGCCGCGCCCTTCTTCGTTCTCGCTTCCTTCCCGGCCTCTCGCCATAGGGCGGCCACCGGACTCCGCACGGATGTCCGGGGACGCCACCAGACGCCGACACCCCCGGTACTCCGAATCAGGCCACGCCGCGCCTAGAACTCGTAGATGAACTGCGCGATGAAGAGCGCCGAGTTCTCGGTCGTCCCACCATCCTGCTTCGGGAAGGGGCTGGAGTCGTCCCGATCCCAGCGCACCTCGAGCCGGGTGGTGAGGTGGTCGGTGAGCGCGTGATCCACGGTGCCCGTCAGGGTGTGGATCTGCGTGTCGTTCGTCGTTGCGCCGTTCGTGCCGCCCGTGTCGGCGTTGATGTTGACGAACTCGTACCGCAGGGCGACGCCGGTGGTGTCGAGGACGCCGAGCCGTGCGGCGATCGCGAGACCGTGCGTCGTGTCGACGCTGTTGTTGTTGTCCTCGATTTGCAGGTAGTCGTAGTTGATCCAGGCCGACAGGTTCTCGAGCGGATCGGCGGCGAATATCGTGTCGAAGAGCAGCGTCGACTTGTTTCCGGTGCCGTTCCAGGTTCCACCCGGGTTGTTCGAGGCCGTGCCGCCCTGACTGGCCGGGCCGAAGTTGACTCCTGCCGAGATGTCGAATTTGTCCGTGCCGAAGGCGAAGCGCGAGGTCAGCGCCTTGCCGTTGTTGTTGTCCGAGCCCGGGCACGCCCCCCCGCAGTTGCCGAGATCGTTGCCGATGGGCTCGTTCAGGATGCCGAGCGCGATGCCGAAGCCGCCGATCTCGGTGCTCGCCACGGCGCCGAGGTTGGTCGTGGGCTGGAGATTCCACACCTGACCGAGAGTGACGTTCCAGCGCGAGTTCACCTGCCAGGCCTCGGCGCCCTGCATGGTGGGCAGCTGGCCGGCGTCGATCTGGATGCCGTCGAGGACCGGGGCCAGGTAGCTCACGTAGGCGGCAAAGACGTTGACGCCGTAGCCCGGGATGTCCTGGTTCCATCCGCCGACCAGGTCCACGTGGAAGCCCCCGCGACTCTCCTCGGTGGGATCCTTGTGGAGCTCGAGCCAGAACTGATCGGCCTGGAAGGTGTTGTGGTTGGGATGCGTGGCCAGGTAGGCGTTCGGCTGGGCGCCCTGGTTGAGATTGCCGTCCCTCGCGCCCTCGAAGTTGTAGTTGTAGCTGACCGCCAGCCACGAGTTGATATCGACCTGCTGGATGAAGTCGCTGATTCCGGACCGGACCGTTCGCTCGTCCTCGAGCTCGAGACCGGCCCCCGCGATGGTGGTCTGCTGCTCGGCCACCGTCTCCTGCGCCGAAGCAAGCTGATCGGACGTGGCCTGGAGCCGCTGCTCCATCTGCTCCATGCGCTCCTGCATCTCGAGGAGCTGTGCTTCGACGTCGCTTGCTGCCGCGGGCTGCGCCACGAGCAGAGCGCTCATGGCCGCGAACGCGGCGATGTTGATGATGGAACGCATCTCGTTTCTCCCTGCGTGGTGATTGAACTTCCGATGAACGAGCCGTGGAGCGGCCGCCCTCAGCACAGTGCTGTTCCGGAGATCGATCCGGTGCGGACGGTCACCCTCCGGCAGAAGACCGGACGCATCGGGCCGGTCCCGCCGACGAGAGAGCCTGGGGGGCTCTCCAGAGCCGAACGAGCCGAAGCGCGATCGACGTTGGGTTCATTGGAGGGAGAGAAGGGAGAGATGAGCAGTCGGGCCTCTGGGGACTTCGGAGAGCTGGGAGCGTCTGGAGAGAGCGGAGCGACCCTGGGAAGGCAGCCCTTCAGCAGGCCCGGTGTCGCTGGGGGGATCGTGCGAGACACAGGACCGCCCTCGCCGAAGGGGCTCGGCGGAGCTGCCTCTGCTCGTCGCTGTCGGTCGATGCTGGTCATCGAGTGACCACCCCCGGATCTTCGCATCCGCCCGGCTCGATTCCGCCTGGTGTGCGGGAGCTGTGCTGGACACGGCGCAGAGCCAAGCGCATTTCCGAGGGGAAGAAAAGAGCCAATTTGCAGACTCTCGTCGCGCGCCCTGCGCGTGGGTCGCGCACCGAGCGGTCCAACGTGTTGCGCATCCTTCCTCATCGAAGGGAGTCCGGGCGGATCCGGGGCGGTCGGACACACGCGGCGAATCGCCTGGGTGCGCCCGATCATGCGCGATCCATGGCTTTGTGCGCGCTGCCTCACCTCCGTGCGCTCATCGATCCTGGCAGGTTGCGCGCCGGAGACTCAGCCTCGAAACCGTCCGCTGGCGAGATCCCAGAGCGCCATGGCATCGCAGTAGGCGAGCGTTCTCGGACAGCCGCTCGTCTGCCCATCGGCGCGTGCGCGCTCGAGCAGCGCGAGGTCGGCCGCAGTGTCGAGGTCGAAGCTGGGCTCGATCAGCTTGCAGTCGAGGCCGAGCCAACGCGCGCTCGCGACAGTCTCTTCGAGCACCGTGTGGGTGCTCATCGGATGGTCGAAGAGCGCGCGTACGGGCGCGCGCAGGCCGATCATCCCGTAGCCCCCGTCGCGATCAGGCGAGATCACGACGTCGTGAGCTTCGAGCTCGTCGAGACAGTGCGCGATGCAATCGTGGCCGATCACCGGATTGTCGCTCCCGCGCAGCAGGATCCGATCGAATCCCGCCGCGGCCGCCTCGGCGACCCCCCACGCCATGCGCTCGGCGAGTCCGAGCCCATGCTGGGCGACGACCTTGAAATTGCGAGGCACACGAATCGCGAAGTCCTGGCAGTCTTCGGCGGGATGCACGGCCACCACGGCCTCGAGTGCCAGCGCCGCCGCAACCTCACCGCTGATCTCGAGCACGTCGTCGAGCAGATTCGAGTAGAGCTCGGCGGCCTGCTCGGGGCTGAGGGGGGGGGTCATGCGCGTCTTGACGAGACCTGGCCGTGGCGACTTCGCAAACACCATGAGGACACCGCGCTGACGTGCGCGGACGCCGGCTCGTGGCTTCGGGCCCGGCGCATCACTCACTGCGCGTGTCCGCCCGGCGATCCTCGCGACCCATCATGCGAGGCGCTCGAGAAGGGAAGGGCGACGACCCGGCCCGGCCGCCCTTCGATCGACACCTCGGTGCCAGGCTCCGAGTGCTGGCGACGCACGTAGCCCAGAGCGATCGCGCCGCAGAGAGGTGATTCGCAGCTGCTCGTCACCTCGCCGGTGCGACGGCCCTCGCACTCCACGTCGGCGTCGTCTGCGGGCAAGGGTCCGTCGCCGAGCTCGAAGCCCACGAGGAGATGGTTGACCGCGCCACGCGAGCGCAGCCTGGCCACGATCTCCTGGCCCACGTAGCAGCCCTTGGTCACGCTGATCGCGTGGTCGAGTCGGGCCTCGTCGGGGAGCACCTGCTCGTCGAGCTCGCGGCCGAGCAGCGGATGGCCCGCCTCGATCCTCAGCACCTCGAGCACGGCGCGAGACCCATCGGCGCGCAGCAGGCCCGCCTCGGCGAGCCCCGACCGAAGGGCTTCCTGCCCATCGCGGGCGACGATCAGCCGGAGAGCCTCGTCACCCCCCCAGCCGAACGCACCCACGAGGACCGAGGCGTCCGAAATCGACACGCGCCGACACGCGTGGGCGAGTAGCTCGATCGAGTTGCCGCACGCTCGGCCGACCAGCGATGCGGCCTGTGGGCCCTCCAGGCTCCATTGCGAGAACGACTCGCTCACGTCGTGCAGCTCGACGTCATCGGCGATGATGTATTTGTCGAGATGGGCGATCACGGACGGCACGACGTCGCGCGCGGTCTCGAGCCAGATCCCATCCGACTCCATCATCACCTGGAAGTCCGCGATGATCGCGCCCTTGGCGGTGAGCAGGGTCGCGTAGCAGCCAGACACCACGCCCGGCTCGTCTCCGGCCGGGCTGAGCACAGCCACGTGGTTCGAGATCATCCCGTCCAGCCAGCGGATGCGATCGCCTCCCCGCACCTCGATCAGCCCGCGCTCGGGCAGGGCGAAGAGCGCTGCGCTCTCGTGCGCAGCGCGGTGATCCGCCAGCTCGGCTTCGCTCAGCGCGCTCATCCGCTCGACGCTTCCTTTCCATGGGCCCCGCCAGAGGGAGCACCCTCACCGAGCAGGCCGTATAGCTCCGAAGCACGTTGTCGCTGCTCCGCGTACCACCGCGTGTAGTGCTCGCGAACCGCCGCGAGCTCCTCCTCGGTATCGATGTCTATCCCGCAGCCGCCGGCCTCGGTGATCACGAAACGGAAGCGCGTGTCGAGGACCCGGCTCACCACGCGCTCGTTGATCTCGATGGTGACGAAGCGTCGAAGGAAGTCCGCCACCGCGCGCATGTGCCACCGATCAGCGAGGCCGCCCAGGTGCATCAGCAGGTAGAACCAGACGATCTGCGGCCCGGCGGCGCGGCTCCAGAAGAGCCGCCAGGCGAGGATCGCCATGTTCCAGAACTTCCGCTGATGACGGTGCTCATACATCTCTTCGATGCGGTCGCGATTGCCGAGGCGCGCGGGTCGCGCGAAGTGCAGGTTGCTCTGACGCACCCGCCCCTCGCGCAGATTGAAGTAGGCGACCTCGATGCCCGTCCCGCCCGGGCCGGCGGGCAGGAAGCCCGCCAACGAGGCCTCCGTCACGAGCCCGAGCGCGTAGTCGCAGTCGATCTCCTCCGATCGACGAATGAACTCGCTCAGCTCTTCGGGCATCGCGAAGGGCAGATCGCCCGAGACGTAGAGGACGCTCTGGTCCACCTCGTCGCCCACGGGATCGCGGCCGGCATCCGGATCTCGTGCGAGGAAGCAGCGGAAGCCCTCCCAGCAGTTCTCCATCAGGTTTCGGCGCTGCTCGATGAGGAAGAGGGGCTTGCGAAGCTTCTTCTCGAACGCGGGGGCGCGCAGCACCTGCTCCAGACGCGAGCGATTGCCTACGACCCAGACCTCGCTGATCTCGGGCACCGCCTGCAGCGACTCGACCACGTGCGCCACGAGGGGCATCCCCGCCACCTCGAGAAAGACCTTGCTCTCGCCGTGGATCGCCTTGGCGGCACGGGTATCCCCGGCTGTGACGATCGCGGGATAGGCCACGACGCTAAGCGTCTCCATCCTCGAGCAGGAAGATCACCTTGAGGGTCACCAGGTACTCCACGATCTGCCCGTCCTCCACGCGGGCCTTCTCCTCCACCACCTGCATGCCCGTGATGCCGCGCAGCGTCTGCCGGGCGCGCTCGAGACCGAGCTCGGCGGCGTGCTGCCAGCCCTCCGGCGATCCTGATGTGATGGTGGATACGGATGCGACCGCCATTTTCTCTCTGCCTCTCCAGACGGCGGGCCGGCGGCCCTACCAGTGCTGATCGATGCGCGGGACGACGTCGAACACGAGCCTCAGGCGAACGCGGTACTCGACGATCTCACCGTTCTCGACCTTGACGCTCTTGCTCTCGACCTCGATGCCCTGAATGCCGCGAAGTGTTCGGTGGGCGCGTTCCACCACCGCGTGAGCCGCAGCCTCGAAGCTCTCGGGCGACGAGCCGATGATCTCGCTGATCTTGCTGACCCACACGGCCGGGTCCCCTCACCTCGATCCGAACGTTCCGCCCTACGGCCGCGGACCACGGACGCCGCGCCCCGGGAGATTGGCCAAGGGGCGCACGGCCGACGTTTTCCTCGGAGCTGCCTCGCATCGCGCTCCGCCCGCGCCACCGTGCCAAAATAGCGCGCCTTGGACGCCTCAAAACCACCCGGATCCACGCAGGGTGGCACGAGTGTCCGCCCCATCTACGCTCCGTCCTTCGAGAACGGGCGCCGCCGGCGCCCGGGGCTGCGATGAGAGCCCCCGTGAGCCCGCCCGCTGCGCCGTCGCCGCAGGCGCGGACCGATCTGCTGGACGCGATCGCGTTCGCGAGCCTGCTGCCCGGAATCGTCGCGGCTGCACTCGTGGCGGCCCCCACTGCGGCGATCGTGCCCTTCTCGCCCATGGAGGCCCGTGCCCGCCTCGCCCTGCTCGCCCTGGCGGGGACGGTCTTCGTCTACGGCGTGGATCGACTCCGAGATCTCCCGCGCGATCGCGACGGCTCGCCGCGGCGAAGCGCCTTCGTCGAGCGCAACCGGAGCATCCTGCTCGTGCTCTATGCGGCCTGCGGCGTGGCGAGCCTCGGCCTCGCGAGCCGACTGCCCGCGCGGTGCCTGGCTCTGCTGGGCGGCGTCCTGATCGTCGGACTCATGCACCGCAGGTTCAAGGAGCGTGCGGGGCTCAAGGTCGCCTACGTGACCCTTGCTTGGGTCGCCGTCACGGTGGGGCTGCCCGCCCTCGCGCTCGGGGCGCCGGGGACGTACGCGGTCGCGTCGGGGCTCACCACCGCGATCATCACCGCCACCGTGGCCGCAAACCTGCTGGTCTCGGATCTGCGCGATGACGCGCACCGCGTGGGCGCGTTCAGGCTCCCCCTCGCGAGAGCGCTGGTCGTCTTCGCCGCGGCGGTCGCGCTGCTCGGCCCAGCGCCACTGCGGGGCCTCGCGCTCGTCCCGATCTGCCAGGGGCTCAGCCTGGCGATCTTCACCGACAGCGAGCGACACGGCCTGGTGATGGTGGACGGCAGCCTGGCGCTGGGCGGAGTGGCCGCCGCCATCGCGCTCACGCTGGCCGTAACGACGGCGCTCGGCTGAAGGCAGGCGGGGAGGTGTGGGGAGG
>CAZQMY010000342.1:0-6748 GCA_964594405.1 uncultured Spirochaetaceae bacterium | reverse complement strand
CGACAACCGCCAATGCGTGTGGGATTTCACGTACGGCGACGTCGATGCGGCGTACGCGGGGCCATCGACGCGCCCGGTCTCCCACTCCTCCCGCCGATCTGCCGAGCCGAAGAGGATCCAGACTTGTCCACGCCGCCGTCGTACGAAGTCGCTCCGCGAAGCGGATTGGATGCCGTCGTCCGCGTTCCCGGATCCAAGAGCATCACCAATCGCGTGCTCCTGATGGCCGGCCTCGCGGAGGGGGCAAGCGAGCTGGCCGGCGCGCTGACCAGCGACGACACCGACGTGATGCGCGAGGCGCTGCTGGCGCTCGGCGCGAGGATCGAGATCCCGGACGAGCCGGGCGAGCCGTGGCGGGTCGGTGGCACCGGCGGCCATCTCGATCAGCCCGCTCAGCCCCTCTACGTCGGCAACTCGGGCACCTCCGCCCGATTCCTCACGGCCGCCGCGACCCTCGCCCCCGGCCCGGTGGTGATCGACGGCAACGCGCGGATGCGAGAGCGGCCGATCGTGCACCTCGCCGACGCTCTGCGCAGCCTGGGCGCCGGCATCGAGATCCAGGGCGAGGCCGGGTGCCCTCCGGTGCGCACGCTCGGCGGCGGATTGCCCGGCGGCCCGGGCCTCATCGACGGCCGCCACTCCAGCCAGTACACCTCGGCCGTGTTGCTCGCCGCCCCCTATGCAGACCGTGACGTCGTCCTCTCCTTCATCGACGACGAGCTGGTTTCCGCCCCCTACGTGGAGATCACGCTGGACCTGATGCGCCGCTTCGGCGCCGATGCCGACTGGGAGGAGAGCTCGGAGCATCGCGCCATCCGCGTCCGCGCGGGCAAGCCCTACGTCGGCCGCCCCTTCGAGATCGAGCCCGACGCGTCCTCGGCCGCGTACCCTTTCTGCGCCGCGGCGATCGGCGGGGGGCGGGTCACGGTCGAAGGCATTCCCTCGCGCTCGCTCCAGTCGGACTACGGAATCCTCGAGCTGCTCGAGCGAATGGGCTGCCGCATCGAGCGTCGGACGGGGGCTGTGACGGTGCACGGGCCCGAGGGCCGGCTTCGCGCGCTCGGCGAGGTCGACATGAACTCGCTCCCGGACGCGGCGCTCGCCTACGCGGTGGTCGCCCTCTTCGCCGACGGCCCGACGCATATCCGGAACATCTGGAACCTGCGCATCAAGGAGACGGAGCGGCTGTCGGCGCTGGAGACCGAGCTGCGCAAGCTCGGGGCCGATGCGCGCGCCTCCGAGGACTCGCTCTACATCGAGCCGGGCGAGCTGCGCGGCGCGGCCATCGACACCTACGATGATCATCGTATGGCCATGAGCTTCTCGCTGGCCGGTCTTCGCATCCCGGGCGTCGTGATCAACGATCCCGGCTGTGTCTCGAAGACCTGGCCGGGCTACTTCGAGGTCTTCGAGCGTCTCTAGGCCCAGCGCTCGCAGCCGGCCGAGCCAGCATGCAACAGGCGCGCTGGCAGCCGGCGGCGCACCTCCTCTAGCGTGGGATCGAGATCCGGATCCGATCCAGCGATCCAGGCGGATGCCAGGAGCGATGCGGTCATGGCCGACCGAGGCGGTGCCAGCCAGAGCAGCGAGCACGACCCGTACGGCGAGCAGAGCGAGCAGACGCCGCTCTCCGGAGTCGGAGGCGCCGCGATCAGCGCGCGGGGGCTCTCGCGCCGCTTCGGGCCGCACCACGCGCTGCAGGCGCTGGACCTCGACGTCGCCCCTGGAGAGAGCTTCGGACTGCTGGGGGCCAACGGCGCGGGCAAGACCACCTTCATCCGTCTCCTCACCGGCTATCTGATCCCCAGCGCGGGGCGCATCGAGGTGGACGGTCTCTCGCCCAGCGAGCGTCCCCAACGCGTGCAGGCACAGCTCGGCTACGTGCCCGAGGTCCCCCGCCTCTATCCCGAGCTGAGGGTGGAGGGCTTCCTTCGATTCATGGCCGGCGTTCGCGGCCTCCGCGGCGCCGAGCGGAGCGCGGCGGTGCTGGAGGTGCTCGAGCGCTTCCAGCTGGGTCCCGTGCGAGGCCGACTGATCGGCAACCTCTCCAAGGGCTATCGACAGCGCGTCTCGCTCGCGCAGGCCTTCCTCCGCTCGCCGCGGCTACTGATCGTCGACGAGCCGACCAGTGGCCTCGATCCGCTCCAGCGCCAGGAGGTGCGCGAAGTGCTCGCTGGTCTGCGCGGTGAGCGTACGCTCCTGCTCTGCACCCACGATCTCGCGGAGGCACGCTCGCTGACCGATCGCGTCGCCGTGCTCCACGCCGGCCAGCTCGTCGCCGTCGGCGAGAGCGCAAGGATCCTCGACTGCGAGGATCCCCTCTCGCTCTTTCGCGGCCAGGCAGTCGAGGCCGGACGATGACCCCCTTCTGGGCGCTCGTCCGCAAGGAGCTGGCCGTCCTCTTCGGATCGCCGGTGGCCTATCTGGTGCTGACCACCGTCTCGATCCTGACGGCCATCACCTTCTTCGAGCACCTCCGGCTCTACAACCACCAGCTCTTCCTCTATGCATCGAGCAGCATGGCGGGCTTCGAGACGGATACGATCCCCGACTACATCAACCTGCGTGACACCGTCTTCTATCCGGTGATGGAGCAGCTGGGCCTGCTCTTGCTGATCCCGCTGCCCCTGGTCACGATGGGCGTCTTCGCCCGCGAGCGTGACATGGGCACAGACGAGCTGCTGCTCACCTGTGGCCTGCCCGGACACAGCATCGTGGCGGCGAAGTTCCTCGTCACCTTCATCTTCATCACGCTGATGATGGTGGCGAGCTTCCTCTACCCGACCAGCGCGATCCTGCAGGGCGGTGTCGGGCTGCAGCATCTGTTCGCGGTCTTCGTGGGGCTGCTGCTGCTCGCCTTCGGCATCGCGTCCATCGGCCTCGTCTGCTCGGCCTTCACGCGCAGCCTGGTGATCGCGGCCGCCTCGACCGTGGCGGTCGCCTATCTCCTCTACGACTTCGGCTGGAGCCACGGGCTCGTGGGCGAGGGGGCCGCCGCGCTGCTCGACCACATCGCGCTGCATCCCCACTACTCGCGGTTCTCCGCGGGGCTGGTGTCACTGGGCGACATCGCCTACTTCGCGGCGCTCGCGCTCGCGGCCGCCGCCATCGTCAACGCTTCCCTCTCCATGCGGAGGGTCTCGCCGTGAACATCCGTGGGCTGGTGGTGGTCGGCGCGGTGACCCTGGGCTTTGCGATCGCGGCGTACCGCGCCATCGGCGAGCTCAATGCGATCAGCGCCGTGAACGCGGCCGTGGGCAGCCTCGCGCTGCTGGGCGCCGCCGCGCGGGCCCTGGGGCGCCTCGGCCAGGCCGGACAGCCGGCGTTGCGGGCGCCCACGCTCCGCGCCCTGGGCGCGGCCGCGGGGATCTGCGCGCTCGCCCTGGCGCTGGCGACGGGCGCCGAGCGCAGCGGCATCCGCTTCGACTGGACCTTCGAAGGCCGCTTCGAGCTCGCCCCCGCGACGCGCGACGCACTCGAAGCCCTTCCCGAGGAGCTCGAAGCGACGCTCTACTTCACCGTGGGCGACCCGCGGATCCGCAATACCCGCCTGCTGCTGGGCGAGATGGCGCGCGGGCATCGCATGTCCGTTCGCGAGCGCGAGCTCGATCGATTTCCCGAGGACGAGGATCGCTACGGCATCGCCTCGTCGAACTCGGTGGTCCTGCGGGTCGGCGATCGATGGGGACTCGTCGATCGTCCCACCGAGGGCGCGCTCTTCGAGGCACTCTCCCGACTCGGCAATCCACTGCGCGAGGTGGTGTACATGAGCGTGGGTGCGGGCGAGGGCGACCTCGATCGGACCGACCCCACCGGATACTCGGGTCTGCGCGCGGCGCTCGAGACGGAGGGCTACGCCCCGCGCCCCCTGCCGCTCGCCGTCGTCCGCGAGATCCCGCGCGACGCCAGCGCGATCATCGTGCTGGCCCCGCAGCGCCGGCTTCAGCCCTACGCGCTGGACGCTCTTCGGCGATACCTCGAGGAAGGCGGCCGGATGATCGCCTTCCTCGATCCCATGCGCGAGAGCGGCATCGAGGTGCTGCTCGAGGACTTCGGGATCCGGCCCGAGGACGGGCTGCTCATCGACCCGGCCTCGGGCCCCATCGAGGGCGATCCGCCGGGCCTCAACCCCATCGCCTGGAACTACGGAGAGCATCCCGTCACCCGGGGCCTCGACGCCGGGCGCATGACCTTCTTCCGTCACTCACGCAGCTTCTCGCTGCGCAAGGTCGAGCGCCGGGATCGACTCGAGACCCTGGTCTACGCCAGCGGGGACTCGTGGCTGCTCGAGCCGCCGGATCCGAGCCTGCTCGGCCCCTCGCTGCGGCCGCCGCCGGGGGTGCGCACTGCCTACCATCCGCTGGTGGTGAGCGCCGAGTTCGAGCGCGGCGGCGCGAAGGGCAGGATCGTCGCCCTCGGCAACGCCGACATCGCGGCCAACCGCTACCTGCGCGCGCTCTACAACCTCGACCTCGTGCTGAACGCGGTGCACTGGACGACTTCGCGCGAGCCGGCCATCACGCTGAGGCCCAAGAGCGGTGGACGCCAGCTCGTGCAGTTCCCCGTACCGCTGCAGACCTCGCTGCAGGCGCTCTACGGGGCAGGCCTGCTGGTGCCGGAGCTGACGCTCCTGATCGGCGCATTCATGTGGCTGCGACAGCGGAGCGCGTAGCGCCCTCGGCTCCCCTACTGCCCCTTGACCTTCTGCGTCGCGATCGCGATGCCCTCGGCCCCGGCCTTCTGCGCCAGATCGAGGATGTTCACCGCCTGCCCGAGCAGCACGCGCTTGTCGCCCTTGAGCACCACCACCTTGTCCTCCGCGGCCTCCACCGCCGCGCTGAGTACGGCTTCGAGCTCGGCTTCCGAGACGGAGACCTCGTTGATGAGGATCGCGCCCTCGTCGTCCACCTGCACCGTGACGCCCTTGGGCGTCGTCTGCTCGGCCACCTCGGCCGAGGGCAGGTCGATGTTCTTGCCCTCGTTCACCGCCGCGGTGGTCGTCACCATGAAGATGATCAGCAGTACCAGAAAGATGTCGGTGAGCGGGGTCACGTTGATCTCGGCGACGATGGCGGGCTCATCGCTGCTGCCATCGCCGGTCGGCAGGACCGATACGGCCATCTAGGCGCCCTCCCCTGCCCGCTGGGCCTCCACGTAGAGGATGGCCTGCACGAGCCGCTCCGATGCGCGGGCGTAGGTGGCCGCGATCGCGGCCACCCGCACGTTCAAGTAGTTGAAGAGTGTGAGCGCCACGATCGCCACGCCGAGGCCCGCCGCGGTGGCGACCAGCGCCTCGGAGAGGCTGTTGGCCACGACGGCAAAGCCGCCGCCGCCGCCGCCGGCCATGTCCGCGAAGGCGCGAATGATGCCCACGACGGTGCCGAAGAGGCCGACGAAGGGCGCGAGCGAGCCCACCGTGCCGATCATCCAGATCCCCCTGCGCATCTCCGAGCTCAGATCAGCGCGGATGGTGGCGAGGATGCGGTCGTAGTCCTCGACGGCGATGTTCTGCCAGCGAAGCGTCTCGAGCATCATCCGGGCCACCGGGAGCTCGGAGGCCTCACAGATGCGCCGGGCGCCTTCGAGGTCGGCCTCGGAGATGGCCGTGATCACCTGGCTGGCCAGCGCCCGGCTCTTCTCCTCGAGGCCCCGGAATCTGCGCCAACGGTCGAAGAAGACCGCCAGGGTGACGATCGAGCCGATACCAAGGGGGATGTTGGAGAGCCATCCCATGATGAGCAGCTCGATCAAGTGCTCGGCGCTGAACATGAATTCCTCCTGCCTTTGCGGTCCTGTCAGCGCGCGTTCGCGCGCGGGCGAGCGTAACGGAGCCGTCCGCCCCCTGCAGCGCGGCGCTGCCCGCGCTCTTCTGACGTCTCCCGGCGCCCGCCGGTGCGGCCATGGACTCGTCGTCCTGGCGTCTGGCGGCGCATTCGGGCACGATCCTGGGCCGGGGGGCGTCCAACAGAGCCATGAGCGATCAGCTGACGCTCCGCCCGCGCAGGCGGCACGTGCGGGGATGGGGGCGCCCCGTGGGGTGGGCCGGCGGGGGGCCGGCCGCGACCTCGGCGGCCGGCGCGCCGAGCCTGATCATGCGCGCACCGCAGGGGCAGCGCGAGGCGCTGGTCTCGGGCGCGATCTCGGCCGGGCTGCATGCGCTGGCGCTCGCCCTGCTGCTCACCGCAGCCGCGTTGGCGCCGCCCGAGCTGATCGAGCAGATCATCCCCGTGGAGATCGTCCAGGAGCCGGAGCCCATGCCCCTGCCCGGCTCGAACGAAGCGCCCGCGCCGGCCGGCCCGAAGGCCGTGGGCGCGCTCCGGCCCAGCGCAGCTGCCTTGGCCGCGGCGCAGATGACGCCCGAGCAGGCCGAGGCGCTGCGGCGCGCGGCGCTCGAGGCCGCGAGACGCGCGGTGCAGGACATGGAGGCGGAGGCGCAGCAGCAGACCGCGCTGCCCACTCGGGTCGAGCGCAAGCGCGTGGAGGCCGCGAGCCTGGCGGCGCGCGCGGCGGCCGCCGCCAGTCCGGCGCCCGCCCTCGACGCGAGCGACCTGCAGACGCCGACCATCGACCCGGCCGAGCTGGCGGCCCTCGAGGTCGACCTCTCCGGCCCGCAGCGGATCGACACGGCGACGCTCGGCGATCTCTCTGCGACCCAGGCCATGGACGTGCTCTCGGAGCTCGGCACGCCGGACTACAGCTGTAGCGTGACGGCCAGCAGCATCGGGGATCCGAGCGCCCTCGGTCAGCT
>CAZQMY010000341.1:0-6760 GCA_964594405.1 uncultured Spirochaetaceae bacterium | reverse complement strand
CCGAGCAAGGCCAGGAGGACGCCCGCAGCGCCGTAGCACCAGAGGCTCGCGGGGAGCTGCGAGAGGTCTTCGAGGCTCCGGACGTGGATCGTGCACTGCAGAAAGAGCTGGAGCAGCACGATCCCGAATCCCCGCCAGAGCAATCGTGACCGCCAGCCACCCAGTTCGCCGAAGAAGAGCTGCCGATTCATGCCCTGCCGGAATCCTCGCTGGTGGAGTTCCCGCGGCCCGATGGCGAGGGCCGCGGGCGCCCGGTCCGTCGGCGCCGACGGGCCTCCGCCGGGCGCGCGAGCATCCTACCCGAACTCGGACTCGATGATGGCAGATTCCACTCGATCGCCGGACTCCCGCTTCGGGTGTCCCGGCTCAGCACCCGGCGAGTCTCGAGCGCGGCTACTGGAGGCGATCGCGCCGGATGTAGCGCCCGTCGTCGAAGCCCGCGAAGTGCTGATCGAGCAGCGCGTTGCGGACGGGAGCGCCGGAAGTATCCGGGGCGAGGTTGCGCTCGGCCACATAGCGCGGGGTGTCGGACTCCTCGGCGATCACGTGGTACCAGGGTCTGTCCTTGGGCGGTCGGCTCCGCGCGACCTGGTCGTACCACTCGTCGGAGAGCTGGAAGGTCGAGTCGACGTCGATGATGACTCCGCGATACGCGAAGAGCTCGTGCGTGACGACTTCGCCGATCGAGAAGCGGGGGGCGTTCGGGGTGCTGGGGCCGGCCATTCGAGGAGTGTAGTCGGTGATCAGCCCGCCCGCGCGCCGGCCAGGATGACGACACGATCGACCCAGAGCGGAATCAGCGTGGCCCAGTAGGCGGTCATCCAGGTGAGGCCGATCAGGCCACCCCAGTCCTCGGAGAGGGTCGACGCTCTGCGCTGGTGGATCGCGGCGCGCAGACGCCGCGCGAGGCTCCCCGGCGCGGCCTGGGCTCCCGGCTCGCCCGCGGCGCTGGCCTCCTCGAGGAGGGCGCGGAGATGGAACATCTGCCAAGGGAGGTAGAGCGCACCGAAGGCCAGGTTCAGCTGCAGCAGGAGCGCTCGGCCGGCGAGCGCCTCTGCGCTCACGGTCGCGTAGAGCCAGGCGCTCGCGAGGGTGTTCGCGGTGAAGAGGATCGCCCAGCCGGTCTCTTCGTAGAAGTAGAGGCGGAGCCTACCCGTCAGGATGGCGCCCCAGACGAAGCACTGCGAGACGCAGACCGCGACGACCATGAGCCAGGAGAGCGCGTCGATCCAAGCCGTGCCGTCGACGTTCAGCAAGCGGAGGACATGCGAGAACATATAGATGTAGGCGACTTCGGAGAACGTCGCGAGCACGCGGGTCACGAAGGTGGACGAGCCGATGTTGTCGTGGAAGACCACGTTGCCCGCGTATCGATTGGGAAGGAGGCAGCGGTAGGCCGACACCGCGAAGAGGATGCGCGCGGGCTCCACGATGTGCGGATCGACCTGTGCCGACTCGAGCTCGAAGGAGCGCGCGATCAGCCAGATGTTCAGCGGCGCACCCAGCTTGAGGAGCCACAGGAAGAGCGAGAGGTCTCGCGGCATCGTCGGGCAGGGTATCAGCGAAGGGACCTCGTCGCCTGGAGCCGATGACCTCGGGCTCCGGGAATCGCGCCTCGCCCCCACTCGCCCGGGCAGCGCGTCGCAGTCGCGTGGAGTCGGTTGAGGTCGCCCTTCAGGCTGGAGGTGGGCACCATCGATTCCGGCGGATCGCATGATCGTGCGATTGAGCTGCGCGAATGCCCCCCGATGGCACCGACGAGCGGCTACAATCTGCGTCGCGGGGCGCGACTGGAGAAACGATTGGCGATGGGGTCGGGCTCACCGGGTCGACGAGCTCCCGAGTCGAAGGAGACGGATCATTGGGGAGCAAGCACCGTACGTCCGCCATGTCGCCTGCGGCGGCCCAACACCGGGCTCGGCGCCTCGATGTGCTCGGCGAACGCCCCGACCTGAAGGCGCTGAACGGACCGAACGCCTGGTCGCTGCTGGGCATCGCGATGCTCGCGGTGCTGCACTGGGCGACGGCGTGGATGGTCAGCGACGGAGGCCTGCTGCTCGTCTTCGTCGTCTCCCTGTGCTGGGGACAGCTCATTCTGCATTCAGCCGGCGCACTGGTCCACGATGCAGCGCATGGCCTGATCCTGGGCAGCAAGCGTGGGCGACTGCTGGTGGATCTCTGCCTCGAGACGGTTCTCACATCCTTCGGCCACCACGTCCAATACCAGCTCGACCACACCCACAGCCATCATCCCTGCCTTGGAGACTACGAGCGCGACTACGAGCATCGCGACGTGTGTCGGGTCCTGGGGCGGAGGGAGATCGCCAGGGATCGGCCAGCCACCCACTGGTCGATGATCGCGCTCCTGCTCTTCCTCGACCTCCTTCCGCTGGGCTTCCTCAAGAGCGGCGACCTGATCTCGTGGCTCGAGCGACGCGTCCTCCCCGAGTCCACGCGCGACCCCGCTCGGCACGTTCCAGGACCCGACGTCGACTTCGAGCGCCGCATGGCGTGCTCGGCGGTCTCGCTGGCGGTCTGGGCGATGGTCTACTTCACGCTCGGCCCCTGGGCCCTGCTCTACTGGGTCTGGTCGCTCTCGATCTTTCAAGGGCATTGGGCCGTGACGAACATGGGGCAGGTCCTGGCAGAGCACCCGGACGGCGTGCTGGACATCCCGACACGCTCCTACTACGGACCCCTCAACTGGATCCTCTTCAATACGGGCTACCACGACGAGCACCACACCTTTCCCGGTGTGCCGTGGAATCGATTGCCGAAGCTGCGCGCCGCGGCGCCGGAGGTCTTCGATCGCGAGAGCGAGCACGGGTACTTCTACTGGTGGTTCCAGTACATCTTCCGCGGGGCGCCCCGACGCCCGAGTCCACAGCTCGTCGAGAACGAGGAGCGCTGTGGCGGGCTCCACGGTGCAGTGGTGCGCCTCACGACGTAGTCCCGATGCCGGGATGGTCACGGCTCGTGACCCGCCCGGGCGATCGCGGCTGGGGCGTCGAGGCTCGCACCCCCTTCAATCCACCTTGGTGCCGAGAATGTGGGCCAGGCGGTGGAAGTCGCTGCCGCTCTGCACGAATCGGACGCCGGTCTTCAGGGTCTCGGGATCGATCGCCTCCGCGAAGGGCACGTATCGCAGCTCGAGCTGACCAGCGACGCTCACCATCACCGCGTCCAGCCCATCCTCGCAGAGCGCATGGAAGGCGCCGTAACCCAGCTGGCAGCCCAGCATCACATCGAACGCGTGCGGCGCCGAGGACCGCGCCTCGTAGCCCAGCTGCACGCCCGTCACCTTCTTTTCGCGACCGGTGCGTGCCTCGTAGAGATGACCGACCCGCGAGGCGATCAGCTTGCCCAGGTCGACCTTCGAGAGCGAGATGAAGCCGTGGCTGTCGCGGACGCGATCCGCGACCACGTCCGGGGGCAGCAGCTCGACGAGCCCCTCGGCCAGCACCACGATGCCGTAGGGCTTGCCCCGTGCCTCGCGCGTCTCGATCAGATCGACGATGCGCTCGCAGAGGGCGTCGACGTCCAGGTGCTCGCCCTTGCGCAGCTCGCCCCTCACGTCTTCGGCCGCCACGACCATGTGCGCCTCCCCGGCCACCGAGACGCCATAGGCCAGCCATCCGGTGCTGCGGCCCATGGTCTCGACGATGAAGTAGCTGCGTGTGGCGATGGCGTCTGCCCGAAGGTTCTGCACCTCACCCGCCATCACGTCCACCGCCGTGAAGAACCCGAAGGTGAAGTCGATGCCGCGGTAGTCGTTGTCGATGGTCTTGGGCACGTGCACCACGCGCACGTGCTGCTCCGGAGGCAGGCTGAGGGATTGGTAGCGGCTCAAGAGGTTGGCGGTGCGAAGCGTGCCGTCCCCGCCGATCGAGATCAGGCCCTGCACGCCGAGCTCGCGGAGGTGTCGACAGGTGTGCTCGATCTGGCGTGTGCACTCGGGATCGTGGAGGTCGGCCACCGACCTGATGGGGCGGCCCGGGTTGGCGCGTGCGGTGCCGAGCAGGATGCCGCGCTGACCGCGCAGCCCCCAGAGATCGCGATTCTCGAGCAGCCGGTAGTCGCTGCCCTCCGTGAGCGTCGCCTCCTTGCAGAGCGCGCTGTAGCCGTTCAGGAACCCCACCACCTCGATCCCCGCCCGAAGCAGCGAGCTGGCCGCCGTCGCGATCACCGCATTGGCGCCGGGCGCCGGACCGCCCGAGAACACGATCCCGACGCGCTCGAGGCGTTCCTTCTTCGCGGGAGGGGCCATGCTGGGCTCGCTCGTGCTCATGATGGATCCGTCGTATCCAGGAGTGCAGCGCCAGGGTACGCGCGACTCCGGGGCGACGCTGCCCGAGCAGCCCAGCGGCCTGTCGCGGCCATGCGCGCGCAGCACGCTAGCCGGTCACGACCTCGAAATCTACGCTGTGCGGGAAGGCCTCGAGGATCACTACGGTGGCAATGGCGAGGCTCACCCAGTCCTGCCCGATTGGCAGGAAGGCCTCAGTCCCGACCCACGCCCGGCGGTGGCACCGTGAGCACCGAGCTGCGGATCTGGCGGATGATCGTCTCGGCCGTCTCGCCGAGCAGATCGCCCCAGCGCCCCTCGCGGCCCAGTGTCCCCATGACGAGCAGGTCGGCGCCCTGCTCGTCGGCGAAGCGGGGAAGCGCGCTGGTGGGCCCACCCTCGATCACGTGAATGCGCTCGGCGGGGATCGGATCGGGGCGCGAAGAGAGGAGGGCGTTCAGGTTCTCCACGGCCCGGGTACGGGCGTCCTCGACATAGGCCTTCCAGTCCTCGGAGGAGAGCCGTCGCTCCAGGAGATCGGCCGCGGGAGCCTCCCACGCCGCGGCGACGTGCACCCTACCGTCGACCCAGGCCGCTACGCGCTCCGCCCAGTCCAGGATTCGCGTGGCGCCGCCAGGCTCCTGCACCGCCCGCTGCGGATCGATGGCGGCCACGATCTTCGAGGGCAGCGCGGCCTCCTGGCCCACGACCCACACCGGGCAGGGGCAGCGTCGGAAGAGATGGAGCGCGGTCGCGCCGAAGAAGACGCTCCCTTGATTCCCGAGGCCGCTGGCCGGCTTGACGACCAGGTCGAAGTCGTCGCGCTTCGCCAGGTCGACGACCGTGGGACCGGGTACGCCCCATTGCACCTCGACCGAGACCGGGATGCCGCGATCGCGAAAGCGCTGGGCGAGCTCGTCGACGCGCTGCGTCTCGCTCTCCATCAGGATCTCGCGAATCGACAGGCCGCTCTCGGAGACCTGGCGCTCGGAGCTCAGACCCTGCTCGAGCACGCGGATCAGCGTAGCGGATGCGCCAGCGCGCTCGGTGAGTGCGCAGGCCAGATGTGTGGCGCGCCCCGCTCGATCTTCGTGCGGGGTCAGAACGAGAACGCGATCCACGGCCCCTCCTCGGTTCGACTCCCCTCACGCATCGACGCGCCAGGCCCGGCGCTTGAGGTGTAACTCGAGCCGATGCGAACGTTCACCCGGGCGCCGCGTCGGTGACGCAGCCCTCCGAGGCGGGGCCGACACAGCGGATGTACTTCATGAGGACGCCCGACGAGACCGGCAAGGGGGGCGCGACGAAGCGCTTGCGACGTTCGTCGAGCTCGGAAGGGGCCAGGGCGACGTCGATCCGGTCCGCCTCGGCGTCTATGGTGACGAGGTCGCCGTCCTGCAGGAGCCCGATCGGGCCCCCGTCCTGCGCCTCCGGACAAACGTGTCCAACGATGAAGCCATGGGATCCGCCTGAGAAGCGCCCGTCCGTGATGAGCGCGACCTGATCTCCGAGGCCGGCGCCCATGATGGCCGAAGTGGGGGTGAGCATCTCGGGCATTCCCGGGCCGGCCTTGGGGCCTTCGAAGCGGATCACGACGACGCTGCCGGGGCGGATCTCGCCGCGTTCGAGCGCCTCGAGCATCGCCTCCTCGCGGTCGAAGACCTGCGCGGGGCCCTCGAAGCGCAGGCCTTCCTTGCCGGTGATCTTCGCGACGGCGCCCTCCGGCGCGAGGCTGCCCCTCAAGATCCGGATGTGGCCGCGGGGCAGCAGGGGCCGGTCGAAGGGGCAGACGATCTCCTGGCCTTCGCCGAGACCGGGCAGGGCCTGCAGGTTCTCCGACAGGGTCCCGCCCGTGACGGTCATGCAGTCGCCGTTCAGCGCCCCGGCTTCGAGCAGGAGCTTGAGCACTGCGGGCGTGCCGCCCATGGCGTCGAGGTCCTCCATCCAGAAGCGGCCGCTCGGCTTGAGGTCCGCGAGCAGGGGGACGCGCCGACCGATCTCACGGAAGTCGTCGAGGGCGGGACGTCGGCGGCCCGCGCCATGGCGAGCAGGGGGAGCACCGCGTTGGTGGAGCCCCCGAGCGCCATCACCACGGCGATCGCGTTCTCGAAGGCCTCGCGCGTCATGATGTCGCGCGGCTTCAGATCCCGCTCGAGCAGGCGTCGGACGGTGCGGCCGGCCTCTCGGCACTCTTCGACCTTGCGCTCCGACTCGGCCGGAGTCGACGAGCTGTAGTGGAGCGCCATGCCCATCGCCTCGATCGCAGAGGCCATCGTGTTGGCGGTATACATCCCGCCGCACGCGCCGGCGCCCGGACAGGCGCGCTGGACGCTCTCCCTTCGCTCAGCGTCGTCGATCTGCCCCCCCAGGTACTCGCAATAGCTCTGGAAGGCTGAGATGATTTCGACGCGGCGGCCGTCGGCGGCGCGGCCGCGGCTGATGGTACCCCAGTACCCCATCAGGGCGGGGCGGTCG
>CAZQMY010000340.1:0-6779 GCA_964594405.1 uncultured Spirochaetaceae bacterium | reverse complement strand
CAAGAAGTGATCGGGCAGCCCTTCCACCCGAAGCCCGACACGCCCATGCGCGATGTCCCGCCGATCCACGACGACGAGGTGATCGGCTGGGTGGCGATCGCCCGGCTGATGCTCGGGCCGGAGATGAACATCCAGGCGCCGCCGAACCTCGCGCCCGAGATGCTCGCGCCGCTCACGAAGTCGGGGCTCAACGACTGGGGTGGGGTCTCGCCCGTGACCGTCGACTTCATCAATCCCGAAGCGCCCTGGCCCGCCGTGGAGTCGCTTCGAGAGCTGACGACCGGGAGCGGACAGACGCTCCGTGATCGCGGTCCGGTCTATCCGGACTGGGTGCTCGGCAAGGAAGATTTCTTCGACCCGCAGGTGCGGGCCGTGATGTCGCGCTTCGCTACCGACGAGGGCTATGCGCGACGACCTCTCCGCCAGTCCAAAGAGGAGGCAGCGTGATGCTCGAAAGACTGATCCCCGACATCGACCCCGAGGTTTCGAGCATTCTCGATGCCTCTCTCTCCGGCACCGAGATGAGCGTCGCGCAGGCCGAGCGCCTGCTTCGGACGCAGGGTGCCGATTTCCACGCGCTGCTGATGGCGGCCGATCATGCGCGGCGAGAGGATTGCGGCGACGACGTCAGCTTCGTGATCTGCCGAAACCTCAACTTCACGAACGTCTGCTACGTGGGCTGCACCTTCTGCGGATTCGCGCGACACAAGCAGGACGTGGACGCCTACGACCACAGCATGGACACGATGCTCGAGAAGGTGGCCGACGGTGTGGCGCGGGGTGCCACCGAGATCTGCATCCAGGGCGGAATCCATCCGAAGAAGGACCACACCCACTACGCCGAGATCCTCCGCGGCATCAAACGCGAGTTTCCGAAGATCCACCTCCATGCCTTCTCGCCCGAGGAGATCGACTGGGGCCATCGCAAGAGCGGGATGCCGCTCGACGAGTACTTCGCCTATCTGATCGATGCGGGCCTCGGCAGCACGCCCGGCACGGCGGCCGAGATCCTGGATGACGAGATCCGGCGAAAGCTCTCCCCGCGCAAGCTGATGACCGATCGTTGGGTCGAGATCATCCAGGCGGCCCATGCTGCCGGCCTGCCCTCCACGTCGACGGTGATGTACGGCCACATCGAGCATCCGGGCCATGTGGCCCGCCATCTCGGTCTCCTGCGCGACATCCAGAAGCGGACGGGCGGCTTCTCGGAGTTCGTTCCGCTCGGCTACATCCACGAGCGCAACACGCTCTACAACGAGCTCGGCGCGCGCGCGGGGTCTTCGATGAACGAGGACCTGCGCATGATCGCAGTGGCTCGGCTCTTCTTCCGGCCCTGGATCACGAACATCCAGGTCTCGTGGGTGAAGATGGGCTACAAGCTCGGCCAGATGGCGCTGGAGTCCGGGGCGAACGACTTCGGCGGCACCCTCATGGAAGAATCCATCAGCCGCGAGTCGGGTGCGGATCACGGCGAGAACTGCCCGCCCGAGGAGTTTCGCCGCTTGATCCGGGAGGTCGGGCGCATCCCGGTCCAGCGCAACACGGTCTACGGCACCGTCGCGCGCTTCGAGGATCCGGAGAAGGATCCGCCGTCGATGGAGCCCGAGGCCCTGCGCGACGTTCGCGCGCCCATCCGCTCGGCGCTGGTGCAGATCGCCTCCTGAGGCGCTGCGAGCGGACTGCCGGACGCCGGCTCGCAGGAGGACCCAGCCCGGCCGATCGCGAGCGTGCCCTTCGGCGGCACGATCGACGGCGTCGCGGTCTCGGAATCACGCACCTTCCTCGAGAGGGCACCTTCCTCACGCTCCAGACCGGTGAGGATCCCGGCTTCCCGTCCACGGTCCAGGCCGAGCAGGGCAGATGGAGGCCCGTCGAGGAGCCTTTGGCGCTGCGCTGCGTCGATGGGGCAACGCACGGAGGAGCGGGGCTCGCGCGGCGGAACGACCGAGCGGATCAGTGCCGCGGCCCGTTGAGGCGGTCGAGCCGCTCGGTGAGCGCCTCGACCTGATAGCGGAGAGGCGCCTGCTCGAGCATCGCACGCTCGACCTTCTGGATCGCGTTGCGAACCGAGGGATGGTTTCGCCCCATGGCCTCACCGATCTCGGCGATGCTGGCGTCCGTGTAGCGGTGACAGAGATACATGGCGAGCTGCCGGGGCAGCAGGGCATCGCGGCGTCGCGACGGTCCCGTGAGCTTCTCCGGCGTGGTCTGGAAGAAGCTGGTCACCACCGCGAGAACGTCCGGGATGCCGATGCGAGCCGGGGCCGTCGGAGCCCTTCCGACCTTCTTCTCGATGGCGCTCCGCGTCAGGTCGATGTCGATCGTCCGCTTCATCAACGACGCCGTGGCGACGAGCTGGATGAGCACGCCCTCGACGTCCCGGACGCTGCCGCTGACGCTCTCGACCAGGAGGTCGAGGCACTCGCCGGGCAGCTCGACGCCGCCCGCCGCAGCCTTGTGGCGTAGGAGCGTGCGCCGCATGTCGGCATCCGGCGCGCCGAGCTCAGCCACGAAGCCGCTGGCGAGCAGGCTCCTGATGCGGGCATCGAGATGATCGAGCTCGGCGGGCATCCGATCGCCGGTCAAGAGCACCTTGCCGCCGCGATCGAGCACGTGCTGGACGCAGTGGAAGAACTCGAGCTGCGTGGCCGTCTTGTGCTCGAGTAACTGGATGTCCTCCACGACGAGCAGCCGACACTGCTCGCGATAGCGGCGGCGCATCGCGTCGGTGTTCTTCTCTCGCAGGGCATTCACGAATTCGTTGGTGAAGCCCTCCGCCGAGACGTAGCGCACCTGCTGGCTGCGCTCCGGGAACAGGTGCGCCGCCTCTTCGGCCACCGCCCTCGCGAGGTGGGTCTTGCCCATCCCAGGCTCGCTGCAGAGGTAGACGAGGTTCAGCGAGAGCTGCAGGTCGCGCGCGATCGCGAAGCCCGCCTCGCGAGCGAGCGCGTTGCAAGGGCCGACGATGAAGTTGTCGAAGGAGAAGTCGAGGGTGGAGGGGGATCGGGGCTGCGCCTGGCTGGTGAACCGGCTCGGCTCGGGGGCCGGTGCGATGGGGGCCTTCGCGGGCTCGAGCGCCGCGGGCTGGCGCGCCGGCAGAGGCTGCGGGCGGGTGGCCCTGGCCGCCGATGGGAATGGCGAGCGCGAGGAGCCCGACCCATCCGAGGTCCGTGGCTCGATGGTCACGCCGCGAACTCCGGGTCGGTGCGGACGCTCCGCCGGCGCGTGGTGCGGCCCACGCGGACTGCGCACGGCGCGGGGGCCAGACTCGCGTCGCCTCGGCGAGACGGCGCCCGGCTCGGCCTTGACGATGAGCTCGATGGTCGGCGGCTCGGGCTCGTGCTCTTCCCGCAGGCCGCGATCGCAGAGCTCGGCGCTCAGCGCGTACTGGATCCTGGGCAGGAAGTGTTTGCGTACGCGTTCGCGGTGGAAGGGGGATGGGCAGGCGAGAACAAACGCGGTTTCACTGGGGAGGGCCTTTAGAGGTGCGAGCCATGCCTCGAATGCAAAGGCTGGCAGCTCGACTTGTAGGCGGCGCAAAGCGCCGCCCCAGACCTCGGGGGGAAAGGCCATTACGAAGGGCTTACCTGTGCGTCAGAACGGCCAGATCCCTGTGACAGCGGAGCGCCACGGAGCCGGCCGGATCTCGAGTAGGGGTTTTCCTGACCGATGCGGCTGCCGAGCGCGTCTCGATTTGAGCAGGATCTCGCCAGCTCTCACCGGTTCTGGCCCGTTTTTCTTGCCTGCTCCGGCCGTGACCGGCCGTTCACAAAACGTCTTCAGACAGTCACAGATGCGGTCGGTCTCGAACGGCGCACAGTTAACCACACCCCCCCCGAAGCCCGCAAACGGGGAATCCCAGGATCAGCTCAGGCACCCTACACCCCAGAATTGCAATGAGATAGGGTTCTACGGGAATCGTAACTGTCGTTCTGATTCCGGATAGTGTTTGCAATCCGGGCATGTGCGCGTGTACCGGTGATGCGAATTCACGGTTACAGAAGCGTGTCGTCGCGGCTTTGCTACGACAGGGCCGATCTCGACGGAGCTACTACTTACGCGATTTTACTCGACCTCAGGCGATCCAGGTCCAGCTGCAGATCGCCGCCCTACTGCGCCATGCCCGCGCCGCCGGTGCCGAATGTGAGCTCCGCATGCTTGAAGCGGAGCAGGTCGGCCAGCGCCTCATAGCGCGCGAGGGTGGAGGGTGCCTCGAGGAGCTGCTGCTTCTCGAGGGGCGTGAAGTTGAGTCCGAGGGCGAGGGCGTTCACGAGCTGGGCGTCGGACACACCGGAGAGGGCTTCATCGGTGAACTGCTCTCGTTGATCGGGTGAGACGCGGTCGAGGAGCTCGCGAAGCTGGGTGAGGGTGTCCTCCCGCAACCCTCCGACCACATCTGCTCGATCCTCGGGCAGCGGCTCAGGGAGCCGCTCGACGGTCGCCACACGGTAGAGGCGGCCCGCGGGACGGTCGTCCTCACGCAGGATGCGGAAGCGGGCCGTCGCCTGGAGGACCACGTCGAAGGTGCCATCCGGCTTGCGCTGGCAGTGGAGGATGCGCCCCTCGCAGCCGACGCTGAAGACCGCCGGATCCTCCTCCATCTGGGCAATCGCCTCCGGTCGGACGGTCACCATGCCGATACGTCGCTCGCCTTCGAGCGCGTCGGAGATCATTTCCCGGTAGCGTTGCTCGAAGATGTAGAGCGGGACGCTGGTCGATGGGAAGAGGACGACCTGGGCAAGGGGGAAGATCGGGATCTCGGCGTGGTCCATGGCGGCGATTTCGAAGCGCTCGCTTTGGCGCCAGCCTTTCGTCGCGTGCGTGACCGCTGCCCAGGTGGGGGAGTCAGCGGGGGATCGGGCGATCAGCCACGCCGAATGGTTCTGGGTCTGGTAGGCGCTCGCGGTTCGGTCCGATCATGTGGCATGAGCCGGAGCAAGGGGGGGCGTGCAGTCGGCTCAGGAGACGGCGGCAGCCTTCTGTGCCTCGTCGAACTCCTCGAGGCTGTTCGGTCCTTCGACCACCTTGGCGACGATTCCGTCGCAGGCGATGGACTTGTCGAGGATCTCGGCGATCAGGCCCTCCACCGAGAGCTCGTCGTACTCGGCAAGGGCATCTTCGAGCCCCATCTCGGACACGGAGAACTCAACGTTCATCTTGATCTTCATATCCATTGGGGCTGTCTCCTCGTCTCCATGATGGTCAAGCGATTCGGGCCGGCGGAAGGTCCTCGCCTCTTCAATGCGCCTCCAGGGCGTCTCGATGTTCGGAGGCCTGCTCGGAGTCGGCCGCCCTGAGCGTCTGCGGCCGTGGGCTGGGCGTAGCCTCCAGAACTCCGCGACTCACTCATGACGGCTCTCCTCGCAGTGGAACCTTCGCACCTTTCTGTCTATCTCCGGTCGTCTCCGGTCGTCTCCGGTCATCTCGGGCTACATCCGGCTACGGCCGGTCGCACTCGTCTGTGCCTGGCCGTGCACCGGCCGTGCTCAGTGGTTCCGTGACCGGGCTTCCTGGTCGACGCGGCCTCTCGGATCGATCCCGATCTCGCTTGCTCTGTCTCGCGGCTCGATGGCCGTCTCTGTTCAATCTACCTGTTGGCTACTGGCTACTGGCTACTCGACTCGTCTCCGCGCGTCGGTCTCAGCGAACTCAGCGATTACCCGTCAGCGGCCGACCCGTTTGCCGATCCGCCACTCCTGACGCCTCGATCTCTCGGCAAACTCGCAGCGGCGCGCACCGGTCACCGCGATCGCCCGACGACGCGCGGCCACCGGATTGACGGTGAACAACCGATGATGGTTCGCAGAGACGCGCTCGGCAACCCCTCGCAACACCGCGGCCCTGGACCTAAGTGCCTGAATTCACGAGAGAATCGTCGAGTACCGGGAGGATACAACACGAATCCCGAGGCGGCTATGCGATTCGCGACCATTTTCAGTCGTTTACGGGCCCGGCTGCGAAGTGATGGATGATCCGGGTCCGAGGCCGTTCGGACTCGGTCCTTCCACCGCCGCCCTACGGGCTCGCCCCCACGAGAGGGCAGGGACTTGGCAGGAGATCGGCGCCGGGCCGGAAGGAATTCTGCAACAAAGTGCTCAAGCGCCGGGGAACGCGGCCGAAGAGAAGTTCATAGTTGGGGCCGATCCGGGGGGGGGGAGGCTCCAACGACACGCCCCGGGACGAAGGTCCCGGGGCGTTTTGCTTTTTGCGACCGTGATCGCTATTCGGCCCGACGCACGGCGGACCGGATCAGGGGAGCGGGGCCCCTTCTGCGTCGATGCCGTCGCGCTCCAGGTGGGCGGCCTGCAGCTGCCTGGCACGATCGGCGTCGGCCTTCTCCGAGTGGCAGGCGGCCTGCCCCTCGCCCGCGCCCATCTCGTCGCGCGTCTTGGTAGCCAGGCGGTGGAGCTCGGCCGGCGAGAGTACGCCCCGCTTGCGCAGGATCTCCTTCTGCGACTCACTGAGCGCCGCCGAGACCTTCGGCTTCTCCCACGCGTAGGTCTCGTCCTTGCCCGAGACGAACTCCGAGATCTCCTTGCTGATGCGGACCGAGCACCAGTCGTGGCCGCACATCGCGCAGAAGTCCGTGTCCACGTCGAGGTCCTCGTCGTGATAGGCGCGCGCCACGTCACCATCGAAGGCCAGCTCGAAGTGCTTCTCCCAATTGAGCGCCGCCCGGGCCTTCGTCAGCTCGTCGTCCCAATCGCGCGTGCCCGGGATGCCGAGCGCCACGTCGGCCGCGTGGGCGGCGATCCGGTAGGCGACGCAGCCCTGCTTCA
>CAZQMY010000339.1:0-6801 GCA_964594405.1 uncultured Spirochaetaceae bacterium | reverse complement strand
ACGGAGACGCAGGCCCCGGAGGCGGGCGATCGGTGTGTCGCCCCGGCCGGGACGACCTACGGCTCGAACTACGGCCCGAGCGTCCAGGTCAGCGCTCCGGGCGTCGGGGTCTACGGCCCGATCGGCCTCGACCAGTACACGACCCCGACCGCGCCGCCGGGTGCAGCGCCGAACATCGGGACGGGGATCGGGACATCGGGCGCCACAGCCATCGTGTCCGGGATCGCGGGGCTCGTTCTGGGCGCCAAGCCCGGCATCTCGGTCGATGAGCTGAAGGGCTTCCTGACCTCTGGGACGTCGGCGGTCTTCGGTCCGGACGGGTCGACGGCTTCGACGATCGATGCGGACATCGCTCTGGGCACGGCTGTGGACACCACGGAGATCGACGTATTCCTGATCGCAGACATGAGCGGCAGCTTCGGCGACGACCTGCAGACGTTCCAGGCCCAGGCGAGCGCCATCGTGACCCAGCTGCTTCAGCAGTCCGGGCGCAGCCTCGCGATCGGGCTCGGGACCTTCGTGGACTACCCGCACCCCGAGTGGGGCTATCCCGAGGACGGCGACTACGCCTATCAGCTCGACTTCCCGATCGAGGAGATGGTGAACGACGGCAGTGACACCTACGAGGCGTTCAACCGACTCGAGGCGGTGATCCAGGGCCTCGAGACCCGATTCGGCGGCGATGGTCCCGAATCGCAGCTGGAGGGCCTCTACCAGGCGGCCACCGGCATCGGCAAGGGACCGCTGCGCGACGCGGTGCTGGAGACCATCGACGTCGCCTATCCCGCCGCGGGCCAGGGCGGGGCCACGAAGGCCTTCCGCACCGACAGCCAGGTCAAGATCTTCGTCCTGTGGACGGACGCCACCTTCCATCGCAGGGGAGACGACAACGGCCCGTTCCCCTACCCGGGCCCCTTCCTCGACGATCAGGTCGGCGGCGAGTTCACCGAGCCGTCGGTCTGCGGCGCCCTCGAGCAGGCGGGCATCAAGGTCATCTCGGTCATCTCGGCCGGCGACGCCACGCTCGAGGAGGTGAGGACGGACTCCGCGGCCGTCTCCCTCTGCACCGGGACGTTCCTGCCGGCCGATGGCGATCCCATCGACTGCACCGGGGACGGGACGATCGAGATCCCGGGGGCCGGAGGGGAGCGCGAGCTGATCTGCCCCATCTCCTCGGACGGAACGGGCATCACGAAGGCGATCGAAGAGACGGTCGGCGCGGTCGTCGGCTCCTAGCAACGACGCGCGTCGGGGGAGGTCCTCCCTCCTCCGGCGCGCGCCGCGGAGCTGCGCGCCACGCGCCGGCTCAGCGCGGCAGGATGCTCGAGATCTTCCAGGCGCCGTCGGCCTGCAGCGTCATGGTCGCCGTCATGGGGGCGACCTTCCCCTTGATGATGCCGCGAGGCCCGATGCCTACCACGCGCAGATCGAAGTCGCCGTAGAGCATCCCGTCCGACTCTTAGAACCGCTGGATCTGGATGTCGACGTCCAGCGAGTGCACCTGTCCGAAGAGCCTGGTCATGGCCGTTCGCTGCTTGGGATTCATGATCCAGACCTCGCGCAGACCGTCCAGGCTGCGATCCTCGTAGGCGACCTCGTAGCGCTTCATCAGGTCCTTGGCGGCGACGTCCGCAGGCACCTTGGGGCGCACCGCCGCGACGGTGTCATCCTCGACCTGGATGATCCGCGTCAGGCGGCGCGTCGCGCCAGGAGCGTCCGTGGCGCGCGCCTCGAGCGTATAGCGGCCCACCTGCTCGGCGAGGAAGACGTAGCTGCGGCCGTCGCCCACGAGTCGACCGTCGAGATGGATGCTGGTCGTCAACGCGTCGCCGTCCGGGTCCGAGGCGGTCAGATTGAACGTTCGGGAGTCGCCGAGCTTCAGCCGGACCGTGTCCTGATCCGGGTGGATCGCGAGGACGGGAGGGCCGTTCTTGATGGCGACCCGCCAGGTCTCCTCGAAGGACATGCCTCGCCCGTCGTCGACCGTCACGGTGACCACGGCGTCCTCGGTGGGTCGGTGACTGAAGGCCGGGGAGCCCTTGGCGACGGGCTCCCCATCCACCATCCAGACGTAGCTCAGCACGTCCTCCGGATTGGGGTCGCGTGCCTCCACCCGGAACTCGAGCTTCTGGTTCCGGAAGGCAGCGACTTCGAGCTTCGCGGGCGTTCGGCTCACCAGTGACGGCGGATGCTCGATCTGACTCTGCAGGTCCTGCTCGGTCAGTCGCGCCCGACGGTAGAGTCGGCTCGCGATCTCGAACTCCTCCTGGGCGCGCCCGGCGTCGCGTGCATCGACCGCCGCCTCTCCGGCTCTGAACGCGGCCTCGGCCTCGAGGCAGTGCGCCCGGGCGTCGGGCAGGAAGTCGTTGCAGGTCCACGAGCCCAGCGCCTCTTCCTTGGCCCTCAAGGCGGCCTGGCGGCTCTTCTGGATCTCTCCGAGCTGTTGACTCGCGAATGCGGCGAGTGCGTCGAAGAGCTCGGTGGCCTTCTGGAGCTGCAGGACCACCCCTTCGAACTCCTGTCGCTCGATCTGCTCGGTCGCCGCGACGAGCAGCGCGTCGGCGCGGGCGTAGGAGTCCGGGTCGGCCAGCTTCGCGCCCGCCTGGCTCGCTCGCTGCCTCGCCTGCTCGGCCTCACTGGCCGCCGCGAGCGCGAGTGAAGACTCCGCCTCGATGCGGATCGCCTGCTCGAGCAGGAGCCGGGCCCGCTCGTACTCCCTCAGGGCCTCGCCCCATCGCTCGGCCGCGAAGGCCTGCTGGGCCGCCGCGACCCGGCTCTCGATCTCGGCGGTGCGAGCCAGTCCCACTGCGTCGGCTCTCTGGCGCGCGGACCCGGTCGCGGCGCGCGCCTGCAGGGCCTGCCCGAGCAGCAGTGTCTCGTCGAACGCCTCACGCGCCTCCACGAAGAACTCGCGCGCCTCGAGATACTGCTCGCTCTCCCGCAAGTCGTCACCCGCATCGATCAGCCGACGCCCGCGCTCGAGGGAGCCGGCGAAGAGGGCGTGGTCGACGCCGAGCGCGGCGGCGCTGTTCCAGACCTTGACGGCTTCTTCACGCGCTCGGCCGGCCACCTCCGGCCACACACGGCTCAGGTCACCGCGGATCTGAGCGGCGAGTGTGTCCATGCGCTCGCCCGTGTCGATGCGTGCCAGGAGCATGGCGGCGCCCTCGCAGCTCGTCGGGTCGGGGATCGGCGCCTGGATCTCCGCGCGGAGCTTCATCAGCACCTTCCAGCGATCGGGACTGAAGTCCGCGGCGCCGACGTCCGCGAGCTCGAGCGTCGAATCGAGGGCACGGCCGCTGCGCTGCTCCGAGCGCCGCTGCACCTCGCTGTTGCCGACGCGGAGGCAGGCCTCGGTATAGGCGGCCGCCGCCTGCTCGGCCGCTGCCCGCGCGCCCGTCGTCTCTCCCTGATCGAGGCGATCGCGGGACGCGGCCAGCAGGCGCTGGCCGGCCTCGACCTGCTCCGCCACGTCGGCGAGCAAGGCCTTCGAGACGGCCGGCTCCAGCGCGTCCACCGACGCGTAGACCGCGCGCGCGCGGCGCTCCAGATCCTGCACGGCGGCGAGCCGGTCGGCGGCCCCGCGAACTTCGGCCCGATGGGTGGCGTACCAGATGCCCAGTCCGCCGATCGCAATGGCGGACGCCACTGCGGCGGCGACGGGCGGCGAGAGCCACTGGCTGGCCTGCAACGACTGGGCGGGAGCAGCCGCGGCCTCGATCGCCTCGCGCATCTCCGCGGCGCTCTGGAACCTGTCCTCGACCTTGAACGCGCAGGCCTTGAGGATGATCTGCCGAACCGCCTCCGGAATCTCGTCATCGAATCGGAAGTCGATCTGCTGGCCGGAGTGGATGAGGCTGGCCAGATAGAAGAGGACCGAAGCACTCGACGTCGTATCGACCTCGGGGATGTGCTCGTAGGCGGTGGTTCCGTGCAGTACCCGGTAGAGGGTGAGGCCGACGGAGAAGATGTCGCTGCTGGCCGTGGCGCGCTTGCCGCGCGCCTGCTCGGGCGTCATGTACGTCGCGGTTCCGATCACCATGTTCGTCGCCGTCAGATTGGCAGTGTCGGCGTGCGAAGCGATGCCGAGGTCGCCGAGGAGCGCCCGGCCGTCGGCATTGATGAAGATGTTCGAAGGCTTGATGTCCCGATGGAGGATTCCGAGCGAGTGCAGCTTCTCTAGGCCCTGGAGCATCCCGCAGAAGATGGGCGCGGCCTCGTCGAAATCGAGCTGCCCACGCTCGGCGAGCGTCGGCCCGTCGATCAGGCTCATCGTGTAGTAGTGACAGCCCGTCTCCTCATCGAAGCCGGCCGCGAAGACGGTGACCAGGTTGGGGTGGTCCACCTTCGCCAGCAGGGCGGCCTCGGACTCGAAGCGCGTGAACTCCTGCCCGACCGCGGCGTGGGGCTTCAGCATCTTCAGCGCAAGACGCCGCTCCTCGAAGTGCGGGTCCTCGACCTCGAAGATCCAGGCCATTCCGCCTTCCGCAAAGTACCGGACGACTTTGTAGGGGCCGATCTGGCGAATCTCGTTCGGGTCCACGCCCCGAAGCTACCCCCAAGTCGCGAGGATCGGTAGAGCGCCGGGGCCCGCCTGCAGTCGCGTGGCTCGCCCGGGCTCAGCCCGCCCTTCGCAGCGAGTCGAAGATGCGCTCCTCGAGAGTGCCCTTGGAAACGCAGAGGATCACGCGGCTATCGGGCCCGGACACGTAGACCTGCGTGAATCGCGCATTGATGGTGATCGCGGTCGCCGTGGGCGCCTGCCTGACGAATACGTTCAGGTTGACCGCGGTCTGATCGATCGCCTTCCAGCCCCGACCACGACCGCAGTCGGCCATGCCGGAGTCACTCGGGACCAGGCCCTGGGCATAGATCACGCCGCTCGATCGCTCCAGCGCCTTGATCGGGATGGGCTCGTTCGCGAGCTGGTCGATGATGCGCTGCCATGCTCCGTCGAAGTCGATCTCCACCTGACGGGTCTGCTTGAAATCCGCCGTCGCGGTGGGCGGCAGAGGCGTGCACCCGACGAGGGCCGCGACCAGGAGTGCTGCGGTCATCGCCGTCCGGCTGCGACAGCGGAGCGACAGCGAGGACGCGACAGCAACACGACCCCAGGGGGAGGACGGCTGTCGGGACGGTCCCTCGCGTTTGCGATCCGCGACCATGCCCGACACGATCCGCCGAACTCGCGGGGCGGTCAAGCCCTTTCGAACACGCAGGGAGCTCGGCCGCGGGCTCATGCGGGACCGCAGCCATCGGTCCTTTGCAGCAGCCTGAGGCCTACTGCGCGGAGTCGCCCTTCAGCTCTTCGAGCTTCGCCACCAGATAGGGCGGGAGCTGGTAGTCGGCCGCGGCATCCTGCAGCTCGGAGTAGACCGCCAGCGCCCGATCCGACCGGCCCGCCTCGGCGAAGCATCGCGCCGCATCGGCGAGCGAGTCGTTGCGCAGCGCGAAGCCGGGCGTATTGCCGGAGGCCAGGAAGGCCTCCGCCGCGGCCTCGTAGCGCCCCTCGGACTCGTGCACGGAGGCCAGCCGACGCTGAACGAAGGGCCGCAGTGGATCGGCCGGGTCCGCCTGGGCCAGCGCATCCTCGAGCGTCCCGACCGCGGCGTCGCCGAGGCCGCGCTGCTGCTGCAGCGTGCCCGCCTCGAGCAGCGCCAGGGTCGCGCTGGAGGTGCCACGATGAGTCGCGGCGACCTTGATGTACTTCTCGATGTATTCGTCTCTAACGCTACGCGCAGTCTCCGGATTGGCCGGCTCCGGAACATCCACGGCGCCGGCGGGCGCGCCCATGGCCTGACGGAAGTCGGCCTGCACGGTGGCCAGATCAGCGGCCGCGTCCTCGTGCGTGGACTCGCGGCTCTCGTTGACGAGGGAGATCGCGCCCACGAGGACGAGCAGGCCCAGCGCCGTGCCGAGGATCAGCACGGGATTGTCGGAGATCCACTCGGCGAGCCGATCGCCCCGGGTCTCGATCTCGCTCAGGGTCTGGGCCGCCGACTCCGGCTGGTGCTTCTTCTTGGCCAATGCTTGCTCCTGGGCCGCAACGCTCTGGCCGTCGCGGTGGGGGTCCTCGACTGCGGGCACCCCGCCGAGCCGAGGGCCGGCGGAGCGCTGTCCCCGCGCGGCGGGGTGTTCGCTGGGCGCGCATTGTATCCGAGCGCACGCGGACTTGTAGGGCGAAATTCGCGGGCCGCGGCAGCCTCAGCCGCCCCCCTCGTCGCGCTCTCGGCGGTTTCGCAGCAGCACCCGGACCGCCGTGCCCTCGAACCCGAAGGTCTCCCGCAGCTGATTCTCGAGGAAGCGCCGATAGGACGCCATCACCGACTTCGCGTCGTTGCAGAAGATCACGAAGGTCGGCGGTCGCACGCGGACCTGCGAGGCGTAGAAGAGCTTGAGCGGCTGGCGGTGATGGCCGCGTCGTGCCATGCCCGGATCGTGGCGCGCCACCACGTCGGCGAGCCAGCGGTTGAGCTGGGCGGTGGGGATCCGCCGCCCAGCCTGCTGGGCCACCTGGCGGACGCTGGGCAGCAGCTTCGGGATCCGGGCACCGGTCTTCGCGGAGAGCGGCAGCAGGGGCACGTCCGACATGAAGCGCAGGCCGTGCTGGATGCCCTCGACCACGTCCGTGCGATCATCCCGGTCCACCAGGTCCCACTTGTTCGCCACCACGACCGCAGCGCAGCCCATGTCGCGGACCATGCGCGCCACGTGGCCGTCCTGATCGGTGAAGCCCTCGGAGGCGTCGACCACCAGGATCGCCACGTCCGCCTGCTCGAGGGCGCGCACGGTCATCAGCGC
>CAZQMY010000338.1:0-6836 GCA_964594405.1 uncultured Spirochaetaceae bacterium | reverse complement strand
ACGGCAGGCTATTCCACGGCGGGCTGTATGTGGTGGCTTGCCGCCACGTGGGCGATCTCGAAGATCCACAGCGCTCTGCGCGAGGTCGTCGCGCTGACTCGGGGCGCTTTCCGCCGGTGGCCGCGCTTGTGCACCTTCCGGCCGACGCCTGGATCAGCTCTTCGATGTCACGTTGGCGTCATCGATCCGCTCGAAGCGCGGCGATGAGCTCCGCCTTGCGCATGGTGGAACGCCCTTCGATCTCGCGGTCGGCCGCCAACGCGTAGAGCTCGGCCCGTGTGCGATCCTCGTAGGCGCGCCCGTCGGTGGCTCCGACGGTCTTGCGCGCGGTGCGCGTCGCGCTCGACGCAGCCTTTCGGGCCTCGCGCCGGCCCCTCCCGAGAACGGCGCCGGCGCGGTCGACGACCTCGTCCATGGCCTCGATGGCCTTGTCGGCCGCCAACGCGGTGCCGCCGATCGCGACTTCCGCCGCGGTCTTCGCAACCCGGCGCGCCGTGCTCTTCGTCGTCTTCGTCTTCCGTTCGTTCGCCATTGGCATTCGCCCTTCCCTCCATCATTGCGGCCCTTCCCGGCCCTTCATCCCGGCTCATCGTTGCGACCCATCCTTGCGATGTCGCGTCGAGCGCCAGCTCCGGATCGGCGCTAGGAGTCGTCTCCGGTCACGGCCTCCTTCGCCTTGTCGACGACTTCCTCGGCCTTCTCCTTCGCCTGGCCGGCCTTCTGGTCGGCGCGGCCCGTGCGCTTGAGCTCGTCGTCGTCGAGGAGGCTGCCAGCAGCCTCCTTCACGCGACCCTTCACCTTGTCCAGCAGTCCGTCTTTGCCCATCTGGCTCCTCCTTCGTCGCGTTCGTCGCGACCTGTGGGGAGCGCCGCCCGCATGGCGGCACTGGCCCTGATTCGCAGACGACCTCTTGTCTACGACCTCTTGCATACGACCTCTTGCACAAGCAACCTTCGTGCCGAACGGCGAAGCGTGGCTCAGCGCATCCACAGAAGCGTCGAAGAGCCGGCTGCGTAGATGACCAGGATCGTGGCCCCCTCGAAGCCGATGCCGCTCCTCTGTCGATAGATCAGCCCGGCCGCGAAGATGGCGGTCATCAGGAGTGTCAGGGCAAGCAGGAAGAGCGTTCGATCACTGATCGACGCATACAGCGAGCCGCTCCGATAGGCGACATCGGCGGCCGCCAGGAAGAGCACGTCGAAGGTGTTGCCTCCGATGATGTCCCCCACCGCGAGCGTCAGTGCACCGGCACGTACGGCCGCGAGCACCGTCACGAGCTCAGGCAGAGAAGTGACGACACTGGTCAGGAGCCCGCCGATCAAGGTACCCGAGAGCTCGGTCTGCTCGGCCAGAGCCAGCCCCGCCTCCGCGACGGCGAGGCCGCACGCCGCCACCAGCGCGCCGAGCCCGAGAAACGCCAGCATCAAGGGGCCGATCGCAGCCTCTTCCGCATCCGTGTCTGGCACGTCGTCGCGGGTCTCGGGCGTCGCCCGAGGCCGCCACATGGGCACCTCGCGGGTTCGCCGGGTCAGGACCAGCCCGTAGATGTAGACCGCGGGCAGCAGCGCTGTCACCGGATGGATTCCGCCCAACGCCACTCGTGGCCCCGTCGTCGCCAACAGGACGAGGGCCACGAGAGCGACGAGGATCATGGTCTGCAGCAGGTTCGGAAGCGAGGCGGCCGCGTGCTCGAGGTTCGCGCGGCGATAGCTGAGATCCGCGACCGCCAGGAACATGGTCTGGGCTGCAATGCCGCCGAGCGCATTGCTCACGGCCAGATCCGCTTGCCCGCGGCCGGCAGCCATCGTCGTGACGATGAGACCGGGCAGCGATGTGGTCGCGCCGAGCAGAACGGCGCCCGCGATCGCCTCGCCGATCCCGAGCCGATCGGCCAGCCGATCGACGACGCGAGTGAAGCGCGTCCCCGCGATGACGAGGACCACCGCGCTGGCGGCGAACACCGCCACGCTGCTCGAGATCCCCCACCCTTCGAGTGCGATCACGATGCGCGGGCCTGAAGGGTCATCTGCGGACTGCGTCCCTTGTCGTTTCTACAAACGACTCCCCGATCCCGCCGTTCTCGGATCACGGAACCGTCGTTCCGCGATGTCGCCCCATCACGAGCGAGATCACGAATGCGACGAGGAATATGAAGAAGAGGATCTTCGCGATCCCGGTCGCGGCGCCGGCGATTCCGCCGAAGCCGAACGTGGCCGCAATCACCGCCACGATGAAGAAAACGAGCGCCCACGAAAGCATGGTCTGACTCCTTCCCGAACGGCTCTCAGGACCGTCATCGAGATCTACTGTCATTCATCGGCATTGAATCGATGCCAGCCATTCGATCAGTGCCAGTCTCGTGCCAACGGGACAGCCGTCAGCACGAGGCTTGCTGGCATGCTGCTTGCTTCTTGCAAGGACTTCGAAAGTCGCCGCTCGCGCTCGGATGGCGGGCCGACCCGACAAAGCGACGAAAAGCGACGAGACGAAACAACGAGACGAAAAGACGAGATGAGGAGGGCGTTCCAGCGTGTCATCGAATCAGCTTCACGAGTCTGTGGAAGACCTGTCGCCGGAGACTCGTGAGATGCATCGCGCTCTGGTCTCACTGATCGAGGAGCTCGAGGCCGTCGATTGGTACGGCCAGCGCGTCGACGCCACGTCGGACGACGAGCTGAAGAGCGTGCTCGCCCACAATCGCGACGAAGAGAAGGAGCACGCCTGCATGACGCTCGAATGGATTCGGCGCAACGATCCGGTCTTCGACCGCTATCTGCGCGAGCTCCTGTTCCGGACCGATGCGATCGTGGGGCACGACCACGGTCCCGGGGACGGCGATCCCACGCTGGGCATCGGCTCTCTGCAAGACGGAAAGCAGGACGGAAAGGTGAAATGAGCGTGATCGGATTGAATCGGAACCTGGCGCCGATCAGTGAGAAGGCCTGGGAGCGCCTCGAGGAAGAAGCGCGAGATGTCCTCGAGCTTCATCTCGCCGCAAGGAAGCTGGTGGAGTTCGACGGACCGCTCGGCTGGGACCACTCGGCCATCGACCTCGGTCGCGTGGAGCTGCTCGAAGGCGTCGCGGGCGGGGGTGCCCTGGTCAAGCGTCGAGTGGTGCGCCCGCTGATCGAGCTGCGCGTACCCTTCGAGATCGAGCGGCACGAGCTCGAACGCGTGGATCGTGGCGCATCGAGCGTGGATCTCGACCCGCTTCGTGACGCAGCACGCGCGTTCGCCGCTGCGGAAGACGCAGCGATCTTCGAGGGCTATGCGGACGCGGACATCCCCGGCCTCCTCACCGATGCCAGCAACGAGGGCGTCGCCATCCCCAGGGAGAGCGTCCATCTTCCCGACGCGGTGAGCAGGGCCCTCGAGCAGCTGCGTCAGGCCGGCGTCTCGGGCCCCTACGGTGTCGCTCTCGGACCCGATCTGCACACCACGCTCGATCGCGCGGCGGGCGGCGGCGGCTATCCGGTGCTTCGTCACGTCCAGCGACTGATCGATCGGCCCGTCGTATGGGCCCCGTCGCTGAAGGGCGGAGTCGTGGTGAGCCTGAGGGGAGGCGATTTCAAGCTCGTTTGCGGCCGCGATGCGGCGATCGGCTATCTGAGCCACGACGACGAGAGCGTCCGGCTCTACCTCGAGGAGAGCTTCAGCGCGGAGCTGAATGGACCCGAAGCCGCGGTGCCTCTCCTCCCGCCCGACATCTGACGACCTCCCGCCCGACGTCCAATGAGACGTTCAACGAAGAGCCCAACGAACCACGCGAAGGAAAGGACCCATGGAATCCGAGCAGCCATTCCTCCTTCACCCCGAGGACGGACTCGATCTCCAGCCGGAAGGCGATCCCCGGGCGGCTGACCGCCGAGGCGCGACGGCCTGGGCAAGCCCCGGTGGCGTGGGATCCGCGGCTCGACGTGCGGCCGACGAGCCAGAAGCCAGCCGATGACCGAGCCCTCGGCGAGCGCTCCGAGATTGATCGAGTTCGGCTGGCTGGTCATCGGAGAGCTGCCGGCTTCGCAACGCGAGGCCGTCCACGCAGCGCGCGAGGTCGTCGAGAAGACGCTCGAGAGGAGCTTCCCGCAGTTTCGTTGGCAGCTACCGCAGGCTGTCCATCCCGCCGCGCCGACCCCGAGCCTCGACGAGCCCGCCTCCCGGCTGCACGAAGGCGTGCTGCAGCGTGACGCGCGGGCCTGGGACTTCGCGCTGGTGATCACGCCGCATGATCTGCAGAGCTACTACAAGAGCTACGCCCTCGGCGTGCCCTCGCGGGCCCTCGCGGTCGCCGTGCTCTCACTTGCGAGACTCGGATCGTCCGAGGCCGAGAATGGCGACGCGCTGGCGCGGCGGATCGCCGCGCTCGCGCTGCACCTGTTCGGAGATCTGAACGGCGTCTGGCATCGCGAAGACGAAGACGCGGTGATGCATGCGCCCCAGGCGGTCAGCGACCTGGATCGTCACCGCGTCTTCGACGAGAGCGAGCACGAGGCCCTGACCCGAGCGTTGGCCGAGGTGGCGGATCTTCGCCTGGAAGAGATCTCCAGGCCACCCGACGCGCGACGCTTCTACCTCCGCGCAAGCCGCGAACGCGCCCGCGAGATCGCAAGTGCCGTCATTCAGGCCAGGCCCTGGGAGTTCCCGCTCCGCCTCAGTCGACTCACGGCCGCTGCGTTCTCGGCGCTGTTCATCCTGCTCGTGACCGCTGAAGTCTGGGACCTGGGAACGAGCCAACGGCCGGCGACGATCGTGGCCCTGTCGGTGATGGTCCTGGCAGGGACAACGGCCTTCATCCTGGTCCGCCAGAAGCTGCTCCTTCGTCGATCCCGGGTACGCATCAGTGAGCAGGCCGTCGTCATGAACGTGTCCGCGACGCTCGTCGTCGCGCTTGGGATGTTCACCACCTACGCCACGCTCTTCGCTCTGACTCTGCTGCTGGGCAGCACGCTCTTCGGCCCCGACCTGATCGCGCGTTGGGCTCCTGTGGTCGCTGCCGACGAGGTCTCCCGATCTCTCTTCGTCATGGCGGGCCTCGTCTCATCGCTGGGCCTCCTCATCGGCTCGCTGGGCGCGTCGTTCGAGGGCCAGCACTACTTCCGTCACGTCATCTACGCCGATGAGGAGACCTGACCCATGGAACACGGGACCCGACAGCACTCGAGGGTGACCTGCATGCGACGGGACAGGCGCGTGCCCCGGCCGGAGGACCCGGACGAACCCGTGGAAGCGCTCGAAGTCGCCGCAGCTCCGCCTGGCGATCCACCGGAGCGCCCGACCGGGCCGCCGGTGAAGGAGCCGCCGGATCCCCGTCCCAGGCCTCCGATCGAGCTGGCGGAGAAGGAGGAATCGCCTCCCGTCGAGGAGCCCCCGGCCGAGGTCGTGCTCCCGAGCGACGCTGCGAATCGCCGCCTGGGACCCTGCCGTCGGCGCGTCACGACGAGAGGTCTCGGAACGCGGCCGCTCGCTCCACGCGAGCCGCTGCTTCTTCGACCCTGAGCTGGTCGCGCTTGGACGTGTCCTCGCGAGCCAGGCTGAAGCCCCCCAGCCACTCTCGGGCGTGTTCGAGCAGCAGCCGCCTGCGAGACGCGTGGGAGCACTGTTGCACCGCGGTGGCCAGCGCGAGGAGAACGGCCTCCACGACTTCGGCATCCTTCAATCCGTAGCGTCGAATGGGATCGAGGCAGCTGGCGACGATGTCGTCGAAAGTGGTCGGTCGCGCGAGGATGCGGAGATTGCCGTCTTCGTCATAGCGCTCTCGAGAGGGCATGCGGCGTCGCCCGACGGTGGCGATCACGACGCCGAGTCGGTAGACACAGTCGATCGCGGTCCTGGGGTCGTTCGTGCCCGGCGACAGAGCCCGCACCGCCATCTCGGCGAGCTGGTCCGTCAGGAAGGCGAGGTCCTGGACCGCGGTGCGGTGGGCTCCGAGAACGAAGCATTCGCGAACGAGCGCTCGGGTCTCCCCGCTCGTTCGCGATGCGGGTACGACGCGCGCGAGCCCCTCACCTTCCCCGACGAAGTCGCCGGGCCGAGCCATGAATTCGACCACGAGGTCGTGCTCCTTCGCGTGCGCAAGCAGCGCATTGCCGCTCAGCACACGCACATATCCGCTGGACGCCGCCTCGACCAGGCATGCGTCGCCTGGGGGCAGATCGATGGGCTCGTCTCGAGCGTGTTCGGGCTCGTGACCGATCTCCTCGGGAAAGAGGCTCGGAAGCTCGCTCTCGATCTCGCGGGCGACGCTGGCAATCACGCTCGACGCTTGTATGGAGCTCGCCGCGTGGTGCACGAAGTAGATGAGCACGAAGACACTCGTCACGGCGAGGGCGAGTGCGCCTGCCGTAGCGAGGTAGGGGACGCGGTCCACCTCGACCGCCCGCAGCACCAGAAGGCTGTAGAGGAATGTGGCGACGAAGGTGCCGAGGACCAGCTGATTGCCGCGATCGCGGAGGAAGTTCCGCAGCAGGCGGGGTCCGAACTGGGAAGACGCGAGGGTGAGCGCAACGATGGTGATGGAGAACACGACACCGGTCACGGTGATCATCGAGCCGGCGACCGTCGAGAGCAGGGCGCGCGTGCCGGCTGCGCCCGTGTCCTGGATCCTGGGGAGTCTGCGCACCTCGGCCCGCGCCATGCGGTCGTCGAGCTCGATGAGACCCAGTGCCAGCCCAGCCGCCATGGCAGCCATGACCATGGGGAGGAACCAGTAGCTTCCTCTGAGCGCATCCCACTTGCTCAGGAGGCTGCCACCGAAGGCGCTCACAGAGGGGTCCCGTGGGTTCGATCGCCGCCTCGGGTGCTCCGTCGCATCGCGCTCCTCCTCCATGGGCTGCCGGCAG
>CAZQMY010000337.1:0-6838 GCA_964594405.1 uncultured Spirochaetaceae bacterium | reverse complement strand
GCCCGACGCGCCGGGCGAGGGCGTCGAGACCGAGGCCGAGGAGGCACCCGAGCGACCCCAGGTTCCTCTCCCGGTGGACGTCAGCAGCGCCTTGCTTCCGGACGTGCCGACCCTGGCGCGAGTGCCCGGCGCACCCGACGACGCGCGCTTCGACGTCAGCGTGAAGAGCGCCCCGGCCCGAGAGTTCTTCATCTCGCTGGTCGAGGGCACGCGCTACAACGTCGCCCTCGATCCCGCCGTGGCGGGCACGATCACCCTGAGCCTCAAGGGGGTGACGATCCGCGAGGTCCTCGAGACCGTGGCCGACGCGTACGGCTACGGCTATCGCGAGACGCCGACGGGCTTCCTGATCCTTCCGGCAGGGATCCGCACCCGGATCTTCCAGCTCAACTACCTGAACCTGCAGCGCCAGGGCTATTCGACCACACGAAGCAAGATCGGCAGCCTGCGGAATGAGGGAGCCACCGATGGAGTCAATCGCACCGTCTACGACCCGGTTGCCAACGACGAGAGCAACGAGGGCTCGGGCAGCGGCATCGAGACCACGGCCACCACGGATCTCTGGAGGGAGGTCATCGACAGCGTCCGCACGATCCTCGCCGGTCGCGAGGGGCGCTCTGCGGTGGCGAGCCCGAACGCGGGCCTGCTCATCGTCCGCGCGTCCAGCGCGGAGCTGGAGCAGGTGGAGTCCTATCTGAAGAGCGCCGAGCAGAGCATGGGGCGGCTGGTCATCCTCGAGGCCAAGATCCTCGAGATCCGGCTCGATACCGGATTCCAGAGCGGCGTGAACTGGGCTGCCCTGGCGGATCACAACAGCGGCAAAGCCGTCATCGGACAGGTCGGTGGAGGCTCCGTCATCGACCGGGGACTCTCGGAGATTGCCGGGCGGAATGTGGAGCTGGGCCCGAAGCTGAGCGATCTGATGGTGGGCACGGGCAGCTCCGCCTTCGGCGGCGTCTTCACGGCGGCCGTCCAGGCAGACAAGTTCAGCATGTTCATCGAGCTGCTCGAGAGCCAGGGCGACGTGCGCACCCTCTCGAACCCGCGGATCGCCACGGTGAACAATCAGAAGGCCGTGATCAAGGTCGGGAGCGACGAGTTCTTCGTCACGGACGTCTCCACCACCACCGTGACCGGGACCGCCACCACATCGACGCCGAACATCACCCTCACGCCCTTCTTCTCGGGCATCGTCCTCGACGTCACGCCCCAGATCAGCGACGACGATGAGGTCATCCTCCACATCCACCCCTCCGTCACGCTGGTGGAAGAGCAGAACAAGCGGATCGCCCTGGACCCGGAGGCGCCCCTCGAGCTCCCCTTGGCCTTCAGCCGCGTACGCGAATCGGACAGCATCGTGAGGGCGAAGAGCGGCCAGGTCGTCGTGATCGGCGGCCTCATGCAGAACTCGAGCCTGGACGAGGACGCCGGCGTGCCCTGGGTCAAGGACATCCCCTATCTGGGCAAGCTCTTCCAGCACGTGCGCTTCCAGTCGCGAAAGACCGAGCTGGTGATCCTGCTGCGGCCGCTCGTGATCACGCCCGATGGATGGAGCGAGCCGGTCGCGGGCGCCATGGAGCGCATGACGGATTTCAAGAAGAGGTCCGTCGACAACAAGGCGGAGAAGAGTCGCAAGAAGCGGAAGGCAGAGCCCGCCGGACTCGGTGAGTGGCTCACACCCTAGCGAGGGAATACGAACCATGTATCTCGATCACTTCGGACTCCGTGCACAACCCTTTGCCGCCACGCCGAACACCTCCTTCTACGTCAACCTCTCGGGCCACGAAGAGGCCATCAACCTCGTGCTCTTCGCCCTGCGGACGGGTGAGGGATTCACGAAGGTCGTGGGCGAGGTGGGCACGGGAAAGACGCTGATCTGCAGGACCCTGCTGCGCCGCCTCGGTCAGGACGTGGTCTCGGCCTACATCCCGAGCCCCGCCCTCTCGCCCCACGACTTCCAGCTGGCCATCGCGGACGAGCTGGGCATCCCCTTGCCCCCGGACGTGGGCCCCCAGCGCCTGCTCCGCTATCTCCAACAGGAGCTGGTGAACATCAAGCGCTCGGGGCGACGGGCCGTCCTCTTCGTCGACGAGGCACAGACGATCCCGGACCGGACCCTCGAGAACCTGCGGCTGCTCTCGAACCTCGAGCTCGAGTCGAGCAAGCTCCTGCAGATCGTCTTCTTCGGCCAGCCCGAGTTCGACGAGCGGCTCGCGCGTCACGACATGCGACAGCTCCAGCAGCGCATCTCCTTCTCGCACCGCCTCCGCCCCATCGATCGCAGCGCGACCGAGAGCTACGTCTTCAGGCGACTCGTGGCATCGGGTCACTCGGGCGAGCGTCTCTTCACCCCCTGGGCCTTGAACGGCGTCCACAGGGCCAGCGGGGGAATCCCGCGCCTGGTCAACGTGATCTGTCACAAAGCGCTGCTCTCGGCCTGCGCGTCGGGCGATCGGATGGTGGGTCGCAAGCACGTACGACAGGCAGTCAACGATACGGATGGCATCAAGCGATGGCGCAGCATCAAGCTCGTGGGCCGAACGCGATGAGCTCGACACACGAGGTCCTCCGTGAGCTCGAGGACGAGCGGGGTCGACGCCAGCAGGGGCCGGTCGGGGACGAGGCCTTCGACGGCCTGCGCATTCCGGTCGGTCTGAGGCGGCGTGATCTCGCACCGGCGCGTACGATGATCCTGGTGGTCTCGGCCATCGGGCTCCTACTGGTCGGCGCCTGGCTCATCGCTCGCCCGACGCAGCCCGACACCCCCGCGGTGAGTACCCGCCCGCCGCTCTCGGCGCCCGCCCCGTCCGCCGCCGAGACGGGCCCGACGCCCGTCACGACGACCCGATCCACGCCATCCGAGCCGCCGTCCGCGCCTGATCTGGCCGGGCCCCGCCTGCTCGCCCTGGACTTCGAGCCGAGCGAGAGCGGCGGTCGTCTCGTCGCGCGGCTGGATTCGCCGACCCGATATCGAGTCGTCGAAGACGTAGCGGGCGACGACCTGGTCGTCCTGCTTCCCGCGGCGCGGCTGGCGGCGCCCATTGCGCCCCTGGCGTTGAAGACGGAGTCCATCCGCTCGCTCGACGTCGAGCAGGCCGATGGGGGGCTGCAGCTGCGTCTCGGGCTCGCAGAGGGAACGCGCACCCTGAGCCAGCTCATCCCTGGCGATGCGGGGAGCCTGCTCGTGCTCGACTTCCATCGAGCCACCACCGCGGCGGCAGGGTCGGCTCGAGCCACCCCGGCACCGAAGCCCGCCGCAGCGCCGGCCCGCCCGCCGATCACCGCTGAGCCCGAGACCGCCGAGCCCGCCGAGCAGCAAGTCGTGGTGGGGGCTCCCGGCAGCCAGCAGAGCACCTGGGCGCAGATCGAGATCCGCTCGGCGGCGCCCGCCTCCTCCGGCGAGCGCGCGCTGATCGAGGCAGACGCGCTCTTCCGAGAGGGGCACGCCCTCGCGCACGCCGGCCGACGCGCGCACGCCGAGCAGGCCTTCGTCCGGGCCCTCGAGATCGCACCGGCGCACCACAAGGTCAGGGGCGCGCTGGCCTTGCTCCTCTCTTCGAGTGGTCGCAGCGCCGAGGCCATCGCACTGCTCGAGGTGGGCCGCGCTCTCGATCCTGGCGTGCATCAGCTCGCGCTCCTGCAGGCTCGACTGCTCGCCGAGCAGGGTGCGAGCGAGGGCGCCCTGCTCGTCCTCCAGCAGGAGCCTCCTCCCATCATCGACGCCCCCGAGTACCACGCCTTCCTCGCTGCCATGCTCCAGCGGCTCGGGCGCCCGCTCGAGGCCTCTCAGCTCTACGGAACCGTGCTGCAGATCGAGCCCGAGCGGCCGCGCTGGTGGATGGGGCTCGGCATCTCACTCGAAGAGATGGGACGACCCGACGAGGCGCTCTCCGCGTACCAGGTCGCCCACTCCATCGGCGAGCTCGATCACGACTCAGGTCGGTTCGTGCAGCGCAGGATCCGCAAGCTCGCCTCCGGAGCCGAGTGAGCCATGGCGCGCAAGAAGGTCCGCATCGGCGAGCTCCTCGTGGGCAACGGTGTCATCACCGAGGCCCAGCTGGATGGGGCGCTCGCCGAGCAGAAGAAGACAGGCCTCAAGCTCGGACGCCAGCTGATCCAATCCGGCGCGGTGGACGAGGATCGCTTCCTCTCCTTCCTCTCCGAGCAGCTCGACATCCCGTGCATCCAGCTCGCGCACTACCATCTGCGCTCGGAGGTGGTGCAGCTCCTCCCCGAGACCCATGCCCGGCGTTTCCGGGCCATCATCCTCGAAGCGAAGGACGACTCGGTCCTGGTCGGCATGGCCGATCCCACCAACATCTTCGCCCTCGACGAGATCGAGCAGGTGGTCGGCAAGACCGCCAACCCCGCGGTGGTTCGCGAATCGGAGCTGATCGCTGCCATCGATCAGAACTACCGCCGCACCGAGGAGATCAAGAACATCGCCGAGGAGCTGCGGGACGAGCTCGGCGATTCGGGCTTCGACCTCACGCAGCTCGAGGCACGGGTCGAGGAGTCGGATGCACCGGTGGTGCGTCTGCTCAAGAGCATCTTCGAGGATGCGGTGCAGATGAACGCCTCGGACATCCACATCGAGCCCGACGAGAGCTGCCTCCGCATCCGGCTACGCATCGACGGCGTGCTGCACGAGCAGGTCATGAAGGAGATCCGTGTCGCCTCGGCGCTCGTGCTCCGGCTCAAGCTGATGACCGGCCTCGACATCTCGGAAAAGCGCCTCCCGCAGGACGGGCGATTCAACATCCGCGTGAAGGAGAAGAGCATCGACGTCCGCCTCTCGACCATGCCCGTGCAGTTCGGCGAGTCGGTGGTGATGCGACTGCTCGACCAATCCGCGGAAATGCTCGACCTCGAGCATGTGGGCATGCCCAGGATCCACCTCGACAGATTCCGTCGACACATGAACCACCCGCATGGCTTGATCCTCGTCACCGGACCGACGGGAAGCGGCAAGACCACCACCCTCTACGCGGCGCTCTCGGAGCTGAACCTCCCGACGAAGAAGATCATCACCGTGGAAGATCCCGTGGAGTATCACCTGCCGCGGATCAACCAGGTGGGCATCAACGAGAAGATCGGCCTCTCCTTCGCGCGAGTGCTCCGGGCTGCGCTCCGTCAGGACCCGGACATCGTCCTGGTGGGCGAGATGCGCGATCAGGAGACGGTGGAGATCGGCCTGCGCGCCGCCATGACCGGCCATCTCGTCTTCTCCACCCTGCACACCAACGACGCGCCATCCACGGCCGCACGGCTCCTGGACATGGGGGGCGACGGCGTGCTGGTCGCCACGGCCCTTCGCTGCGTGCTCGCTCAGCGCCTCGTACGTCGTGTATGCGATCGCTGCACGAGCGTGGACGAGCTCGACGATCGCGCGTGGATGTGGATCCGCGCGCGCGTGGGCGCCCAGGCCGATCAGGTCTCCTTCGTGAAGGGTGAAGGCTGCACGAGCTGCAATGGATCGGGCTATCGGGGCCGGGTGGGCATCTACGAGCTGCTCGAGGTCGACCTCGCCATGGCGGACGCCCTCAGGCGCGCTGATACCGCGGCCTACAACACCGCCGCGCGGGCGGCCAAGGGCTACCGACCGCTCTCGCTCAGCGCCCTCGAGTACGCAGCACGCGGCATCACGAGCATGGAGGAGGTCTTTCGCGTGGCCGGCGAGGTCGAGGACGAGGACATGCACCGACCGGCCGAGGCCGAGGCCGGAGCGAGCACTTGACGAGCTTCAGCTATCATGGGCGAGGACGGAACGGCGATCGCGTGACGGGGATGCTCGAAGCGATCACGCCGGATGCGGCGGCCATGGAGCTCGCCGCGCAGGGCATCACGCCGATCCGCATCGTGGAGAGCAGGGAGAAGGCCAACCCCCTCGCGGGCCTCCAACAGTGGTGGGGGCTCCGCAAGGTCACGCTCACGGATCAGGTGATGTTCTGTCGCCAGATGTACGCGCTGACGCGAGCCGGCGTGCCCATCATCCGCACCCTGCGCGGCCTCGCAGAGACGGCGCGGCGCCCCGAGCTTGGCGAAATCCTGCTCGACGTGGCGAACCAGCTGGAGAGCGGCCGCGAGCTCGCGGCCGCCCTGCAACAGCATCCGCGCATCTTCAGCAACCTCTTCGTGGCCATCGTGCACGTGGGTGAGGCGGCCGGACGGCTCGAAGAGTCATTCCTGCAGCTCTCCGAGTACCTCGAGCTGGAAGAGGAGACCCGGAAGCGGATCAAGAGTGCGACTCGCTATCCCACGATGGTACTCGCCTCGATGGTGGCGGCGATCGCCATCATCAACGTCTTCGTCGTACCGCCCTTCGCCAAGCTCTTTGCCAACTTCGGCTCCGAGCTGCCCTGGCCGACACGCCTTCTGATCGGCCTCTCGGACTTCACGATGGGCTATTGGCCGTGGATCATCGTGGCCTGCGCGACTCTCACCCTGGCGGCAAGGCAGTACGTCCGCACCGACCAGGGAAGATTGCGCTGGGATCGCGCCAGACTGCAGCTGCCCGTCGTGGGGAGCATTCTGGAGCGCGCCCTCCTGGCCCGCTTCTGCCGCACGCTCGCGGTCACGCTGGGCGGCGGGCTCCCCATCACCCAGAGCCTCTCCGTGGCTGCCAAGGCGGTGGACAACCGCCATGTGGGCGGGCGCATCCTCGAACTGCTCGAAGAGATCGAGCACGGCGACACGCTCACCAACGCGGCACACGCCAGCGGGCTCTTCACACCGCTCGTTCTGCAGATGATGAGCGTCGGAGAGGAGTCGGGCTCGGTCGGCAGCATGCTCGGCGAAGTCGAGAGATACTACGAGCGCGAGGTCGACTACGACCTGA
>CAZQMY010000336.1:0-6850 GCA_964594405.1 uncultured Spirochaetaceae bacterium | reverse complement strand
TGGCCTCGTGGTACCTGTGGCGCGCCACCGAGGTGGAGCCTCCGGAGTGAGCGGGCCCGCGCCCCCCGTGCGCCTCTACGACTACCCGGAGTCGGGCAACTGCTACAAGGTGCGCCTGCTGCTGGCCCAGCTCGGGATCCCCTGGGAGCGGGTGCCGGTCGACATCCTGAAGGGCGAGAGCCGCACCTCCGGGTTCCTCGAGCGCAATCCGAACGGCCGGGTGCCGCTGGTGGAGCTCGCCGACGGCCGGCGGCTGGCCGAGTCCAACGCGATCCTCTGGTACTTCGCCGACGGCACGCCGCTCCTGCCGGCCGACCCCTGGGAACGCGCCCAGGTGCTCCAGTGGATGTTCTTCGAGCAGTACAGCCACGAGCCCTACATCGCAGTAGTCCGCTTCTGGTCACATCAGGGATCGATCGCGGAGAAGGGGAAGGAGGTCGAGGAGAGGCAAGCGCGCGGAAGGGACGCGCTCGCTGTGATGGATGGACACCTGGCCGCAAACGACTTCTTCGTCGGCGCTCGCTACACCATCGCGGACATCGCGCTCTACGCCTATACACACGTCGCCCACGAGGGCGGCTTCGACCTCGCGCCCTACGCGCACGTCAAGAGCTGGCTCGTGCGCGTCTCCGAGCAGGAGCGGCACATCCCCATCACCCACGGATGAAGGTCAGAGGCGATACTCGGACATCGGCGTGGACTCGAGCACCGAGAGATCGAGGAATGCTCCGACGCTCGCCACCATGCCCTTGATCCGCTCGCCGAGCAGGGCGTCGTCTCCGCCGGAGTCGTACCAGACATGCTGATCCGTGAGCGCCTCGATGGGGAACGACTCCTCGACGATGCCATCCCAAGGCGGCGCATCCCGGGTGAGGGGACGCACGATAGTGTTGCGGACATAGGCGAAGGTGGACTGCGTCGCGAGGGCCACGTCTCGATGCTCGTTGTACCAGCGATCCAGGAAGTACGCCTCGCTGATGTCCGATCGGCGACTGATGCAGGTGACGAGGTTCGCGCCGGGCGTACGCTCGCCGGCGGCGGCACGCATCGTCGTGTTCACGAGCGGCACGGACTCGAGCACGAGATAGCCGTGGAGCCCATCGGCCAGCTCGCTGAGCGCGGTCTCGCAATCCCCGCGGTCCTGCGAGTCGTCCATCCAGAAGGAGACCATCGCGCGAATCGGAGGGGAGCTGCGCCGAATCAGCACCTTCTCTCCCTGAGCCACGTCGTCGACGTTGATGGCGATGTCGCGGGCGCCGCCCTCGCCGCGCCGCCCGACGAGCGGCCCGGTCAGGGCGTCGCGCAGCGCGTCACCCGGGACCTCGGCGTTGCGGTGGACGAGATAGACGAGCTTCTCCATGCGAAGTCTCCCGTTTCGGATCCGTGGCGGGGCAGCATCCCGCCGAGCCCGTCCGACGCGGCTCGACGAATTCGAGAGGCTAGCAGCCCGAGCCCATCGGACCGCGGCCCGCCCACGCCCCTTGGAGGGACGCAGCCATCGGGTGCGCCCAGTGGCAGGCGCTGGGCGGCCGGGTCATCCTCCGCGGATGCCCTGCCTCCACGTCCGTCCCTCGAGCGTCGCGGCCCTGGCCCTGGCCGTGCTCCTCGTGGCCTCGAGCAGCATCCCGTGCCCGCCCAGCGGAGTCCCGACGGCACCTGCGTCGGGCCACGCGATGGGCGACCACGACGGGCACCACGGCGATCACGGCAGCGAGGCCGAGGGTCGGGAGGCACGGGCGCATCGCGACTGCCACGCGCCGCCGCAGTGGGTGCCGCAGTGCCCCTGTGGCTGCAGGAACGACGCGGACCGAGCGACTCCGGGGGCGCGCCTCGGCGCCGCCCTGCCCCCGGCCGAGGCCACGCTCGGCCCGACTGCGCGTCGCGAGTCGGTCCAGGCTTCGGAGCCCCGGCCGCCCATCGAGCCCCTCGCGCTCATCGAACCCATCCCCATCCGAAGGGTGCACGTCGCGGCTTGATCCGCGATCGAAGAGCCGGGCGCAGAGCCGCGAATCCGCGGTCTCCATCGCCCCTGCGTGCACGCCAATGCGCCGAGACTCGGCGCGTCTTCGGCGTGCTCCACCCTGCGACGGCCCGAGGCCGCGTCCGCGCGCGCTCGTGCGCGAGGCGACGGCCGCACGGGTCCGTGCCTTTCCCTTTGAAGAGGATATTGGAGAGCGAATCGATGAAGTCCAGAGCGCTGAGCGCGCTGCTGATCGCCGCACTGGCGCTGCTGCCCTCGTTGGCGAGCGCCGAAGAGCCAGATCACACACACCACCATCACGGGAGCGAGAGACCTCGTCCCGACGACCACGCACCCATCGGCGTGATGGGCGACCACATGCACGCCCGAGGCGAGCTCATGGTCTCCTATCGCTACATGCGCATGAGCATGGAGGGCAACCGGATCGGCGCCGAGCCCACCTCCATCGACGAGATCCTGCGGCCGACGGGCACCTATGGCGCCGCGCCGACGAGGATGACGATGGACATGCACATGCTGGGCATGATGTGGGCGCCGATCGATCGCGTCACGCTGATGCTGATGCTGCCCATCATCCAGCTCGAGATGGACCACCTCAACATGGCGCGGACGCCATTCACGACGCGCTCGAGCGGCGTCGGCGATCTCGGCCTCTCCGCGCTGGTCGGGCTCTGGAAGACGGATCGGCAGCGCGTCCATCTCAACTTCGGATTCAGCTTCCCGACGGGAAGCATCGACCGGACGGACGTCACTCCGGTCTCCGGTGGCCAGCAGGTCGTCCTCCCCTACCCGATGCAGCTCGGCTCGGGCAGCTACGACTTCCGCCCGGGCATCACCTACAACGGAAAGGTCGAGCACCTCAGCTGGGGCGCGCAGACCATGGGCGTGATCCGGATGAACACCAACGACGCGGGCTATCGACTGGGCCACGCCTACGAGATCACGGGATGGGGCGCCTGGCGGGTGCTCGAGCTCGTCTCCATCGGCGCGCGGATCCGATGGCATCAATGGTTCGACATCGAGGGGGAGGACGGCCGCTTGATGTCGCCCAATCCGATGATGTTCCCCACCGCAGCCGACTTCATCCCGACCGCGGACCCGGACCTGCGTGCGGGACGTCGTCTGGAGCTCGGTCCGCACGTCAACTTCGTCGTGCCCCTGCCCGGCGAACGATCGCTTCGACTCGCCTTCGAGATGCTCTTTCCGGTCCATCAGGACCTGGATGGACCACAGCTCGAAACCGACTGGACGATGGTTCTCGGGACCCAGTACGCCTGGTAGTGTGCCGCGCAGAGCACGGGGCACGCCGAGACGCTGCCCCGTGCTCTGCTACGCTGCCCCGGAACCGGGCGCAGCAACGCCCCCGAAGCGCGGACGGACCCGATCCGATGAGCGACTCCACGCCCGCTACCGGTCTCGAGAAGCAGATCGGCATCGAGGAGACCGACCAGAAGCTGCCGGTGCACTGGCACACCGGCGCCATGAAGTACGACGGCTTCCAGCCCTTCGCGGAAGGGGGCTCGGCGTCCATCCAGATCTGCTTCGACAAGAACCTGCACCGGGAAGTGATCTTCAAGACCCTCCATCCGCACCTGCGTGACTCGGAGGTGGAGCAGCAGCGCTTCCTGCGAGAGGCGCGCGTGACGGCGATGATCTCGCATCCCGGCACCGTGCCCGTCTACGAGCTGGGCCGAACGCGCGGCGGCGACCTCTTCTTCACCATGAAGAAGCTCGAGGGGCGCGACCTGCGCGCCATCCTGATCGACCTGGCTTCGAGCGATGCGGCGACCGAAGAGGCCTATCCCCTGCCCAGACTGGTCGGAATCATCGTCCGGGTCTGCGAGACCATCGCCTACGCGCACGAGCACGGCGTGATCCATCGGGACCTGAAGCCCGCGAACGTCCTGATCGGCGAGTTCGGCGAAGTGACGGTGCTCGATTGGGGCCTCGCCAAGGTGCGCCGTCAGCCCAGGGATCCGGACGCCGGGGATCCGGGCAACCCCGAAGACCGCTCGCCGTCGCTGACGGGAACCGGGAAGCGCTACGGCACGCCGCTCTACATGTCCCCGGAGCAGGCGCGCGGGGATACGCAGATCGACGAGCGCACGGACGTCTACAACCTCGGATCCATGCTCTTCGAGGTCCTCACGCTCAAGGGGCTCGCAACAGGACTGACGGTGGGCAAGGATCCGCCGATGACGGTCGACGAGGTCCTGAACCGCGTGGTGGAAGGGCGCCTGCCCGGTCCCCGCGACGTGGTGACCGCGCGAGAGATCCCCTACGAGCTCGAAGCCATCTGCCTGCACGCCATCGAGCTCGACCCCTCCGATCGCTACGCGGACGTGCAGACGCTCGCGGACGATCTGGAGAGCTGGCGGAACGGGTCGCCCGTCAGTGTGGTCCGCTATGGGGCACTCACCCGCTTGCGTCTCTGGCTGCGTCGTCACGACAGCGCGGTGCTCGCCCTCACCTCGGCGGCGCTCGGCGCGCTCTTCGGATGGATGATGACCAGCGTGCTGGGCTGATCGCGCTCAGATGCTGGGCCCCCGCAGCGTACGGTCGCTTCCGGCGCCGAGCCGCTTCTCGAGGCCGTCCCAGAGCAGCGCGGTGATCAGATCGACGAAGCGCTGCCGACTCATCTCCGACTGACCGAGCCACCAGAGCACGGTGTGGCCGAATAGGGCGGCCATTCCGACGGCCCACGGCCCGGCGGCATCCACCGGCTGACCGCGCGACGCGAGCACCTGCTCGACGAAGCCCCTGAAGTGATCGATGTGGGAGCCGGTATCCGTATCGGGCGCCGACTCTTCGAAGCCGTTGTTCCTGATCAGGAACTCGAAGAGACCCGGGCGCCCCTCGAGAAAGCGCAGGGCAGCATCGAGCTGGCCGCGGGTCAGCTCCCGCAGATCACCCGCCTGGACCTCGGAGAGTGCGCTCCGCAGCTGCGCCATGTAGTCGATGGCCAACGCGACGACGAGCCCACGCTTGTCACCGAAATGCCGATAGAGGATCGGCTTCGTGATGCCGGCCTCCTCGGCGATCTGATCCATCGAGGCGTCGGGGCCGTGACGCGCGAGGGCTCGGATCGTGGCCTGCAGCAGCTCTTCGCGCCGGGCCGCCCTGCGTTCGTTGAGTTCGCTCATGGACTCGTTCGCCCCTCGAAGCAGCGAGCTCCGCGATCACAGACGCTCGCAAACCGCCGCCCGGCTCGCGAATCGGATCGGCCACAGACTCGCGGCCTGCGGCCCTCTTCCACGCTGCCGCTGCCCAGGGTAGCTCTCGGCGGTGAGCCCCACGAGCGGGCCTCAAGGGGCGCCCTCCGCCATCGCCCTCATCCGCACCAGCCTCTTCCTCAGGTCCGACGAGAGGCCTCGGCTCATCAGGCCGCGCTTGATCCCTCCGAGCTCGTCATCGAAGCGGATCCGATCCTCGAGCAGCAGAAAGCTGCCCGGAACGCCGAGTGCCGCCTCGCCATCCACGATCGCGCCCACTTGAATTCGTCCGGCCAGGTAGTGGTTGGCGTAGATGGTCTTGGACGCGACCAGCTCGCGGATCCCCTCCGGAGACGGGCTGCGATCGATGATCAGCTGATCGACCGTGAACGTAGGGCGATACCCGAAATCGACGATCGACCAGGTGAACGAGTCCTCGACGCCCTCGGGCGGTGAGTCGGGATACTCGACGAGGTAGCGCGCAAAGTCGGGTGCGTGCAGGCTCAGGCTCTTGAACTGGCGGATGAGCTTGCCGAGGACCTCGGCGACCTTCTCGGGCTCCGGCTTGTCGCCGTAGTGCAGCAACGCGTCCGCACCCTCCGCGCGATAGGCGTCGACGTACTCGAGGGCTTCGCGCCTGAACATGCGCGTGAACTCGTCGCCCGCTGCCGGGTCGCTCCAGTCGATTCCGCGAAGGGTGCGGATGCTCTCGGCGCTGAGCTTGAACTTGCAGCGGGCCACCTCGCAGTCCGGAAGCACCTCCAGATCGCCTTCGGGGAAGCTCAGCGCGGCCAGGTCGTCCGGCCGCGCGGGATCGCTGAAGCGGCCGAAGCTCGCCTCTCCGCCCACCCCGGTGCGCTCGAACGCCTCCAACGCATCGGCGAGCCCCTCTCGCGCCGAGGAGATCCGGATGATCCCCGCAAAGGCAGCCTCACGCCTGCGATCCTCGGTAGACAGCTCGAGCGCGATCGGATCCCGCCCCATCCGCTCGATCCTGCGCGACGAGAAGCCGGCCTCCTCGATCAGCTCACGCAGAAAGGGAGCGGCTCGTCCCTGCTCCACCGCCATGGCGTTCGCAGCGGAGAGCATGACCCAGATCGACCAGACGACGCCCAGTCCGAGTGCCGTGGCGCCCCATCGCTGCGATCGACCCGCTCCCAACGCCGCCCTCCGCGCCCCTGCCGCCTCCGATCCCGAGTGTCACCCGTCGCAGCGTGGGATCAAGCGAGCTGTTCCCAACGTCATGAAGACTTGTCCTGCGCGCCTTTCGCCGCCGTCACGGACCATGCCGAGTTCCTGGGCGAGACGATCCTCTGCGCCGACCCCGAGTCCGACGCCTGCCTTCCGCGGCAGCATCGTCCCGCGCAGGCCCATCAGCTACATCGACGTGCAGCGCGAGTGGCAGCTCTGGTCGCTCCTGGACGAGAGCTGCAACGCCGCGGGGCGCGGCTGCGAGGCCCTCGCGATCCTGCACAACGCCAACATCAGCAACGGTCGGATGTTCTCGGTCGACGATCCGGGCGCGGCGGCGCGGGCTCACCCCGGTTCGCGGTCTTCGCCCGCCGGGATCCCGGCACGACGGCGGCCCCGGGCGGCCTCCTCCAACGCATCCAGATGATCAAGGGCTGGGTGGACGGAGCGGGCCAGGACCTCTCCC
>CAZQMY010000335.1:0-6890 GCA_964594405.1 uncultured Spirochaetaceae bacterium | reverse complement strand
GGCTACCGGGTCGCGATCGCCGGCGACGGCCGCGAGGTCCTGCGTCGCGCGGAAGAGCAGCGCTTCTCCCTGATCCTGATGGACTGTCACATGCCCGAGCTCGACGGCATCGCGGCGACGCGTCGGATCAGGGAAGGTTCGGGTCCGTGTCGCGAGGTCCCCATCGTGGCGCTGACCGCCGGCGCCTTCGAGGACGATCGCGATGCGTGTCTGGCGGCGGGCATGCAGGACTTCGTGAGCAAGCCCATCGACGTCGCGCTCCTGCTCGGCGTGATCGATCGGCTGGCGATTCACGAGTCGCCCACGCCCCGAAGAGCCGGGCGCGCGGGGCCCTCGTAGCCAGCCGATGCGCGATCACAGCTAGCGTGGCCCGCCTGACGACAACGCGCGCGCGTCCGCGGTGCGCACCTTCGCGGTGACCGCCCTCAGCAGGTCGATGGCCACCTGGGGCACCTCGCGCATGATGTCCCGGAGCACGCTGCCCTTCAATGCGAGCAGACGGGCCTCGTGGGTGACGCGGATGGTGGCGCTTCGCGGAGCCCCGTCGATCACCGAGAGCTCGCCGAAGCTGGTCGGCGCGACGAGGTGGCTGGCGCAGAACTCCCCCGGCGTGCCATAGCCGATGAGGGCGTCGACCTCGCCTTCGATGAGCACGTAGAGCTCCTCACCGGGCTCGCCCTCGCGGACCACGATCTCTCCGGGCAGGAAGCCCAGCAGCTCCGTCTGCTGCGCGATGGCCTGGAGCTCGTCCAGCGAGAGATGACAGAAGAGGGGGACCCTCCGCAGCTCGAGCAGTCTGTTCATTTCGTCGACCTCCCTCTGGATGATGCCCCTGTCTTCGGCGCGCGTGAGGCGCCAGCCCCGCTCGATCCACGGATCTCCGCTCTCTTGCGCGATGGCCAGGATCTCGGACGCACGCGTGCCCGAGACCGGGCGCGCTCCACGGCCGCCGATCTTGTCGGCGATGGGGCCGCTCTCGAGGAGCAGGGCGAGCGACGCGCTCGCGCCGCGTTCGCCGAGATGCCCCAGGAGCTCGAGCGCATCCGCACACTGGTCCGCCCGGCCGTGTTGCAGCGTACGCTCGATGCGATTGACCACCGAGCGCCCCTCGAGCTGGGCCAGGATCGCCAGGCATTGCCGTACGTCGTCGGCCACGCGATTGCCGAGCGCGAGCCGCAGGAAACGCTCGCCGACGCGCGTGTCCTCGGGGCTCGCCAGGACGGCGAGCTGGCAGCGCCAGCTGCGTTGGACGCGGAGGGTGAAGGCGCGCTGGAGCGCGCTCCGGCTGCGCTCCGTCTCGATCGCGCCCAATGCGCGCACGATCGCCCGTGCGCGAAGCGTCGTGGTACATCCGGCATGCGCCGCCAGCGCGGGCACCGCGGCATCCCCCATGGCGACCAGCCGCTCCTCGGCGAGACGGCGGATCTCGGGCTCGCGGTCGACCAGCGACGCGATCAGGGCCTCGGCGCCCGATGCGTCGGCGGCGCTCGAGAGTGCAACGATGGCCGCTCTGCGCAGGTCGGGATGTTCGTCGACGAGCATCGCCTCGAGGTCGATGGGCAGACCCGTCGGGGCGACGCCCAGCTCTGCCAGGCGCGTGATGGCGGCCGCGCGGATCTCGGGGGAAGAGGCTTCGCATCGCGCGCGCAGCTGGGCGAGCATCGTCCCGGGCAGTCGGCGCAGGGCCGCGGCGGCGAGGGGGACCTCGTCGCTCTCCGTCATCCGGGTCAGTGCGTCGCGTCCCGAAGCCCCGAGGGCCAGCGCTGCGCAGATGCGCACCTCGGCCGATGCGTCCTCGAGCAGGGCCTTCAGCGCGCGCTGCCGCTCGGCATCGGGTGCGCTGGCGCGCTCGGAGATCGCGCTGACCGCCGCCTCGCGAACGGACGCATCCTCGTCCTGCAGCAGACCCAGCAGCGCGGCGTCCACGGCGTCCGTGTCGGCGCTCCCCAATGCGGCGGCCACGGCGGCCCGCATGCGTGGATCGGGATGGGTCGTGGCGCGCAGCAGGCGCTCCGCATGGCCGCGCCGCGCGAGCGTGCGCGTGAGCTCCAGGATCGCGGGCGTGATCTCCCCTCTGTCCCCGGTCTCGACGATGCGGACCCACTCGTCGGCGAGCTCGGCGAGGACACGCGGGCTCGCGGTCTCGATGGAGACCGTCTCGAGCGATCCCTCACGAAGCTCTTCCTGGATCCGCTTCAGGTAGCCGCGCGCGACACGCGCGGCGCCGACCGCGTAGACCGTCACGGCGACGAGGCCGGCGCCGGCCAGCCATCGGATCGAGACGTCGTCGCCCACCGCCAGCAGCGCCAGGCCACCGAGGGAGAGCGAGCCGTAGAAGACGCCGCCCTCCACCAGCGCCCGGATCGAGCCGCGAAGGCGGGCTGGCACCGCGTTGTAGGCGAGATTGCGGACCTCGCCCGCCAATGCGTTCTCGAGCAGCTCGCGGTTCGCGCGGGCCAGCACCGCGGTAGCGAGGCCGGGGAGGGCTCCGACCGCGGCCAGGGCCAGCGCTGAAGAAGCCGGGTGGACGAGCTGTGCCCCCGGCACACCGAAGCGCCGAAGCAGCAGCGGCGTGCCCCATCGCGCCAGCACGATCTCGACGCCATTGCTCACGCCGAGGTAGAGGCCGAGGAAGGCGGCGAGGCGGTCTGCGGTGACGAAGCGCTCGACGAGGATCTCGGCCGAGATGAAGTGCAGGATCGACATGGCCACGACCATGAAGGCGACGGAGAGCGCGAGGTGGCGCTCGAGGCCCGGTCTGCGGAGCCAGCGCAGCGCGAGGCGCAGCTGACGGGCCTCCGGTGCATCGTCTTCGTCGCTGGCCCCCTTCAGCGTGTGCAGGCGACCCCTGCCCGCGATGATCCAGGCGCCCGTGCATGCGAGTCCCACCGCCCAGGCACCGATCAGCCAGGGTGTCGGCACGACACGCGGCAGCCAGGCCGCCAACGCGCCGCCGATGGCGCCGCCGACGCTCCCGCACATGGCGAGCAGGGGGAAGACGCGCTTGCTCGCCAACGTGTCGAAGTAGTCGATCGCGAAGGTGCGCAAGTGGATCAGGCCCACGGCCTGGATCGCGAAGAAGGCGGCGAAGAGCGCGTAGCGCGTGATCGAGCGATCGAGCAGGGGGATCGAGGCGAGCACGATGGTCGCGCTGAGTCCGAAGACGCCGATCGCAACGCGATCGTTCCGGACCTGCCCGACCAGTCCGGCGTAGATTGCGCTGGCGAGCGTGGCCACCGCCGCTGCCACGATCAGCGCGATCGGAAGGGCGCCGGCGCCCTCGCTCGAGAGCAGGAGGCCTTCGCTCCCGGCGAGGCCCATCGTCTGCGCGAGGTTGAAGAGCAGGGTGGCGAGCGCAAAGAGCCCGAACCGGCCACGCTCGTTGGGCCGAACGTCCGATAGCAGTCGCCAGCCGAGGGCAGAGGGTGTCACAGGCGATGGAGGCTCCGATCGTCCGGCCGCCGGATAGGACCCGTGACGATTCCACTGTTCCCCGAACGGTAGGCCCCCGCGCAGGAGGTGGCGACACGGGATGACTGCTTGCCCGATCCGCAGCGAAGGTGCGGATGGGCGGCAGCGATTCGAGGCGTCGGAAACCCGCCGAACGCCGGCCGCGCGCCGCGGATCGCGTCGCCCGGGTTCAGACGCTCGTGAAGATCCAGCCGAGCGTGGCGCCGTAGGTCAGCGGGAAGGCGAGGCGCGAGGCGCGGTCGATGTTGCGCGCGCGCTGCTCGTTGCTCGGGAAGACGTAGGCGACCAGCAGGCTCTGCAATACCGTCACCGCGAGCAGCCCGAAGGAGACGATCATCACCCGATCGAGCATGGTGAGATATCCGATCCTCGGCAGCCCCGCGGCGAAGACGAATTGATAGGCGACGATGGTCAGCACGCCGGTCGCCGACACACGGCTGCGACTGGCGAAGGACTCGTCGCTCATCCAGAAGACCGACCACGAGAGGGCGACGATGATGATCAGGGGCAGGAAGACCTTCCAGAGATAGAAGCCCCGCTTTCGCGCCAGCTCCATCTCGATGACCAGCCGCGAGAAGGGTCGATCGCTGCGCATCGCCGCCGCCGATTCGACGCGAGAGCTCGCGCGGACGAGATCCCACTCGGCCAGCTCGAGCCCCGGCGCGAAGCCGCTGCGCTCGGCGTCCACGACGACCTCCACCTGGTCTTCGCTGAAGGTGAAGGACTCGACCCATACCTGCAGACGCTGGACATCGAAGGGAAAGTGGCGAAGGTCGAAACCGCTGGACAGCGAGACCGAGAGATTGATGTCCTGCAGCACCGTCCCGTCGCTGCGGATGCGCAGGATGCGCTCGCTGATCCGGATCTCGTCGATCTGATTGACGGTGAACGCCTGTGGATACCAGATCTCGGACAGGCGCCGCGCGACCGCGGGCCCGACGTAGACCTTCTCCTCGTCGCCTTGCGGCCCCGGCTCGAACGCCAGGCGGGGATCGCACCAGGTCGTGTGCAGATACCCGCGGAAGTCGAAGGACTCGGAGACCGGCTGGATCTCGCGCAGCGCGAGGACCTTGTAGCCGATGGCCACCTGCGTCGGTCCGTCGGGATTCGGCGGGCGATTGTCGAGATTCCCTACCGGGGCATCGTCGTGCAGTCGGTAGCCCGCCTGGGCGCAGCTGGCCGGGGAGTCTTCGCTCGCCGCGGCCAGCGCGCCGGCGGCGAGCACGAGACTGACGACGCAAGCCGCGAGCCCGGCCCCGAGCGCGGGACTGCGGCGACCGGATCGGTGCGTCGGTGGTCTGAAGGGACTATCGTGCCGGCCGAAAACGGTCCCCATCCATCGAACGATCACACAGGAGCACTCCCCCATGAAGCGCGTCCTCCCCCTCTTCCTCGCACTCGTATCCAGCCTGCTGCTCGTCGCATCTGGCTGTAGCACGGTCGGTGGGGGCGACCAAGTCGAGCGCATCTCGAACCCCGTGCTCTCGCGAATCATGTCGACGGGCGTGCTGCGGGTCGGCATGTCGGGTAGCCAGCCTCCCTTCAACGCGAAGACCCGCTCCGGCGAGATCATCGGGATCGAGGCCGATCTCGCGAATGCCCTGGCCGGAGCGATGGGCGTGAAGGCCGAGCTCGTCCAGAAGCCCTTCGGGATGCTGATCGGTGCGCTGGAGGCGGGTGAGGTCGACATCGTCATGTCGCAGATGACGATGACGCCCGAACGGAATACCCGCGTCGCCTTCGCGGGGCCCTACTTCGTCTCCGGCAAGGCGCTCCTGACGAAGTCGGAGCCGCTCGCGCGCGCGGACGAGCCCGAAGACCTCGATCAGGCGAGCCTTCGCCTCGCGGCCTTGAAGGGGTCGACGAGCGAGCGCTTCGTCGAGGAAGCGATCCCGAGTGCTCGCGTGGTCGCGACCAGCGACTACGACGAGGCGGTCAAGCTCGTGATCGAGGATCAGGTCGACGGCATGATCGCGGACCTGCCGATCTGCCTCATCTCGGTGCTCCGCAACCCGGACGCGGGCCTGGTCTCGGTCGCGAACCCCTTCACCTTCGAGCCCCTCGGCGTCGCCCTCTCCGCCGAGGATCCGCTCTTCCTCAACCTCGTCCAGAACTTCATGGACATGCTCGAGGGCACCGGGCTGATGGTGGAGCTTCAGGCGGCCTGGTTCAGGGATGGGAGCTGGCTCGCCGAGCTTCCCTGACGAGGCTCCGGGATCCACCGATGATCGAGACCCTCCCTCGCGTGATCGCCGCCGCGCCGAAGAGCGGTGTTGGCGGTCCCGATCACCCGATTCGGGCGATCACCCGCGCCATCGCCTTCGAGCCCGACGGGTGGAGCGAGGAGCGCGCGGAGAAGGTGACAGCGCTCTTCGACGAGCTCGCCGAGAGCTGGAACGAGCGGGATCGGCCCGGTCGTCTGGATCCGCTGCGCGACGCCCTCGAGCGCGGCGGGCCAGCGTCGTCGGGCCTCTGCGTGGAGGTGGGCTCTGGCACGGGGCTCGCTACGCCCCTGCTCGCCGAACGCTTCGCGCGCGTGCTCGCGCTGGATCTCTCCATCGAGATGCTGCGTCGTGCAGCCCCGGAGCTCGCCCATCGTATCCAGGGCGATGGCGCGCGGCTGCCGCTGGCCGACGGCTCGGTCGGTGTCATGGTGCTGATGAACGCCTTCCTCTTTCCGAGCGAGGTGCGAAGGGTCCTGGCCCCGAGTGGTGCCCTGATCTGGGTCTGCACCAGCGGCGACGAGACCCCGATCTATCTCTCCGCGGAGGACGTGGCGCTGGCGCTCGGGAAGGGCTTCGTGGGCGTGGCCTCGGCCGCAGGGGGCGGCACCTGGAGCGTGCATCGGCGCGCTTGATCCGCGGCGCCATCAGTGGCTCTCGCGCCAGGCGTCCCAGCCTTCCTCCAGCTCGGGCAGGAGGCCCGGGTCGCCGAAGCGTTCGCCTGCGAGCACCGGTCCGATCAGGTCGGTCTCGAGCACCTCGCCCGCTGCGTGGATCCCGCTGCGGATCACGCCGGCGATGCCAGGGCCCGAGGGCGTGCTCGCGCCGCAGAGGAAGAGGCCCTCGATCTCGGTCCGGGGGCCGACGCGCAGCGGCCCCGCCTGACTGCACGACATCTCGATGCCGTACGAGGTGCCGCCGGTGGAGTGCGTGAAGCGCTCCTGGCTGACGGGCGTTGCGGCCTCCCGCCTGACGATGTGGTCGCGCAGGGCGGGGATGAGCATCGTCGAGGTGTCGATGAGCCGGTCGATCACCTCCTCCTTCTGCGCTCGGTACTTCGGATCGCGGTGGTAGCTGCCTCCCTCGGCCGGTCCGGTCTCGACGTTCCAGACGTCGTACTCGCGAGGGGCCAGCGTCATGATCTGGAGGTTCGTGTAGCCCTCGGGTGCGAGGTGGATGGCGTCGGGATCCTTGAGG
>CAZQMY010000334.1:0-6930 GCA_964594405.1 uncultured Spirochaetaceae bacterium | reverse complement strand
GCAGTTCGAGCGCCTGATCGGCTTCTTCCTGGCGGTGAAGCACCCCCTCGTTGACGCCATGCTTGCGATCGAGCGCGCGCGATCCCTGCTCTATCACGCGGCCTGCGAGATCGATCGCGGCTCGGAGGAGGCAGAGACGGCGGCGCGCATGGCCAAGAGCGCGGCCTCGGACGCGGGGGCCTTCATCTCGGATCGCTCGGTCCAGCTACACGGCGGCATCGGCTTCACCTGGGAGTGCGACGTCCACATCTTCTTCAAGCGCAGCATGCACAATCAGGCCCTCTACGGCGACGGCGTGCATCAGCGCAGGCGGCTGGCGGACCTGATGATGGGGCCGGTCGGCTGATCCGCTCACAGCGGCGCTCGCCCGGGCGGCCGGGACCTGCAAAGGACGTCTTCGCACGCGAAGCCGCCCGGGTCCCTGTCACGGGCCTGCGAACCGGTCCGCGCGGTGGGCGGCTTCGCGCATCACGTCCGTCACGAGGCTCTGCAGGATCACGAAGGCCGTATCGGCCGGCACCTTCTCGGCGATGAGGAGCGCGTAGGCCTCGCCCTGCACGCTCCGCACCTGCGCAGCGATCTGGTCGACCTCCGACGACGAGCCCGCTCGCTCCAGCGCATCGCGCAGCTCGAGCACGCGGCGGTAGTAGTCGTCGAGGCGGTCCTTCCGGCTCTGGGCGCGCCAGCGCCGGGCCGCGAGCAGCGCAGTCACGAGGGCGATCATCCCGGAGAGATTGAGCCCGATGACCTCGGCATAGCGCTCGGCGAAGGAGGGCTTGTCCCGATCGAGGTAGCGACGTGCTCCGGGGTGGAGCGGAAAGCTCAGCCCCGCCATCTCGGCGGCGTCCGACATCTTCGGATCGGCGAGCGGGCTGATCTCTCGTAATCGGGTCGCATGCTCGAGGATCACACGCGCGATCTCATAGCTGGTCGAGGCCGGCAGATCGCTGCGCGCCACGAGCAGCGAGGGCACCGAGACGGTGAGCACCGCGGCGTGCGAGAGCTCGGGGTAGAGGCCCGCGGGCAGCACGAAGGGACGCAGCTGCGGATGGCGCAGGGCCAGCGCATCCACCCGCGAACCGGCGCCGCTCTTGTCAGCGTCCCCGAGACCGAGCAGGCGGTAGCCGCGGAGCGCGCGCAGGCTCGGGTCGGACAGGATGCCGCCGACGCTGAAGTAGACATCGACCTCCTCGAAAGGGCTCTCGATGATCTCGTATTCGTCGGGCCCGATGCGCTCGTGGTGCGCGAGCCAGCCGAGCAGTTTGCGCGCCACACCGTCCGCAGGCCCGGCGTAGATCCGCGCGCCGCGCAGCACCTCGGCGAACGAGCCCGCCTCGGCCTCGCTGCGGTAGAGGACGTGCAGCACGCCCTTGTAGAGTGGCGCCACGGCGGACAGCCGCGGCTCGAAGGGCAGGCTGTTCTCCACTACGGCCAGATCGGCCTCGCCGTGCGTCAGCGCCTCGACGTGGTCGAGCACCCCGCGGCCCGCCACGATCTCGACCGCGATCCCCGCCTCCCGTTCGAGGAGCGTGACCAGGCGCTCGGCGATCCGCGGCCCGGGCTCTTCGGGCGAGACGAGCAGACGCAGCGGCGGCTCGGGCATGGTGCATCCCGCGGCCACCATGGCGACCAGGAGCAGCGTCCGGAGAGATCTGCGCACGTCTCCGAGTCTACCCCGCGATCAACGCGCCGCGAGCGTGCCAAAGTGCTCGTCGGCCTCCACCCGGTGACGCTCGGGATCCTGATTCCACAAGGTGCGTCCGTTGGTGAAGACCGTGGTCTCGAAGAGGAGCAGCTCACCCTCCTCGATCTTGTAGTTCTCGTAGTCGGGACAGACGAAGGCGCCGAGCGCCAGCGACATGGCACACCAGCCGGCGTAACGCGGAACGAATCGCTCGGGATCCGCGACGAATCGATCGCGGTTCTCGGGGGTCGCGAAGACGTAGGTGGCGCCCTCGTACTCGGCGGTGATCCCGCGGAGACCGCGCAGCGGGCGAGGCCTGCGATAGCTGACCGGATCGAATCCCCCGAGCGCGTGCCCATCCACCCAGCAACGCCGCACATCGGGCACGCCCTCGGATCCCTGCTCGACCATGGCGCGCTTCCACGCGGCCTTGGAGTCCATTGCCGCCTTCTTCTTCATCATCATGGCGTCCGCAGGGCCCTCGCTCCCGACATCGTCGTCCTGCACCGGGGTCTCCGTCCCCGCCATCGAGCGCTCCTCGTCGCGACCATGGCAGGCGAGCGCGAGCACGAGACAAAGCAACGTCAGTGCCAGGCGCGTCGGCACGCCCATCACGAGGCCTTCGCGTCAGCCACCAGCTGACGCTGCTGACGCGGACTCAGATGGCGCGTCGGCGACCGGCCGGCCGCGACGTCCGCGTTGACGCGCATCGCCTGGCGCGGCGTGAGGTCGAGCTCTGCGTAGGGCGTCGCGCGAAGCGCGCGCTTCTGATCCGAGTCGGGCGCACTGCGAGGGATGCGACGCGTCAGTCGGGCGGCTTCGCCAAAGACCGCGCGCGCAGCCTCCAGCTCGTCCGACGTGCGGGCGAACACCTCTCGCGCGCAGCCGCGCTCGCGTGCGGACGCCAGCAGCTGCGCGTAGGAGACGACCTTCTCGTCGTACTCGAGCTCGACGACCTCGCGCCCCTCGAGGAAGGCGGCCCGACTGGAGAGCACGCCGGGCAGATCACCCAGGCACGCCTCGCCACTCCAGAAGCAATGCATGCCGAAGATCGCTCGCCGCGCGGGCTTGGCGCCCAGCTCGTCGACGGCTTCGGCGAGGTAGCCGGGAACCGGCCGATCGGCCGCGCGCAAGGCAGCGATCATGCGCGCACCGATGGCCTCCGGCGTCCAGACGCCCGCTCGTCGCGGCACGAGATCGCGGGCCTCGGGATCGAGCATCCGCACGACGGGATTGTTCCAGGCGGGCTCGCCGAAGCGGCCGAGCCACGCACGGTCGTCGCCGCCGCGGTTGTTGTACACGAGCATCGGAACGAAGGCGGTCTCGATCGCCTCCGCGAGCAGCGGATGGTCGAGCACGTTGCGCCCGAAGGACACGCAGGTCGCACAGCCGGGCACCTCCTGGAAGAGCACGAAGACGGGCCGCCCCGAGCGCTCGGACTCCTGGAGCGACGCCTCCAGGTCGCGTCGCCACTCGACGCGGCCGAGCTCCGGCGGGACTTCCGCCTGGGCGAGACCGACCGCGATCTGGGTGGCGAGGAGCACGCATGTGGCGAGACCCGCTCGCCGGCGCGGCGAGCGGGCGCGCGCGTGGGGTTGCGAGTGAGGGCGTTCGATCTGCGGCATGGGCGTGTCCTCTCGTCTGGGCCGTGGGGCGTGAGCCCGGCTTGCGGCCACTCAGATGGGATACGCGAGAAGATGGCGGGGGTTACGCGGGTCCGCGTTGCGGGGCGCGGCCCCCTCGTCAGACCGGGCTCACCCCGTCGAGCCCAGGCCCGACGCGATCGCATTCACGGTCAGCAGCAGCTGAGGCAGGAGCTGATCTGCTTCTCCCTGCTCGCCTCGCGCGCGCAGGTCGCGGAAGCGGCGCAGCACGCTGATCTGGTGCTCGTGCAGCGGGACCAGGGCGAGGTGGCGTAGCTCGAGCGCTTCGTGCACGGCGGCGCGAGCGCTGGGCAGCGGGGCGCCGTAGATCAGCTCCAGCGCCCGTCGGGCCAGACCGTGCTCCTCCTCGATCCGCGCCATCACCCTCTCGCGCACCGACTCGTCCTCGACGAGTTCGGCGTAGCGGCGCATGATCGTCGGCGAGCTGGTCATGTGGGCGGTCGCGGCGTTGCTCACGAGGTAGTGGAGCGGATCCCAGCGCGTCGCCTCGCGCTTGGCGGTGACCAGCATCTCGAAGCGATCCGGCTCCCGCCCGTACAGACCCATGAGCGCCGAGCCGAGACCGAACCAGCCCGGCAGGATGAAGCGCGACTGATTCCAGGCGAAGACCCAGGGGATGGCGCGAAGGTCGGCGAGGGTCCTTCGGCCCGTCCTGCGAGCGGGCCGTGAGCCGATGCGGCTGGACTCGATGGCATCCAGGGGCGTGGCCTGCTCGAAGAAGGTGACGAAGCCCTCCGTCTCGAGCAGCGCGCGATAGGCCTGGCGGCTGTCCCGGCTGAGATCATCCATCAGCGCGAGCAGCTCGGGCGGATCGCTGCGGCCGACGTGGTCGGCGACGGTGGCCAGGAAGGAGCCCGCGGTCAGGAGCTCGAGGTGGTGGGCGGCGGTCACCCGGTTGGCGTACTTCTGCGCGATCGTCTCGCCCTGCTCGGTGACACGCAGATGGCCGTTGAGGGTGCGCGCGGGCAGCGCCTTGACGAATCGGTGCGTCGGACCGGCGCCGCGGCCGATGGTCCCGCCCCGGCCATGGAAGAAGCGGATGGCCACACCGTTCCGGCGTCCCACCTCGGCGAGCCGGCTCTGGCCCCGGTAGAGGCTCCAGAAGCTGCACGCGATGCCGCCATCCTTGCCGCTGTCGCTGTAGCCCACCATGACCTGCTGTGTCGGCTCGTCGAGGCCCTGCACGCGCTGGCGGTAGCGTAGGCTCGCCCGGACCATCGGATGCTTCAGGTACTCGTCGAGGATGGCCGGCGCCCGCTCGAGGTCGTCGATGGTCTCGAAGAGCGGGACCACCTCGAGTGGGCAGATGCGCTCGTCCTCATCGTCCAAGAGGAGCCGGCCCTCGCGGGCCAGGAGGTAGACGATGAGCAGGTCCTCGACGCTACGGGTCATGCTCACGATCAAGGCGCCGAGGCCGGCCTCTCCGAAGCGCTGTCGATACCGGGAGAGCTGCCTGTGGGCCTCGATCACCTGATAGGCTTCGCCCTCCCGGATGTCCTCGGTCGAGGCGAAGGGGCGGCGCGTCGCCAGCTCGGCCTCGAGCAGAGCGCGCCTCCGGTCCGTGTCCCAGTCGGGATAGTCGATCCCGTCTGGCGTCCCCGCCACGACCAGCAGCTGTGCCAGCGCGCGATCATGAAAATCGCTGTTCTGGCGCACATCGACGCGCGCCAGATGGAAGCCGAAGGCATCGACCACCTGGATGACCGGATCCAGGTTCGAGCGCGCGATGCGCCCGGCTTCGATCGAGAAGAGCTGCTCGCGCAGGAAATCCAGCGCCTCCAGGAGCTCGCTCGCCTCGCCGAAGCAGCCCATACCTTCCCGATCTTCGAGTGGGAGAGCGGCGCGAAGCAGATTGACATACTGACGCCAGGGCTCGTCCGCGTTCCGCTCGACGGCGGCGCTTCCCCGATGGCCGAGCCGCGCCGCGAGCTGAGCGATGCGGGCTTCGAGCACCGCTGGCGTCGGCTGCCGCAGGTCCGACAGACTGAGTGCACCACCGAGGGTCGTCAGCCCTTCGTCCACGAGGGCGAGCGCACTATGCCTGAAGAGGGCGAGGGTCTCCGCGGTGACCTCCGGCGTCACGCCCGGGTGTCCGTCGCGGTCGCCGCCGACCCAGTTGCCGAAGTCGATCTTCGGCCCCTTCGAGGGATGCGCGAGCACCTCGGCGTCGAGACCCGCGCGGTCCCAGGCGGCCCGGAGGCGTGCGCTCGCCAGGGGGAGCACATCGGGAAAGACGTGGCGCAGGTAGTGCAGGACGTTGCGCCGCTCGTCGGCGAGGGAGGGCTTGTCGAGATAGATCTCGCCGGTACGCCAGAGCCGCTCGAGGCAGGCCTCGACCTCCTGCTCGAGCGCGCTGCGCTCGGCGGGCGTCCACATGGCGTTCTCGAGCTCGACGACGAGGCGATAGAGCTGCCGGTGCTGCTCGAGGACGGTCTGTCGCTTCGCCTCGGTGGGATGCGCGGTGAAGACGGGCTCCACGCGTATGCTGTTCAGCGCACGAGAGAGCATGTCGGCCGAGGCGCCGCTGGCGCCCGCGCGCGCGAGCATCTGATCCCAGGAGCCCGCGTCCTCGGCCAGCCTTCCATCCTGCTCGGCATCGCGTCGGCGCTGAGCCTCGACATTCTCCTCGGCGACGTTCAGGAGCTGAAGGGCGATGGAGTAGGCCTGAAGGCAGCTCTCGGCGACGTCGTCCGGAAAGCGCTGGGTGACCGGGCCCTGCGTGGCGCTCTCGCTCTGCAGATGCGGCCAGGGAAGCAGATTCGCGACGGTGTCGGCACCGACGTCCTCGAGGACCGTGCGGAAGGCGCCCAGCAGGAATCGGAGCGAGCTCCGGGTCTTGTCCAGCGTGTAGCGTGCCATCGGTGCCGGCAGGATAGCCGAGAACGAGCTGGCCTCTAGCCGGGGGAGAGCGGGAATGGCATGGAGCAGAAGCTGGACCGCTGCTGGTGTGGAGAGACACACTCGGAGCTCGGAGCCCGGGCGCGCAAACGCGCCGATCGCGGCGCACCGCCCACCCCGTGTTCGCTACGCTTCGCGGCTGCACGTCGCATGCCGCGGCGGGGCGACGCAGGGCGAGATGGTGACCATGAGTGACGACACGACCCTCCCGGGACTCGGAACGATGGCAGTGCACGCCGGCCAGGAGCCCGATCCGGCCACGAAGGCACGGGCGGTGCCGATCTATGCCTCCACCTCGTTCGTCTTCGACAACACCGACCACGCGGCCAACCTCTTCAGCCTCGCCGAGCTGGGAAACATCTACAGCCGCATCATGAACCCGACCAACGACGTCCTCGAGAAGCGGCTCGCGGCACTCGATGGCGGCGCACTCGGGCTCGTGTTCGCATCGGGTCAGGCGGCGATCAACGCCGCCCTGCTCACGATCTGCCACTCGGGCCAGAACTTCATCTCCGCGACGAGCCTCTATGGCGGCACCTGGACGCTCTTCACGCAGACCTTCAAGAACCTCGGAATCGAGGTACGTTTCTTCGACCCGGACAAGCCAGAGTCGATCCACGAGCTGGTCGACGAGAACACCCGCTGCGTCTACTTCGAGAGCCTCGGCAATCCGAAGAACGACGT
>CAZQMY010000333.1:0-6938 GCA_964594405.1 uncultured Spirochaetaceae bacterium | reverse complement strand
CGTGACCATCGATGGCCAGAAGGTCATCATGCTGGGATCGAACAACTACCTTGGGCTCACCAACCACCCGGAGGTCAAGGAGGCCGCCGTTGCCGCATTGCGTCGTTACGGCACCGGGTGTGCCGGATCGCGCCTGCTCAACGGCACCCTCGACATCCACCTCGAGCTCGAGGAGCGGCTGGCCAGGTTCATGAAGAGCGAGGCCGTGCTCACGTTCTCCACCGGCTTCCAGGTGAACCTGGGCGTGCTCTCCTGCCTGGTCGGTCGACACGACGTGGCCTTCCTCGATGCCATGGACCACGCCTCCATCATCGACGGCGTGCGCCTCGGCTTCGGCAAGATCCTCAAGTTCAAGCACAACGATGCGGCCGACCTCGAGGCCAAGATCGGCAGGGTCTCGGACGACAAGGGCAAGCTGATCGTGGTGGATGGCGTCTTCTCCATGGAGGGCGACGTCACCCCGCTGCCCGAGCTGGTGCGGATCAAGCACGAGCACGGCGCGCGGCTCTTCGTCGACGATGCGCACGGCGTGGGCGTCTTCGGTGAGAATGGTCGCGGCACCGCGGAGCACTTCGGCCTCGAGCACGAGGTGGACCTGGTGATGGGCACCTTCTCGAAATCCCTCGCCACCGTGGGCGGCTTCATCGCCGGCCGGCGCAACGTGATCGACTACATCAAGCACCACGCCCGAGCGGGCATCTTCTCGGCCGCCATGCCGCCCGCGGCCGCCGCCTCGGCGCTCAAGGCCATCGACATCATCGAGAGCGAGCCGGAGCGCAGGAAGCAGCTCTGGGAGACCACCTGCTACATGAAGGGCGAGCTCGAGAATCTCGGCTTCGACACCGGCACCTCGGAGTCACCGGTGATCCCGATGGCGGTGGGCGACGACCTCGGCTGCTTCAAGATGGCGCACCGCCTCCAGGAGGAGGGGGTGTTCGTGAACCCCATCGTCGCCCCCGCGGTCCCACCCGGACAGGCGATGCTGCGCACCTCGTACATGGCCACCCACAACAGGTCGCATCTCGATCAGGCGCTGTCCGCGATCGCGAAGGTGGGACGCGAGCTGGACGTGATCTAGCAGGCCGCTAGCGGCCTGGCGCCTCCGCGCCCCAACCCTCCACCCTGCGTCGCAGCGACGCGGGCGCCATGAACGCCAGCCAGATCGCGAGGCAGGCGGTCAGCGAGACGCCGGAGATGATCGAGATCCCGGCGGGCCAGGTGGCGGGCCGGGCACCCAGCACGAAGGTCCCGTAGCTGATGGTCGCGACGCTCGCGCCGATGCAGGTCGACGCGATGCCCCAGCAGATGAGCTGCGCGACCGCCATCGGCTCCGCGAGGCCGAGGGCCAGACGCCTGCGCAGGAGCAGCGCGTAGCGGAAGCTCTCGAAGGCGCCCCACGCATAGATGAAGGCGCGCCCAGCAAGGAAGACCGCGTTGGCCGTCATCTCGTCCCAGGGCGTCGGTGTCCCGCCCGTGACGATGCGCCAGGCGAAGGCGCCGATCATGAAGCCACTGCCGGTGAAGGCCAGGATCGCCGCCCACGGCGAGTTCGGTCGGAAGATCACGCGGATCGCCAGGTAGAGACCCGCGGTGCCCGCCGTCACCAGGGCGAATCCCAGCACCGCCATCGCCTGACCGAGAGCCGTCTCCCCCCTGGACGCGAGGATCTGGCCGACCATCATACCCGCCGTGCCGAAGCCGAGCGTGAAGACCGCAAGGCCGATCCCGGTCTCGGGCGCCTTGCGGGTTCGAAGGGCGATCCGCAGCAGGCGCAGGCCCACCACGGTGGCGATCAGAAAGCAGAGTCCGTAGCTGCATACGACGAATAGACTCATGGGCTCCGAGGGCTCCGATCGGCCGCGCTCCCGCGTGCCCGCACTCATCGGCATCGCGGCAGCAGATCGTTAGCGCGAGCGGGCCCTCGCGAGCCCGTCGCGTGTCGCCCACCGGCGGCGTCACCCGAGCGCCACGAGGCGGCGGCAGGGCCGCGTACGCCTGGTACGTCGTCGCGCGCCTATTCAGGCGCCCTCGAGCGCGAGCCGCCCGAGCGCATCGTCGGAGAACTGGCGTGCAGTCCGGCCCGATCGCGTGCCCCTGGCGAGCGCCCACCTCAGGGCCTCGCGCCGCATTGCCTCGTCCATCTCCACGCCCCCCTGCTCGAGATACTGGGAGACGATCGCCAGGTAGAGGTCCTGATCGATGCTGTAGAAGCCGAGCGAGAGGCCGAAGCGGTCCGCGAGGGCGAGCTTCTCTTCGAGCGCTTCGCCCAGGTGGAGCTCTCCGTGCTCGTCGACGCGCGCCTGACGATTCTCCGCCATGGTCTCGGGCAGCAGATGGCGACGATTGCTCGTTGCCACGATGCAGACGTTCGACGCAGCGGCCTCGAGCCCGCCTTCCAGCGCGGCCTTCAGCTCGCGGAATCCGGGCTCCCCCTCGCCGAAGGACAGATCGTCACAGAACACGATGAAGTGCAGACCTGCGCCTTGCCGGAGCACGCGGAGCAGCTCGGGCAGCGCAGCCAGGTCGCGCTTCTCCATCTCGACGAGTCGGAGGCCCGCCGCAGCGTGCCGCGTCAGGATGCCACGCACCGCGGATGACTTGCCCGTCCCCCGCTCGCCATGGAGCAGGACGTTGTTGAAGGGCAGCCCAGCCATGAACTGGCGGGTGTTGCGATCGAGCGCCTCGACCACGCGATCGACGCCGATCAGGTCGTCGAGCGCGAAGGCCGCCACGTCCGAGATCGGGACCAGGTGGCCCCTGCCGGAGCCCGACCTCCAGCGGAAGGCGTGGTGCAAGGCGAGCGTTCGCGCATCCATCCGAGGTCCGAGCCACTCGTGCAGCGCGCGCTCGGCCAGCGCCAGCACGCGGCCCGCGCGCCCCTCCAGCGTCTTCGAGCGGATCATGATCGGCGACGGTAGCATGCACACATGGCAGGCTGGATCGCGTTGACCACGCTCGCTCTGGCGGGTCTGCTCTACGCATCGCATCGAGACAGCCGGCTGGGTGTATGGCTCACGAAGCCCATCGCCAGCCTGGGCTTCATCGGCGCAGCCGTCTCCGCCGGCGCACTCCGGGCCGGGCTGCACGGTCAGCTGATGCTCCTCGCGCTGGTGCTCTCGCTGCTGGGCGATGTGCTGCTGATTCCGAAGGACCGCGAGCCGGTGTTCCGCGCCGGCATCCTCGCCTTCCTGCTCGGGCACGTCGCGTATCTGGCCGCCTTCGTGCGGATCGGCGTCGATCCGCTCGTCACCGCCGCGGCTCTGGCGTGCATGGCTCTGGCCGCGACGCAGATCGTCCGCTGGCTCGAGCCCCACGTCTCCGCAGACATGGTGGTCCCGGTCTACGGGTACGTCGTCGTGATCTCGCTGATGATGGTGAGCGCGGTCGGCTCGCTGCCGGAGAGCGGCGAGCCCCGCGTCGCCATCGGTGCGCTGATGTTCCTGGTCTCGGACATCAGCGTTGCGCGCGATCGCTTCGTCAGCCCCGGGCCCGTGAACGGCGCCTGGGGGCTCCCGCTCTACTACGCCGGGCAGCTCGTGCTCGCGAGCGTGGCCGGCCCCGCTCTGGCGGGATGATCGCCGCCTTGGCGGCTCAGTCCGCGTCTTCGCGCGCCCGAGCCCCCTCGCGCAGGAATTCGGCGCCCTCCGAGCGATGGAGGAGGGGATGGCCGATCACCTCGAGGAAGATGTCGAGGAAGCGATAGGTCAGCCCCCAGACCACATGGCGCTCGGGCTCACCGACGAGGATGCCGGGGAAGCTGTGCTGGGGCACGCGCGCCGCACGCCACTCGACGTGCCGATCCGGTGCCAGCAGCTCGGGCACCGGGAACCAGAGCGCGTGGGCGACCTCGCTCTCCTCGAGCTCGAAGTCGCTCTTCTCCGGCAGGTGGAAGACGTGCGCAGACACCACCAGATTGCTCGGGCGGGAGCGGGGGTTGCCCTGCAGATCCGCGAGCGGGCCGAGGTAGCTCGCCGCGCCCAGACAGACACCGACCTCCTCGAAGGTCTCGCGCTCGGCGGCGGCCCGGCTCGTGGGGTCGCGCGGCTCGAGCCGCCCACCCGGGAACGCCATGTGGCCCGACCAGGGATCCCCCTCGCGCCTCGCGCGCTCGATGAAGAGGATCTCCGGGTGCCCCGCTCGCTCGCTCAGGACGAGCGCCACCGCGGCCCGGCGCATCCCCTCTTTGGAGAGCTCCGGCGGCTTGTGCTCGTCCAGGCGATCGCGAATCAGATCGAGGTCCATCGACACGTCAGGATAGCGTCCTCCGGCTTGCTAAGGTGCTCGCCATGAAGACTGAACGCAGCCTCCTCATCCCCGCCGCGCGTGATCTGCTGCGCCTGGCCCAGAAGGATCGCGCCGCTGCGCGACGCGTGATGGCCGAGCTCTCGGCCCCGGAGCAGGTCGCGGCGATCTGTGAGGCCCCGCTGGGCATGCGCGCCTCCATCCTCGATCTCGCCCCCGAGCCCGAGGTGGTGATCCCGCTGATGCCCGAGGCCGAGCTCTGCTTCACGTGCAGGCATCTGGGCGTGTCCGAGGCGAGCTGGCTGCTCCGCAACGCGACACCGGAGCAGATCGTCGCCTGCGTCGACCTCGACGCATGGGATGGGCTGCTCCCCGAGCGCCGTCGCCTCGACGACTGGTTCGCGTCGCTCGCCGAAGCGGGTGACGAGACCCTGTTGCGTGCCGGGCAGAGTCTCGACCCGGAGGTGCTCGCGCTCTACCTGCGGCATCACGTCAGGGTCGAGCTCAAGCCCGCGGGCGACGAGGATTGGCAGCCGCCAGATGGCAGCCAGGCCCTCGAAGGCCACTTCCACTTCGTCGCCCGTCATCCGGACGACGACCTCGCGCCCCTCCTCAAGCTGCTGCACGTGCTCTTCCAGAAGGACTACTGGCTCTACTTCCGCATGATGCAGTCGGTGGGCGAGGAGCTGGAGACCGAGATCGAAGAGTGGGCGCTTCGCTGGCGCACGGGCCGCCTCGAGGATCTCGGCTTCCCGTCCTGGGACTCTGCCATGCGGATCTACGGCTTCCTCCGCGAGGAACGCCTCGCCGACCTCCCGAAGACGAAGACCCCGCCGCTCGATACCGGCAGCTGGGACATGCCGGTCTGGATCACCGCGCTGCCAACGCCGGCCAAGGAGGGGCACTCCGTCTTTCGCGCCGTGGCGGAGCTCGGGCTCGAAGAGCGGCGCGGGTTCTTCTATGCGTTCATCGCATTGGCCAACCAGGTGGCAGTGGCCGATCGGAAGCCGCTCGGCGATGCCGAGACCCTGCCCGCCACCATCGAGAAGGCCGCCAGCGTGGCGAGCCTGGGCCTCGAGCACGTCGCGACCGGGAACGGTCTGGGACTCGCGGAGACGCTCAGGCGAGTGCCTCTCGAGCGCCTCTTCCGAGTGGGCGTGAACCTGGGGCCGGAGGGCGTGAGACCGGGCATCAGCCAGGAGGTGGATGAGGTCGACGCCGCGGACGAGGGTGAGCCGCCGACCGGTGAGCTCCATTGATCGCACGCTGGCGGCGCCGAGTGCTCGGGCTCCCCGAGGCCCGGGCCATGGCCGAGCCCGAGCCGATCCACGTCCCCATGCGCGACGGCGTTCGGCTGCAGGGCGTCCACGTCTGGCCCGTCGGCGCCGAGGAGCGGGCGCCGACGATCCTGATTCGCAGTGCTGAGGATCCCCACACCGGCCCACTCGGCGCAAAGGGCCTGGCGTCGGAGCTGGCGAGCTGCGGATACCACGTGATCGTCCAGAGCGTGCGCGGTCGCAACGACTCGGAGGGTTGCTTCGATCCCTTCGTGAGCGAGTCGCGCGATGGCCGGGACAGCGTGAGCTGGATCCGGGCGCAGGCCTGGCACGGCGACCGGCTCGGGGCCTTCGGGGCGGGCTACGCGGGCAGCGCAGCGCTCGCGTTGATCGAGGGCGAGGCCGAGGGCATCGACGCGGCGGTGGTCGCCGTGGCGGCGCGCGAGCCGCGGCGCGTCTTCAGGCCCGGCGATGCGCTGGCCTTCGCGCATCTGCTGGAGTGGAGCGCGCGCATGGGCGAGAGATCGCGTGCGGAAGACGGCGCGCTGCGCCTGCTCGCAGCACTCGGTCACCGCCCCTTGATCGACGCCGACCGGGTGGCGCATCAGCGCCTGCCCTGGTTTGCCGACTTCGTCGAGGGTGAGGCGCACTGGGCCGCCCGTACGCCGGCGGCGACGACGCGCGCGATCCCCCTTCTGTTCATCGGCGCCGACGGCGATCCCGCGACTCCCGCGATGCTGGACGACTATGCGCAGATGCGCGCGCTCGCAGAGGAGCAGCGCGTGACACGTCCCGCGCTCGTCCTCGGCCCCTGGCCCGATCAGGGTACGTCGCGCCTGCTCCCCGACCGCGCCAGCTTCGAAGCGACCCTGCTCCGTGCGGCCATCCGACACTTCGATCATCATCTGCGCGGCGGCGCCCACGAGCAGCACACATCCGTGGACGTCTTCGTACGATGCGGCCGGGCGCCCGGTGGCTATCACGAAGGGGGCGATCGCTGGCCGCCGGCCGACACCCGCCTGCTCCAGCTCCACCTCCGCAATGGCGAGGCTGGCCTGAGCCTCAGCGAAGGATCGAGCGACGGCGCCGAGCCCGATGGCACCCTTCGAGCGGATCCGCGGGATCCCGTTCCTTCAGGCGAATGCGATCAGCTCGGCCCCGATGAGCGCCAGGCGCTCGGTCTCTCCACACGGAGTCGCTCCGGCCGGCAGGACGTGCTCGCCTACGTGGGCGATCCGCTCGACACCGCGATGCGGCTACGCGGGCGGCTGCTCGTCGACCTCCATGCGAGCTTCGCCGGCGCCGATGCAGACTTCGCAGCGGCACTCTACGAGGCAACGCCAGGGGGCGGCGACGAACCGGGGACCGCGATCCTGATTGCCGAAGGGATCGTGCGCCAAGGGTCGACGAGTTCCGCGG
>CAZQMY010000332.1:0-6949 GCA_964594405.1 uncultured Spirochaetaceae bacterium | reverse complement strand
GGGGCTCCCCAGACCGGTCACCGGGAGCATCGGCATCGCCGTCTTCCCCGTCGATGGCGACTATCCCGAGATCCTGATGGCCCGCGCGCAGGAGGGCCTCGACGCCGCGCGGCGGAGCGGACCCGGCCGTACCTGCTTCTGCCTCTCGACCACGGAAGAGGACTGACGCCTCTCGCGCGCCCTCGGCCGGCGATGGGGCAGTCGAGGACGACCTGCAGGCGAGCGAGGTAGTCTTCGAGGAGATCGATCAATCGGCCGGCCTCGGCGGCGTCCGCGTTCTTGCCGGCGTGCTCGAGGCTCGCGCCGAGCTCGGAGATCCGGCTGAAGCCGTAGCCCGCGCCGGCGCCCTTCATGTTGTGGCCCAGCGTGCGAACGGTCTCGAAGTCCGCAGCGTCGATGGCCCCGCGCAGCTTCGGCAGGTCCTTGTGCCGATTCTCTACGAAGTTCGGGACGATATCCCGCAGATCGGGGTCGACGTAGACGATCTCGGCGTCATCCTGCATGCGTCCGCTCTCCTCCTCCCCGCCTTCGTAGTGCCCTTCACCGGGATGGCACGGGCTCGCCTCCGGCCCTCCCGCGCATCCGGCGTCCTCCTCGGCGCCGTCGACGGGCGCCTCCACGCTGCCGATCTGTGCGGTGATCCCTTCGATCAGCGCCGTGCGGGTCATGGGCTTGGCGACGTGGCCGTTGCAGCCGACCTCGATGCAGTTCTGGACGTCCTCGTGGAACGCACTGGCGGTCAATGCCAGGATCGGCGTCGCGGGTCGCCCGAGCTCACGTTCGCGAAGGCGGATGGCCTGCGTCGCCGCGTATCCGTCCATCACGGGCATCAGCATGTCCATCAGGATCAGGTCGAAGTCGCTGGTCTCGACCTTCTCGACCGCCTCGCGCCCGTTGGCCACCTCCTCGACGATGCAGCCGGTCTCGGCGAGATACGCCCTGGCGAGCACGCGATTGTCGATGGAGTCGTCCACCAGGAGGATCCTGCGCCCGCGCAGCGCCGAGCCCCCGGATGGCTTCTGCCCTCCTCCCAGGCCGAGCTCGTCTTCGCAGGTGCGGCGCACGTCCTTCCCGAGCACCATCCCCACCACCTCGAGCAGGCTCTGTGCATCGAGGTGCTCCGCATCGACGATCGCGGCGAGGCCGGAGCGGTCCGGATCGATCCCGACTCTCGCCTCCTCGTTCGCGAAGAAGCCGATCAGCCTCGCCGTGGCGTCGCGGTCACGCTGGGCCTCGGCGACGATCCGGACGCCGCCCGCGTCGAAGACCTGCTCGCCGAGGAAGGTCAGGTCGTAGTCGGCGTTGCCGACCGCCTGCGTGAAGGCCGGCACCGTGGACGCCACGTCGCAGTGGAAGCCGAGCTGGCGCAGCGGCAGCAGGAGGGCGCGCTGGAGCGCGGGGTCGGCCTCTGCGAGCAGGATGCGTACCCGACTGCGCCGCTGCTCGCTGAGGATGAAGCGCGTGACGAGCGGTCGGGAGCGATGTCGTGCATGGTCGGTCCTCAGCACGAGCAGCGCATCGTGCAGCTGCCAGGCCTTGTAGGGCTTCGGGAGATAGACGGAGACGCCCGCCCTGTTGAAGCACTCGGCATCACCCGGCCGCGGGTCGTTGGTGAGCAGGAGGATGCGTGGAGAGCCGAGGGTCTCGTCGTCCCGGACCGCGATGGCGAACTCCATCAGCCGGTCGCGGTCCTGCCCGTCCGCCTCCAGGACGACGACGGGAAAGGCCTCGCCCTGCCGATGGGCCTCGCGTAGCCGGGCCTTCGCGTCCTCGAAGTTGTCGACGCCGGCGCACTCGCAGATCCAACCCGAGAGCAGCTCGCTCAGCACGAGCTGATCCAGGCGCCGACTCCCGACCGTCAGGACCCTCAGGCCCTCGAGCACCCTGGATCGATCCGCCGCATCGTGGTCCATGTCCTCGGCGACGGTGAAGTCCAGCGCGAACCAGAAGGTCGACCCCTGGCCCTCCGTGCTCTCGACGCCGATCTCTCCCTCCATGAGTCGAACGAGCCGATTGCAGATGGCCAGGCCCAGCCCGGTGCCGCCGTACTTCCGGGTCGTCGAGGCGTCCACCTGCGAGAAGGACTCGAAGAGCAGACAGAGCCGGTCCCGGGGAATGCCGATGCCGGTGTCGACCACCTCGAACCTGATGCGCGCGCACTTCGCGGACTCACCGGCATCCCGAACCACGCGAAGCGTGACGCCGCCCTCCTCCGTGAACTTGATTGCGTTGTTCAAGAGATTGAGGAGGATCTGTCTGATTCGCGCCGGGTCGCCCCGTACCCGTCCCGGTACGTCGTGATCGAAGAGCGTGGTCAGCGTCAGCCCCTTGTCGTGGGCGCGCATCCCGACGATCTCCAGGGCTTCCTCCACGCTCCCGCGCAGATCGAAGTCGATGCACTCGAGCTCGATCTTGCCCGCCTCGATCTTCGAGAAATCGAGGATGTCGTTGATCACCGAGAGAAGCGCCTGGCCGCAACGATGAGCCGTCGAGATGTATTGCCGGGCCTCCGCGGGGAGGTCCGTCTCGAGGGCGAGGTCGGTCATTCCGATCACGCCGTTGAGCGGCGTGCGCAGCTCGTGCGACATGCTCGAGAGGAACTCGCTCTTGAATCGCGATGCGCGGTCCGCGTCGTTCCGCGCCCGCTCCAGCTCGCGGTTCATCTCCAGGATCGTGTCATGGGCTCGCTTGACCCGGACCGCTGCCCCCAGCCGGGCGAGGAGGACCTCCGCCTGATAGGGCTTGGTGAGGTAGTCGTGCGCACCGGCCTCGAATCCCTCCAGGAGGGCCTCGTCGAAGCCGCGCGCGGTCAGCAGGATCACGGGGATCTGCGCCAGCTCGGGGCGGGCCTTGAGCCGGCGCGTGACCTCGTAGCCATCGATCCCCGGCATCATCACGTCGAGCAGGATGGCGTCGGGCCGCGTGGCCTCCGCGCACTCGAGGGCCTCTTCGCCCGAGTAGGCCGCGATGATCTCGTAGCCCGCGTCCTCGAGGTCGAGGCCGAGCAGCTCGACGTTGTCCGTGATGTCGTCGACGACGAGGACCCTGCCCTGGCATGTCTGCCGCTGCTCTTGCATCGCTGTCCTTCGGAGCGAGGAGTCCGGTGACCCATTCGTGCAGGCGGCTTCGCCTTCGCTCGACCGCGCCCCACTAGATCGGTTCGCTGGAGGTGGAACTGTCGCGCCGGAGCGGAATTTCCTGCGTGGCCCGCATGCGCCCCGTGGCCCGGCAACGCGGAGGCAGGCCAGCGACGCCGAGCACCTGCACCGCGGGCACATTGGAGTGAAGACCCGATCGATCCGCTTCGGCGACCACCCGATGTGCAGCTCGGTTGCTCCCCCAATCCGGTGCATCGGGCGAGACCCTCCGGACCGGACGGACGCGCACCACGAAGGAAGACGACGGCCGGCGTCGAAGCCATCCCCACCAACCGGAAGTCAGAAAGTGTCCCTCCTCGACTTCGACCTATCCAGCAATCCTCTCCCGACCCTCCTCGCGGGCGTGGGTCTGCTGATGTACGCGGTGTTGGCCGCCCAGCTGGAGAGGAAGCTGAGCAGACGCCTCATCTCCTCGCTCTTCCTCCTGACGGGCCTGTCCACCGTTCTCGTCGGCGCAGAGGTCGACGTGCCCTCGCTCGAAGCCAAATGGGCGATGCGGATCGCCGCGACGCTGCTCGCGCTGCCCTGCGCGACACTGGCCTTCGCGATCGCGTCGGATCTGACGAATCGATCCCATCGCGTCGATGCGAAGCTCCTCCTTCCCCTGAGCGTCGTCCCGGCGAGCATCGCGATCGCGCTCTTCGGGGGCCCGATGGCTGAGCTCGTGTGGAGCCCCATCACCGACCGCCCGACGTCTCCGGAGTCGGCGCTCCCCCTCGAGCCGGGCCCGCTCTGGCTGACCTACGCCATCTACGTTCGCTGGCTGACCTATACCTCGCTCTGGATGATCTTGTGGAAGTGGTGGCCGAGGCAGGAGGTCGGCTTCGTCGAGCTGACGCTCCTCTGGCTGGCGGCAGGACTCCAGCTCTCGTCGGATGTCCTCGCGGCCCTCGAGACCGGCCCCTTCCGTGACGTCCATCCCTACCCCTGCTCGCTCTTGATCCTGGGCTACTACACGCTGAGGCACCTGAGGCGCGAGGAGAAGCGCGCGAAGATCTCGCTGGCGCCGAGCTCGATCCTCGAGGAGATGGCCGACGGCTTGATGGTCGTGGACATGGCCAACAACCTCACCTTCGCCAACTCCGCTGCCTCGAGGATACTCGGCATCGACATCCGCCGACTTCCGCGGCCCATCACCGAAGCCCTGGTCGCCCACCAGGACATGATCGAGTTCTTCTGGGGCGCCATCGAGGGGCGGAGCGAGTTCGTCATAGACAACCGCACCCCGGACGAGATCCAGGACGGGCAGCCGCCCAACATCTACGACCTGCAGATCTCGCCCATCGCATCCGAGGCCGGAGAGATCGCGAATCGGGTGCTCGTGCTCCGCGACATCTCGCAACGCAAGCAGGCGGTGGAGGAGCTGAAGCAGGAGTCCACCTACGTCCATCTCCTCCTGCAGGTCGAGGTCCAGGCGAACATCGCCGAGAGCGTCGACGAGGCGTGGTCCCTATGCCTGCAGGAGATCTGCCAGACCATGGGCTGGCGCGTCGGCCACGTCCTGCGCCTGCCAGAGGACGAGAGCAACGAGGTCGAGACACGGGTGGGCGGCGCCTGGTACGTCGACGTGGACTATGAGGGGCTGGACGACATCGCGCGAAGCGAGGTCGTGGCCTCGAGCCGAGACTCGATCGAGACGGTCCGCACCAAGGCTGCCCCGCTGTGGTCGAGCCAGCTCACCGCCGAGAGTGACGACGCGTTCTGGCGGGTGGCCGCCGCCGCCGGCCTGCGTTCGTCGATCTGCGTGCCGGTGAACCACGACGGGCGAGTCGGGGCGGTCATGGAGTTCTTCAGCGACGAGCCCTTCGTGCCCGATCAGCGGATGCTCGGCGTGCTCGCGCACATCGCAGGCCAGATGGGGCGGGTGGGCGAGCGGATCCGTGCCGAGCGCCAGATTCGCAACCTCGCCTACTTCGATGGCCTGACGGGTCTGCCCAATCGCCAGCACTTCACACGAACCCTCGAGCGCGCCATCGAGCGGGCCGACCAGGACGATGGTCTGCTCGCGCTTCTCTTCCTCGACCTCGACGGCTTCAAGCGCGTCAACGACACTCTCGGCCACAGCGTCGGCGACGAGCTGCTCTGCCAGGTCGCCGAACGCTTCAGTCGTGCCGTGCGGCTCACGGACTTCATCGCGCGAAACGACACGAGTCGAGACGAGTCGTCCATCTCGAGGCTCGGTGGCGACGAGTTCACCGTGCTGATCACCGGCATCCACTCGCCCCAGGACGCGGCGAAGGTCGCCGAGCGACTGCTCTCGACCATGTCCAAGCCCTTCGATCTCTCCGGTCAGGAGGTGGCCGCGGGAACGAGCATCGGGATCGCGCTCTACCCCGACGACGCCCACGACGCGGAGACCCTGCTTCGCAACGCGGATACGGCGATGTACTCCGCGAAGTCCGCCGGCCAGCGGACCCACCGCTTCTACAACCAGACGATGAACTCCTACGGGTCACGGCGACTCGAGCTCGAGGCACAGCTCCGTCACGCGCTCCGACGGCGCGAGCTGCATCTCCATTATCAACCGCTGCGCGCGGCGCGCACCGGAGAGCTCGTCGCCGCCGAGGCGCTGCTGCGCTGGCGCTGCGAGGAGCTGGGCGACATCGGTCCCGACGAGTTCATCCCCATTGCCGAGGAGTCCGGGCTCATCAGGAGCATCGGCGCCTTCGTCTTGCGCACCGCCTGCCATCAGGCACGCGAGTGGGAGCTGCGAGGCAATCGACCCATTCGCATGTGCGTGAACCTCTCGGGCAAGCAGATCAGCGAGGAGGATCTGGTACCGACGGTCCGCGAGGCTCTGGAGAGCTCGGGCCTCTCCTCCGGGCTGCTCGAGCTGGAGATCACCGAGAGCACCATCATGCAGAACGATCACATCACCGACGCCACCTTGCACGAGCTCGCCGACATGGGCGTGGGACTCGCTCTGGACGACTTCGGCACCGGCTACTCGTCGCTCAGCTATCTACGCCGCTTCCCCCTCGATCGCGTGAAGGTCGATCGCTCCTTCGTAGGCGAGATCCCCGGGAACCGGGACGACGCCGCGCTCACCTCGGCGATCATCGCGATGGCACAGAGCCTGAGGCTCGAGGTCGTTGCCGAGGGGGTGGAGACCTTCGAGCAGCTCGAGTTCCTGCGCGCGCACGAATGCGATGAGGTGCAGGGCTATCTGCTGAGTCGGCCCGTCTGCGCCGAAGAGTTCGAGCGCTTCCTCGACCCGATCAAGGAAGAGGAGGCGCTCGCCGAGCTCGGCCTCGAGGGCACATGAGGCGACGTCGCGGCTCCCCTCATCGCAGCTCGCGCTTCAGGATCTTGCCCGTGGGTCCCTTGGGCAACGCCTCGATGATCTCCACCACGCGAGGGTACTTGTAGGCAGCCAGCCGCTCCTTGCAGAAGAGGATGATCTCGTCCGAGGTGGCCGACTGGTCCGCTCCGAGTGCGACCACCGCCTTCACCTCCTCGCCATGGCTCTCGTGCGGCACGCCGATCACCGCGGCCTCCACCACCGCCGCGTGCTGATAGAGCACCTCTTCGACCTCGCGCGGATAGACGTTGAAGCCACCGCGGAGGATCATGTCCTTCTTGCGATCCACGATCCAGTAGCAGCCGTCGGAGTCCCGATAGCCGATGTCGCCCGAGTGGAACCAGCCGCCGGCCATGGCCTCCTTCGTGGCGTCCGGGCGGCCGAGATATCCGCTCATGATGTTGTGCCCCCGGATGCAGATCTCGCCGTGCTCGTCGTCGGGCAGCTGCTTGCCCTGATCGTCCGTGATGCACATCTCGACGCCCCAGAC
>CAZQMY010000331.1:0-6957 GCA_964594405.1 uncultured Spirochaetaceae bacterium | reverse complement strand
GTCGGCGCTGTTCTTGCCGCCGACCTTGGATCGCGGGATGTCCACCAGCTCGATGCCCTGGTGGTGGAACTCGCGGACGTCGTCCTGGTAGTGGCTCCAATCGCAATAGGCGCGCTTGAAGACGATGCGCCCTTTCTCGAGCAGGCGCTTCAGGATCAGATCGACCCGGAACTTCTGCCACTTCATGTCGCGCACACCGAGGGCGAGATTCTCGAAGTCGACGAAGACGGCGATGAGCGGCTCTTCGGACATGCATTTCCTTTCGCTGGGCCCTTGGGCCGATGGCGGAACGGGCGAGACCGCGGGCGTCCTGCACCGCGGTCGCGGCTAGGTCGTGGTCGAGATCCCGCCGTCCACCGGGATCACGGCCCCCGTGAGATAGGCGCCGGCGCGCGACGCCAGGTAGATGGCGACGCCGGCCATGTCCTCGTCACTGCCGATCCTCTGCAGCGGCGCGCTGGCCTCGATGGCGTCCTGGAATCGCTCGAGGGTGGCCTTCATCATCTTGCTCCGGAAGGGGCCTGGAGCCACGGCATTCACCGTGATGTGCTTCTCTGCCAGCTTCTTGGCCAGTACGCGAGTGAGCTGATGAACCGCGGCCTTGCTGGACGAGTATGAGAATGTGTCGAGCGCCGGGGGCTTCAGTCCGTCGATGGAGCCGATGTTGATCACGCGGGCGGGATCGTCTGCGCTGCCCGACTTCTCGAGGGCCGGCACCAGCGCGCGCGTGAGATGGAAGACGGCCTTGAGGTTCAGTGCGAGCACCTTGTCCCAGGCCGAGTCGGGGAACTCGGCAAGCGGTGCCGCCCAGTTCGCGCCGGCATTGTTCACGAGGATGTCGAGCTGGTCCTCCCGCGACATGATCTCTCCGGCGAGGCGGTCGCACTCGGCCTGCGTGGAGAGGTCTGCCGGAACCGCGATGCACTGGCCGTACTCCGAGAGCTCCCTGGCCACGGCGTTGCAGACCTCGGCTTTGCGTGACGAGATGTAGACCTTCGCGCCGTTCTCCACGTAGCCGCGCGTGATCATCTTGCCGATTCCGCTGCTTCCTCCGGTGACCAGGGCAACCTTGCCCTCGACGGAAAAGAGATTCTTCAAGATTCGACTCCTGGGATGTAGAGCGCTCACCATCGACCGCTGGCGAGCGCGCTTCGATCAGGTGCGTTGTGTTGGACTGGCTGAGGAGCGGTCGCCCCGCGCTGGCACCGGCTCGCCGTCGGCGCCGACTCCGGTCCTCGCCGGCGACACGCGGGCCTCGTCACGAGAGGAAGCGGCCGATCGACGTCCCGAAGACCAGCTTGATCGTCTTCTGGATCTTTCCGTCCTGCTCGTCGGAGAGCGGGTAGTACGAACGGAGCGCCTTGCCCCCGAAACGATCGATGATGATGGGCAGGGCGTGACAATAGCCACGCAGCCCGTCCCTGCCATTGACCTGCCCCACACCGCTCGCCTTGACGCCGCCGAAGGGCGCCTCGGGCACACCGTAGGTCACGGTCATGTCGTTGATGCAGACGCCGCCGCTCTGAATCTGGCGGGCGAGCTTGACGGCACGGTACTCATCGCGACTCCACACGGTGGCGGACAGACCGTAGCTGGAATCGTTCGCCAGAGCGAGCGCCTCCTCCTGGTCCTTGACCTTCATGATCGGCAGGATCGGTCCGAAGGTCTCCTCGCGCATGATGCGCATACCGTGGTCCACCTCGGTGATCACGGTGGGCTCGTAGAAGCAGCCCTCGTACGCGGGGTTCCGCCGACCACCGACATGCACTCGGGCGCCCTTGGCGACGGCGTCGCTCATATGCGACTCGATGATCTCGAGCTGGCTCGGCCAGAAGATGGCGCCGACATCGAACTCGCCCTCCGCCCCCTGGCGGAGGCTCGCCGCGCGGTCCACCACCTTGGCGATGAACTCGTCCGCCACGCTCTCGACCACGTAGACCCGCTCGGTCCCGCAGCAGTACTGCCCCGTGTTGGTGAAGCCGCCGGCCAGGGCACCGGCCGCGGCGGAGTCGAGGTCCGCATCGTCGCAGACGATCATCGGATCCTTGCCTCCCAGCTCCAGAGTGCAGGGGATGAGCTGCTCCGCGCAAGCCACCGCCACCTTCCGGCCCGTCGTGACGCTGCCCGTGAAGCTGACCTTGTCCACGCCACTGCGCACGAGGGCGGCCCCCGTCTCGCCGTCGCCGGTCAGGACCTGCAGCAACCCATCGGGGAGGCCCGCGTCTCGGAAGATCTCGGCCATCAGCAATGCCGAGAAGGGAGTCACCTCGGAGGGCTTGACGATCACCGCGTTGCCCGCGATCAGGGCCTGGACGCTGGGGTTCATCGGCATGATGAACGGGCCGTTCCATGGGCTGATGACGCCGACCACGCCCAGCGGCCTGAAGTGGACCTGGAGCTTCTTCATGAGGCGCATCAGACCGTGCAGCTTCCGCTTCTCGGGCGCGAGGAAGCGCCGGCCACGCTTGCAGTAGTAGGCGAGCGCGTCGCAGGAGGCGAAGATCTCCATCTGGATCGCTTCGTTGCGCGTCTTGCCCGTCTCACGGATCACCGTGTCGATGATCTCCTCCTGGCGCTCGATCACGCGCTCGAGCACGCGGAGCAGCCGGCGCGCGCGCTCGTCGACCCCGAGCGCGCCCCAGTCGCGCTGGGCCTTGCGCGCCCGCTCCGTCGCGGCGGCGACCTCCAGCTCCGTCGTCACCTTGATCTCTCCGATCGACTCCAGGGTGACGGGGCTTCGAAGACGCAGCCGACGGGGTGCACCGGGGGATGTCTCGATGGCTTCGACGATGGCCATGGCGGGCCCTCTCCTTGCTCTCGTGCTCGGAAGCGCTGCCGACGCAATCGCCGGCGTCCGGGTCGGCGATGCGCGCCGGATCCCCCTGCTTATCATCCCGTGCCCATGTCCCGGCCCAGAACCGACGGCCCGTATGGATCAGCAGGCTGCTGGATCCGAAACGCCATTCACGAGGCCTGCGCGAATGCCCATGCGGGGCTGTGGCGCCAGATTCCGACCTCCATCCAGCCGGGCGGGACCTGACGCAAGATCCCACCCCAGTGAGATCTCGTCTGCGAATGGGCAGGATGGGCATCGGGTCCCTGCCTCGCCGACCTCCCGAGAATCGGGGTTCGAGAATTGATCCGCTCGAAGGATCAGGGCTAGATTGATGGTCGATGAAGGGTCCCGGCGAAATCACCGAGCTGCTCAACCGCGTGGGCGAGGGGGTGGATGACCAGCGGCGAGGCGGCGGTGAGCGCCTCTGGGAGCTGGTCTATCCGGAGCTCCGCCGGGTGGCGGGCAACATCTTCCGGAGCGAGCGTGGGGATCACACGCTCTCGGCCACGGCGGTCGTCAACGAGACCTTCGTCCGCCTATCGACCCGCGAACACCACGACTGGGACGATCGCAGCCACTTCTACGGGGTGGCTGCGGGCATCATGCGCCGGGTGCTGATCGACCACGCGCGGGCACGCCGCGCCGGCAAGCGGGGCGGCGGCGCCTATCGAGAGCAGCTGGACGAGGGGCTCTTCCCGGCCATGGATGCCGACGAGGAGGCCTTCACGGTCGCCGAGGAAGCGCTCGAGCGACTCGCGGAGGAGCACGATCGCGCGGCCCTGGTGGTGAGCCTCCGGGTCTTCGGCGGACTCACCTTTCCCGAGATCTCGGACGAGCTCGGGGTCTCCGAGCGCACCGTCAAGAACGACTGGGCCCTGGCCCGCGAGAAGCTTCGCGCGCTGCTCTGAGCACGACGCCCCGGCCTGTGGGCGGCGTCCACACCGGACGCGCGTCCTCGACGAGCCGATCATGCGCTGAGCAGCATGTCGAGGCCCTCGGTCGCGTCGGCCAAGGTCTGTCGCGAGCGGAAGAGGCTGATCTTGATCGCCTGGTTGCTCTTGCCCATCCGCTCGGCGATCTCCTTGGTCGAGCAGTTCTCTGCGTAACGCAGCTGGAAGACCTCGCGATGCACCTCGCCGAGCTTCGTCTCGACGGCCTGGCTGTAGGAGGCGAAGACCCGCGTCGCGTCGAGCTGGCGATCGGCGGAGACCTGCTCCGCCGGCAGCTCCCGGGCCTCGGGCGCGTCGAGAGACTGCGCGTCGAGGTTCCGCTTGCGGAAGCGTCGACAGACCTGGTGATGCGCGATGCCGAACATCCAGGTCAGCAGGCTCGACCGCCCCTCGAAGGAGCCGATGGACTTGTAGACCTGCATGAAGACGTCCTGGCACACGTCCTCGGCCTCGGCGCTGTCGCGCAGGCGCTTGACCGCGAAGCGATAGAGGCGATCTCGATAGAGGCTGTGCAGCCGATCGAAGGCCAGCGGGTCGCCCGAGGCGACCTGGCGAACCAGCTCGAGGTCGCGATCGCGTTGGGTCGGCGCGCTCCCGGCGACGCGAACAGGGGTGATGGGGGTGATGGGGGTGATGTTGGCGGCGGTCGGCACGGTCATTGTTCTTCCCTCTCAGTGTGGCGGCTCGCTCCTGGGAGCCTCTCGTTGCCCTTCACTGATAGAGGCGGGAACGACGCGCGAATCGGGCAATCGGGCCGGAACTTTTCTCGGGCTCGAGCCACTTTCTTCGCTCCCCGCTGGGAAGAAGGGGGGACCCGTTCCCCGGGTCACTCTCAGGGGGTCGAGATGAAGTCCGCGATCCGCGGGTCCAGCGGTCCGAACTCGAAGATCTGCACTCCGACCGCTACGAGATTGGCCAGCATCATGCCCGCGGCCGCCAGCAGCGCCCATCGCCGGCGCCCCTCCCCCAGACGCCCGATCCCGGCCGCAGCCAGCACGAGCGCCGCCGGGAGGGCGGGCAGGAAGTGTCTGAGCCAGAAGGGCGCACGGACCACCACGAGGAGCGCCACCGCGTAGACGAGCCAGGCCGCCCAGAGTGCGATCACCGGCGCCGTCCTACCCCGGTCCGTCGGCGCCGGACGACTCAGCGGCAGCCACATCAGGGGCCAGAGCTGCAGCGTACCGGCCATCGCGGTGAAGAGCCGTCCAGCCGTGCTGCTCATCCGGAATCGCGCCGCCTTGGCCATCATCAGCTCGATGTTGTCGAGCCAGCCGAAGCCGGTGTACAGGAGCCCGAGCAACGCGAGCGGCGGCACGAAGATGCGCAGCTGGCTGCCGATCCACCGCGTCCAATCCGGTCGGCTGCCCTCGCGCACCCAGTCGGCCGCCATGGCGGCGACCGCGACGAAGGGCCAGTAGCCCAGCCCCTGTGGCCGGCCGAGTGCGTGGGCGAGCACGAGCGCTCCGAGCAGGAGGTCGCTTCGCGAGCCATGCGCCCGCACCCGCTCGACCAATACGAAGAGGGTCACCAACACCAGCAGCAGACCGAAGCCATCGGTGATCGGGCGTGCGAAGCTGCGCAACACGAGCTGATGGGTCGCGAAGGCGGTCGTCATGAGCAGGACGAGCCGGTGATCCAGAGCGAGCTGGCGCTGAAGGATCGCCCTGAAGACCAGGAGCGAGGCCAGCCCGGCGAGCGCCGTGACACCCGCGTAGCCGGCCATCACCGGCGTCCCGACCAGCACGGGCAACGCGACGAGGGCGGGGACGAGAGTGGTCGTGGCGTGGGGATGGTCCGCGAAGTACGCCCGGGCGCCCTCCCACCCGGCGCCGCCCCGCGGCTCCGCGATCGCCTTCGCGATCCAGTGCGCGCTGCGACCGTAGGCATCCGCGTCGAAGTGGGCCGAACGACGCGAGTAGTCCCGCTGCCATAGGAGGCCGCTGGTGAGCGCGGCGGCGAGCGAGAGGGCAGCCAGGAAGAGCGCCGTGTGGCGCGGGCTCTGCCAGGCCAGCGCGAAGAGGAGCGGCAGCCCGAGCCAGGCGAGCAGCGCAGATCGCATGGGCCAGCGGTACTCGAGAACGAAGAGCGGCCCCGTGGCAGGCAGTCGCGGAAAGGCCGAGAGGGGCTGCTCCGCGCGTCGGACCAGGATGCCCGTCAGGGGCGGGCGCTCGGACCACATCACGGAGGGCGCCGACTCCGGCGCGATCGCCTCCGACTCGATGGAGAGCGCGATGCCGGTCTCGTCTCCGTCCATCGGCCCGAGATCGATGGCGACGACGCCGGATCGCATGACCTCGACCTCTGCCAATCGCGGCCCCGGGCGCCGAGCGGCCCCCTTCGACCAGGGGCGCACCACCACCTGCAACGCGGCGCGCTCCGCGTCGGTGAGCACCGGCAGATGCACGCGCGAGACCGGCCGCTCGAGGGGGATCCGCACCTCCAGGGGCGTGCTGGCCAGGACCGGCGAAATGCCGAGCGCCGGGTGCGGATTCGGGGTCGGATAGATGGCCGGCGGCAAGCGCTCCGCGTTCATCCAGGCCGTCAACGCCACGAGCAGGACCGCCGCTGCTGCGATCGGTCCGGGGCGCCCTACCCGCTCGGCCGTCAACATGGCGGCCAGCCTACGGTCGAGCGCGAGTGAGCGCCAGCGCGGATCGCCGCATCTTCGGCCTTGGCAGCGTGGGCAGCCGGTGGTGCACGGCCGCGGCCCGGCGCTGAGGGCTCGGAGCGGCGGGACCCCGAAATGACAACCCCGGCTGCCTTGGGAGCAGCCGGGGTTTCCCTGGGAAGGGGATCATATGATGTTGTCTGAGAAGGAAGTGGCCGGCCGGGGCCTCGCGTGTCAGGCTTTTTCGGGCGCTGGGCGACTTTTTCGTAAGCCCCTGTATTCTATAGGAGAATGGCGCGGCGACAGAGGGCGGTAGAAGCCGGGAGAGGCCGGGAGAGGGCGCTCAGTGCGCCTCGCGCCAATTCCGCCCCACGCCGACGTCCATCACCAGTGGGACCTCGAGCGGCAGGGCACCCACCATCTTCTCGCGGGCCAGTGCCGTGAGCGCGTCGACCTCGTCCTCGGGCACCTCGAAGACCAACTCGTCGTGGACCTGCAGGATCAGCTCGGCCGAGAGACCGGAGTCAGACAAGGCCCCGTCGCCATCGAACATCGCCTACATG